>CACYWW010000008.1 GCA_902778145.1 uncultured Ruminococcus sp.
AACTCGTATCATAAGCGCAATAAGAAGAACGGTGTAACCCCGTTCAAACGAGATTACACCGGTTCTTCTTAAAAAACATCCTTATGACGGTCGGGCATTATGATCAGCCTGTTCTTTTTTTGCGCGTCCGATATTCGCGCCATTATCTTTTTTTGTCAATCCCGAGCTCCATTCCCTCGTACATCCAATCGTTCCACGGGAAGTTTTTCCAGGTGTTGACGTGGTAACGGTGCATCTCCTCTACAAGCAGAAGCAGCTTTCCGACGCTCCGCCTGTCCGGTATGAAATCGTGAAATTCGCCGTTGACGTAAAGGGAGAACTGCGCTGTGCTAGTCATGATGATGAGCGAATATACGGTTGTATACGGCAGATCGAAGCTGAACGGCTCGCCGAGCTTGTTCCCGGTGAAATGGATCCCGGCGTGATCGACCGTCACCGTGCCTTCGCCGCACGGGACGCTCGTCTTCATCTTTTTTTCGTATTCGTGCGGCGGAAGATATCCGAGCGTCACGTGCTCCGAAAAGCTGAAGTCCGGATCCTGTCTGATCTGTTTTATCACGTTCACGCGCTCCTCCCCGACCCACTCGGACGGTGAGACGGGTATCACGCACGCGCCGTTGAACGGCACGAATTCATAGCAGTCGTTGAGCGCGGCGCCGTTCCCGCAGACGGTGCACTGGATCTTGTCGCCCTCCGCGTGCATCTGAAGCTCCGAGCCGCAGCGCGGGCAGCGGTAACAGATCTCGTCAAGATGCTCGCAGCTTCTGCCGTGCATCTCCCACTTTATATGATTGCTCCTGCCCCATTCGTAGTCGTCGTGACGGAAAGCCTCGTTGAGCGCCGCCTCTATCTGATCGCCTGTCATTTCCTTCAGCTGTTCCTCCGTGAACAGAAGCGAAAGATGCGCCTCGGTCCTGCCCTTGCGCTCCTCAAGATAATGCTTCGTGCTCGTCAGATACTGTCCGCTGAGCTTCAGAAAATACACGGGTATCCCGTAGTGCTTGAGAAACGCGCCCGACCCGGGGACGACGGGCTGGTTCGTTCCGTAGATCGAGCTCATGCCCTCCGGTGAGAAGGTGACGATGCCGCCCTGCTTTATTATCGAATTCATCGCCTTTATGCCCACTCTGTCGTTGTTGAATATCTTTTTCGGCAGGATACGGTTGAGACGGAACACGGCGCGCAGATGCGAGCGGAAGAATTCGCTGTAGCCGGCGACCATGTTGTATCTTCCGGGATAAACGGCTTTCATCGTATACAGATGATCGAGACGCGAGAGGTGGTTCCAGACAAGAAAGCAGGCGCCTTCGCGGTCATTGATATCCACCTCGGACGAAAAATGCGGATTGTATTTCGGCAAAAGGACCGTTGAGCCAATCAGCTTGTAAAGGAAGGTGACGGTCCTGCCGGGCTTTTTGTATTTTCTCTTTTCGAGCTTTTGCTGAAGGGTGAGCTTTTGCTTTTTGAATTTCATAGGCTCCTCGCTGTCCGGCTCTTTGAGGCGGATCATGTTTATTTTTTGTTGAGAAAACGGTCGAAGAAGAAGCGTATGACGAAAGAGAAGCAGGTGCAGCCGACGTTGAATACGAGAAAAGCCACCGGCTTGAGGTAAAACAGGCGCTGTATCATCCGTGAAACGGCGAATTTCACGGAAAGTCCGGACGCGAAGCGCCGGATGACTCGCGGATCGTTTTCCGCGATCGATCTCGCCGCCGCCTCGCCCGAATCGAGCCCGTATCTGAGCCCCGAGAGCGTGAACGGATCACAGGCGCCGAGCGCGTCTCCGACGAAATACACGTCGCCGATCACGGGCTTGCGTACGCCGATCGGGGTGAAGCTGCCGTACAGACCGGATGTGTCTCTCTCTATCCCGAGCCTGTCAAGAAACCCGCGGAAAAGCGCGGTGTAGTCGACCTTTTTGTCGTATACGTCGGTAAGCCCTACGTTCGTTATGCCGCGGTGAGTGCTGACCCAGCCGTATCCGTGACGTGAAACGCCGAAATGTATCCCGATCCCGTCGGGAAGCTCTGACGGAAAGATCAGCTGCATGGCTATGTTTTTGGACTTTGTTTTCTGATATCTGCTGCCGAAGCCGAGCGTACCGTCCGCAAATACGAGCTTGTCGTAGCCGACGGTGATATTTCCGTTGAACGTAACCGTGTGCGCCTCCGCGTCGTGCGCTGTGAGGCACATCCCCTCAGCCGCCTCGATCCCACTCGCCTTTGCAAGGCGGAAAAAGGCGTCGTCGAGCTCTACGCGGTTTATGCTCCTTCCGGTATAGAGAAAACGGTTCTTTATCTTCTGCTTTTCACGGTAACGGAAGAAAAGACGGAAATCGTCGATGAACGAGTATCCGCATTCATCCGCGTCAAGCCCGTATGACGCGTACTTTTTCTTCGTCTTCCCGGTAATATATCCGGCGCAGCATTTGTCGCGCGGGAACACGTACCTTTCGGCTGTGAGCACGTCCGTGATCCCCAGACGTCTGAGGCTCAGAGCGCATGCAAGTCCGGCGGGACCCGCTCCGATTATCACGGTACCGTAGTGTTTTTTAAGCATATAAAGCCTCTGAAACTTCCTTTTCGGCCATTATATCATATAAACGGGAACTTTTCAAGTATCGCGGCAAAATTTGATGCAATGTGACAAAAAATGTGAAAACTCACAGAAAATCTGTTGACTTTAGGCGCGCGATATAATATAATGAATCGAATAAAGGTGAAATACCTGTTAGGAGGCTGTATATGGCAGAGATCACTTCGGTCATCAAATATGAAGGTGACAACAGTACCATCGTTTACAAGTTTGAGAAAGAAGACTTCAACACGCTGACCCAGCTTATCGTACACGAAAATCAGGAGGCGCTGTTCTTCATGAACGGTCAGGCGCTCGATCTTTTCGGACCGGGCAGACACACGCTCGAAACTCAGAACATCCCCCTGCTCGGCAAGATGATAAAGGGCGTTACCGGCGGCGTGACGCCGTTCCACTGCGAGGTCTATTTCATCAATAAGACAGTCGTCATGGACTTCAACTGGGGACTTCCCAACAGAGTCGGCGTCGTGGAGAAACGCCACGGCTATCCGTTCACGATCGGCGCGCGCGGCACCGTCAGGATGTCCGTTTCGGATTCGAGAAAGATGCTCGTCAAGCTCGTCGGCACGATGAACGGACTGACACTCAGCGGACAGAACAGCTTGAACGCCAGATCCGTTGAGGATTATTTCCGTGAGAATATCGTTACGAAGGTCGGCTCGAGGCTTCCCGATTACATAGACGAATCCGTAGATATGCTCCAGCTGACGACGTACGACGAGCGCTTCGGAAAGTCCATCCTTGAAGAGATCAGACCCGATTTCGACGATTTCGGATTCGATATAAAGAATTTCTTCCTGCACCTCGATCCTCCGCCCGCAAACGATCCGTATTTCAGAAAGCTCGTTGAGATCCAGGCGACGGAAGGCGACAGCGAACACATCGCACAGCGCAGACGCGTCCTCATCGAGGAAGAGGAGAGCAAGACGGAGAAGAGAAGACGTGAGGCTGAAAGAGAACTGATCGACGCTCAGATCGCGGCTCAGAAAACGAAGCTCGCCGGCTTCGCCGAGGCTGAGGTCATGCAGGCTCAGGGCTTCAACAAGAAAGACGTATTCGAGCTCGAAAAACAGAAGGCGTGGGCTGAAGGCGTCGGCAGCATGGGCGCCAACGGCGGTGGCGGCGGCGGTATCGTCGGCGACATGGCGGGCATCGGCGTCGGTATGGCGGCGGCAGGCATGCTCGGCTCGCAGATGGGAGGTCTCTTCGGTCAGATGAACGGAGGACAGGCGCCCGCACAGCCTCAGACGCAGGCTCCCAGACAGCCCGAGGCTCACGCGAAGAAGGTCTGCCCGAAATGCGGCGCGGAGCTTCCCGAGACCGCAAAATTCTGCTTCGAATGCGGTGAAAAATTCGAGACTCTCTCTGAGAACGAGATCATATGCCCGCACTGCGGAAAGAAGACTCACAAGGGAAAATTCTGCATGGAATGCGGCGAACCGCTTGTAAGAAAATGCCCGAAGTGCGGTACCGAGGTCCCGCCGAACGGCAAATTCTGCCTTGAATGCGGTGAAAAGCTCTGATAACGGAGGTAAATTGAAATGAAAAAATTGTTCGGTCTTTATTCCCTCGGCTGGCTCGTCATGCTCGGCCTGTTCAACGTGATAGTTTTCGTCACCCCGTCCGAATACAACGGCGTAAGCAAATTCTCGCCCCTGTTCTGGATCGGATACGCGTTCATAACGCTGTGCTTCGTGATACAGCTGGCGTGCACGCTTCTCGCCTTCAGAAAAAATTCTCTGCAGAATCTGTTTTATAACATCCCGCTTATACGCGTCAGCGTGTCGTCGCTTTTCGTGACGTTCATCGCCGGCTGCGTATGCATGTCGATCATACCGATACCCGTGTGGGTCGGCATAATCGTCTGCGCGATAGCGCTCGCCTTCACCGTCATAGCCCTGCTCAAGGCTCTCGCCCTGTCCTCGGTGGTGTCCGGCGTGGATGAAAAAGTCAAGGTCAAAACCGCGTTCGTCAAATTCATAACCGCCGACGCCGAGTCGCTTTCCTCCTACGCGAAGGATCCGAAGGCGAAGGAGCTCTGCGGCAAGGTATTTGAGGCGCTGAAATACAGTGATCCCGTCTCCGCTCCGGAGCTCAACGGTGTTGAGCAGGCGATCAGTGAAAGATTTTCCGCCTTCTCCGGCGCCGTCCGCACGGGCGACACCGAGCAGGCCGAAAAGATCTCCGCAGACCTTCTCTCGCTCATAAAAGAGCGCGCCGCGAAGTGCAAGGCTCTCAAGTGATATTCAATGACATTTGATCATGGCTGTACTTAAGTTTAAAATACAACGATATAAACCGGAACATAGAGCTTATGAAGCAACAGCTCTGATCGGAAAAACAAAAGCTCCCTGCGGCTTCGGCCGCGGGGAGCCCTTTTTATACATGTTTACGGATTGTAAGGCTTATCCGAGATCACATCGTCCGCGCCGCTTACAAAGCGGAACAGGATGACGACGTCCTTGTTGTTGACCTTTCCGTCTCCGTTCGGATCGAGCGCGGGGACATTATAGCTGCCCTCGATACCGTTGACGTAGTTGAACAAGGTGACGACGTCCTTGTTGTTCACGGCGCCGTCTCCGTTTATATCGCCGGGCGTGAACGACGCCTTGACGGTTATCTCAAAGGAGCACGTTTTCCCGTTCGCGAGGGAAGCGGTCACCGTCGCCTTGCCGGCAGATCTGCCGGTCACTTTGCCGTCTGAGCCGACCGTCGCTACGGAGCTGTCGCTGCTTTCCCAGGTGAGACCGGTGAAAACAGGACCGACGCCGCTGCTCGTGCCGAGACCGGTCGTCGCCTGTACTGTCGCGATCGCCTGCGCTTCGACCGTCTCACCGACTCCGACCTCGCTCTCGCATTCGGCGGAAAGCGCGGTCACGTAATCGAGCTTGACAAGCGTTTTCTGCATGACAGTGCCGCCTATGCCCGCTGCGCTCGCGTTATGTGCGCCTGACACGCTCATCTGATTGCAGACAGTCATCCTGTAACGCGCGTTCTCGTTGTAGAAGCCTGCCAGACCTATGTATTTCATGTTCGGGTTTATCATGGAGGTGTAGTGTCCGGTGACGGCGCCGGATGTATTGTTCACCCAGTCGCTCTTTTCGTCATACCACTGATCGATACCGGCGAGTATGGCGCTCACTGCAGGCCTTGAGAAGTTCCAGGCTATGTTCTCCGCGTTCGTGCTCACGCCGTGACCGTTGTAGTTCCATTTGCCCTTCGATCCGTCGGCAAGTCTGCCGTGTCCGAGATATATCGAGCTTTCCACCGCGCGCATCGCGGCGATCTGTTCTATCGCCTGTGACCATTTGATCGGCACGTAGTCTGCCTCGGTCAGATTCTTCGATCTGTTGCCGGGGTACGGCACACCTTCGGTGCAGGCTTCTTTTCTTATCTCGTTGATCCTTGAAAGGATCGTTTCCTTCGCCGCCTCGTCTATCGGAACGAACGTGCCTTCTATGCCTACGACAACCTCATTGTCGCCGGGCGCGTCCGTATCGTCGCCTTCACGGACGGTTATAGCCGGATCCCCGGCGAACACGCCGGATCTTGCGGCAGGGATAATGAACAGTACCGTGAGCAGCGCGGACACGATCTTCAATATTATTGTTTTTCTCATATCTGCCGCTTATTTTTTAAAATCGAATTTTGTGAATACCGGCAGATGGTCGGATATCTCCATCCCGTCCTGTGCAATGAGGAATGTTTCGTATGAAAGCGGGACCGTGCTGTTCGGCTCATAGAAAACGTAGTCGATGGGCTCACGTGTCGGTTCATACGACGTGCTGTTTTTGTTGTAGTATTTCGTCATTGTCGCGGTGTGCTCCGCGTCAACGGTCTTCGGAGCGTTGAGGCGCGTGTCCGCGAGCGCGAACTTGTATACTTTTCCGTCGGCGTCGGTCACCTCCGACGTGCCCTCGATCATCTTGATCAGCGCGTACGTCTTGTTTTTGCTCGTTGTTCTGCGGTTGTTGAGGTCGCCCGTGAGGAATACCGGCATATCGCCGAATCTCTCCGCAAACCTGATGATGACTTTGATCTGCTCCTTGCGGATGTTGTTGCCCGCGGTCGAATCGTTGTTCCCGTTGTGATCGAGATGGGTGTTCATATGGGCGAACTGCCTGCCGGTCGTTTTGTCCTTGAGTATGACCCAGGTGCAGATCCTCGGGTAATTCGCCTTGTATTCAACGTCGTCGACCGTTACGGTCGTGTATGATCCCGACTTGTCGGGCGTGGCGGACAGCCAGAAGGTGCCGCTGTCGACAAGCTCGTATTTGTCCTTACGGTAGTAGATAGGGTTCGCCTCGCCGCCCGCGCTGCGCATCTCGCCGACGCTTGCGTATGAGTCGTTGAAGACGTACGTGTCGAGCCATTTCCGCCAGTTGACGGTGACCTCCTCCATTCCCACGACGTCCGGCATCAGCTCGTCAACGAGCTTGCGGTACATTTCCGATCTTATGATAAACGGAGCGGGATTTCCGTTTTCGGTCTGTACGTTGAACTGGAGCAGCCTCAGATCGCCGTCTCCCGCGTTCTTCGGGTACGTGTCGGCGGTTATAAGCTTTTCGGCTTCGGCTTTTGTGCAGAAGCGTATCTCACCGATTGTCACGCCTTCACCGTTGGCTCCGGCGAACGCTTCCGGCGAAATGCGGAGCGTGGTTATTTTGGCGGCGTTCTTGTTGCCGGAAAAATCGAATCCGACGTAACACCAGCCGTCGAGCGTCGGAAGCGTCGCCGTCACCTCGGTCCCGGTTATGCTCGCCGGCGCCGTCGCACCGGTCACGCCTACCATACGGTCGTGGGCTGTGTCAGCCCTGACCTTGAGCACGACGACGGGAAGCTCCGCAAGGCTGACGTTCGTCTTTCCCTGAGACTCCGCGAACTCCTTGTACGTGAAATACATGAACGGCTTATTCGTGTTTGCCGTTTTCACGTCCTTCGTCGTGAGCTTTACTCCGTCCGCTGTCATCGCCGCCTCGCAGTAGCTGCCTCTGACGAAATACTCAGCAAGCTTCGCGTTTTCCTTGTCTGCGGCGTTTATCAGCGTGAGAGGCTCCTTCGGCTGAGGAGGCTCGGTCTCGGCGGCGGTCGTCACCGGCGCGGTCGTTTCCGGCGCGGTAGTCACAGGCGCGGTAGTCACGGGCGCCGTGGTTTCCGGCGCGGTGGTCTCGGGCTCCGCCGTTACGGTCTCTTCCGTCGCCGGCGCGGAGGTGCCGGGATCGGTCGTTTCCCCGGTTTTCGTTGTATCTTCGGTATCATGTGTATCGGCTTCTGTGTCCGTCACCGGAGCCTCTTCGGTCACCGTGTCCGTTCCGGCCGCAGTGTCTGTCGGTACGTCGGTCGCCGCAGTGTCCGCGTCTGACCCGGGCTGTGCGGCGGTCGTTTCCGGGTCCGCGCTTTTGCCTCCGCAGCCGACGAGTACGAAAGCGCACATCAGCACCGCAAGCAGCGCCGATATCACCCTCAATGTATTTCTCTTTATCATTCGGATCTCCCTTCGATATTGTTGTCATGCCGATTATACCACAATGCACCGCGTTTTTCAACCCTGCTTCGATCATTTTTTCTCAAAAACAAACCGACGCGCATAATCCCGCCGTCCCCCGACTGCCTCACGGCCGTCATCCCGCAAAAGAGCTGAAAAGTGACGTAAAAATACACGGTTTGGTAAGCTATACTCACGCAAATAACGACGGAAAACCGGCAAGAACGGATTACGCGAACGGAATTTACGTTGAAAACGTTTACGACGATCTTGACAAAACGGTTGGAATTAAGTATAATGGAATTGTCAGGTACAGTGTAACATATAACTTCTATCAGAACAATACGTATCAGAACTACAATTACGCTTACTAATACTACAACACATATCGAGTATTTCTACGATTCTTATGGTACGTACGGTTTTAGTATCGATGGAACGTTCTACTACTACGTTAAGAATCTGCAGGGCGACGTAACGAAGATCAGAGACGAGAATAACAACCTGATTGCGAGCTATGTTTACGATGCGTGGGGCAAGGTGCTTAGCGTAAACGAAAACACAACAAACAATATCGGATCGCTTTGCGATGAAATAAACAGGAGAACAGGAGAACAGGAGAAATGAAAAAATATTCATTTTTATATTTATAATAATGTCAATTACTGTGTTGTTATCAGGATGCAGTACAAGTGAAGATCCTTATGTATTTGAATTTGATCTGAAAGAAAATATATACTACTCCGTTTTTGTGATAAATGCTGATAACACGGTAAGAGAATATTTTCGTACAGGTACACACGGCAGATCATTAAGTGATAGCGAACAAGACGAATTAAACAAACTGCTATCAACATCTGAATTACAAGAGGCACAAATCAATGGCAGTATTATCGGCGATGGTATGTATTTTGAAATTAACGGCAACAATGCGCTGCTTTTAGGAGTTGAAGATCAATTATATTATAATGTCAACAATACCACATATTTAGTTGTTAATGATTTTGACATCAGAGATTATGTGAGCAATAAATTTTTAGGTGACATATGCATGACATACTCAAGTAAATATGATGATTTAATTGACTTTGACAATCATATAATGCTTTTTAACAGATATTTCTATATAACTGATAGCAAAAAAGGTTTAAAATTTTTCGATACGGAAAAATCCTACACAAAAGAAATTGACGAAGATGAAGCATTAGAAATTGCAAAAAAAGAAATCGATAAGAATCCGTACCACAAATATAATGAATTTACTGTTTATCGTGATATAAAAAATGAGTATTATGGAGTATTAGCCGCTCAGGAAAATGTGCTTGACTATGAAGTGTTTATTGTAATGGATAAGTACGGAAATTTAATTTATACTAAATAGCGACAGCTGTACGTTCACGTGAAAAAACGGGCGCAAATCAGCAACGCTTACCAAAGGAAATACGAGTGTCAGTTACAAGTATAACTCTGACGGTATAAGATACGAAAAGACTGTAAACGGTGGACTGGCACGGTATTGCATAAGATGGCAAAACGTGGTATCATATGCATTAGAACATATACAGCGTCGGCGGAAATATAACGAGTGTAAAGACGTATAACGGCGGTACGTTCGAAAGCACCGATACTTACAGTTATACGGATACAAACCGGCCGGATAAGCTGACTGCGTACAACAACATTCCGTTTACCTACGATATGGTCGCAATTTTATCAAAAAAATTCACACTTTCATGTTTGGTATGGGGATCCAAAACAATAGGAGTCAGTTATGAAAACGTATATTTTCAGCCAAATGTATGCAGATGATGTTAAAAACAGCGAATACAGCAATTTAATCTCACGGTGTTGTAAATATTCAAAATACTTATCATTTGATTATTTTTGGTGCGATGCTTTAAAAAAACCGGATAATCCACCTGTTGAAAAAATATTGAAATATGAAGTATGTGATTTTGAGAAAATGCTTACAGCTGAAGCAAAAATGAATTGGACGAAAGCTGGCGTGCCTCTTTATCCTCTGACAACTCCCACGATGGTGGGAAAATATTTTGAAATAAACGAAGATACAAAGAATTTTGTACTGTCATTCGGCAATTTGTTTTCATATTGGTCGGATGCTGTTTGGAATATGCGCGGTGATCCTTTAAAGAGTTATAATTATGAACCGGCTCAAAACCTTATCTTTTACAGAAGCGATAAATCAGTATTCTTTCTTTCAGAAACACATGAGGGGTATTGCTTTTTATATCCAAATGATAACGAAGACGTATCGGACATTGTTGACAAGCCCGGATGGAGAGAGTGCAAATAATATGTAATTACTTAGCCGTTACAACGGCTCGTCCTATACTTTTACATGGAAAGACGGACGCTGATTGGCGACGCTGAACAAAGGCACTACTAGTATAAGTTACAAGTACAACTCGGACGGAATACGTTACGAAAAGAATGTAAATGGTGTTGTCCACAAATACTACCTTATGGGCAGCTCGATTACCGCAGAGACCATAATCGACGGTAATACAACGACCCATATCGAGTATTTCTACGATTCTTATGGTACGTACGGTTTTAGTATCGATGGAACGTTCTACTACTACGTTAAGAATCTGCAGGGCGCCGTAATGAAGATCAGGGATGAGAATAACAACCCGGAAACGTTTACGACGCCAGGAAAAAGTTTAAGGTATAGAAAGGTATAGAATATGAAAAGAATAAATTTACTTGCTGTTTTTATTGTGGTTTTCTTGTTATGCAGCTGTCATAAAAAAACAGAGCTTGATTTCGGAAAAGTAATAATCAGCTCTGAAACGTCGCCATATGTTGTTTACGATGGAGAAAACTACGATGAAAAAATCGGCTTTGAACTTGAATATACGGAAATCTCAATAAGGGATGATAAAACCGTAAAAGTACCTGACAACTGTTATATATATGTTGATGACTGGCCAAATAGCAGACATGTAGTAAATAAGACACCGATTTGTGCAGTCTTATATGATAAAAACGGCGAGACAAACATAAGCATAAATGATAAAAGACTTATCGCGATGATGAATTTCTATAATTATGATTCAACAGAATTAGTTGGCATGAGATTTCAATCGCAGGGACAAATAACAAATCATCAAGATTTTTTCAAGGAAATACCACGTCTTGTCATAACATACGCAGATCCTTCGAAGGAAATACCGGATATGGAACTTATGCAAATCGTAGTAAGAGCAAAAGAATATGATCTGGTTTACAAAGACAGAAACAACGTTGCTTATCCGGAGTATGGATATGATGTTTACTCAGTAACTCCGTACGGAGATTTAGTCTTTAACGATAACAGCATCCCACAGTTTCTGCAGATGTTCGGTTTTATTGATTGAAAGGATATCTTTTAAGATCAGTTGACGAACAGACCATTATCAGACGTCCGGTCAGTATCAATATCCAGATAAAAGCACCGCATATCCTGCTGTAATGCAAGATATGCGGTGCTTATATGGTCGTAGTGAGAAGTATTATATGATATATGATATGTTCATTATATCGTTATTGTCTTCACATCTGTTTCTTTGCTTACAGTCCTACCCTTTCCTTGGCTTCACGCAGCAAGACTTTATAATTGTGGCCTATTTTTCTGATATCGGAATTGCGCGTCTTATTGGAGATGATGTTGTATATGTTTGACGCGATATCGTAGAATTGGACAGCCGCGCAGTCCACGTGGTACTTCTGGGTTTCGGTCAAGGTATCAAGCGCGCAGATTTCGTTCCATATATCCGCCAGCTTATCCATATAAGCGGTCGTGCAGTTTCCTTCGGTGTCGTACATGCGGAAGAATCTGCCGTATTCACAAATCACGTAGGAGTGTCCCTCCATTAACTTATTGTATTTCGTATTATCAAGCATATCGCCGTATACGGTATCCACGTATTTTAAAAGAAGAGGGCCCGCGTCGCCGTAGTAGTAGTTCATGAAATCGTTTGTGTACGCAGCAAACTCCTCCTCGGTCATGTAGGGATTCCACAGAACCCTGCCCCAAAGATACGCGCGCAGCTCGCCCATAGCGGTGGATTGCCGGTCCTCGGGATGCTGCTGACCTTCAACGTAGACGGCCGTCACGTTGTGATCGGCGAAAAACTTGACGGTCTGTCGAATCACGCGGAAATTCGGAGCAAAGCCGTTCTTATCACCGTTATCGATAGCCTGGAAGTTGCCGGAATACGTCCAGATCCTCAGATGATTGCAAATCTCCGACCAACCCCTGACGTAGCCGGCAAACGTCGCGTTGCGCGGACAATCGGGATCGTCGATGGCATGGACAAAGCAGCAGCTGCTGGTACAGAGACATACGGCCACGTTTTCGGCGGGTTTTGTGACTTTGGGCGGCTTTTCGGTGAAGGTGTACGCCAAAGTCTCAACCAGAACGTTCGGATAATCATCCTTTATATCGTTTGCAATGCGGTTGACAAAACGTATCCACGGTCCCGAGGGACTCCCTTCTTCCGCTTCAACAGCTAAACAGTTTTTGCACTGACATCCGTGAGAGGTACCGTCGGTCTGGGAAATGTTCACATACTGCGCGTTCGGGTATTTTTCAAGCTCCAGGCGAACGTTTTTCAAAACGGTCTGATAGATATTTTCATCAGTCAGGCAGGGATTGGGGCTCAGGTCTCCGCCAGTTTCGGCAAGATGCGCGATGGTATGGACCGCGCCGGCGGCAAACTTGAACTCGCTTGAATTATAGCAATTCCAGAGGGGGAAATAAGCCCAGCCGTCGTTAACAGCCGTCCAGCTCGTCTTGCGGAATGCGACGGGGGAAGAATATACCAAACGCAGATCTGAGGGAATATCCACCCGAAGATTCTCCTTTATTTCGTACATTTCCTGCTTTTCGGGGTAAGTCACGCCGCCGTACATACGCACGCCCAGGTATTTTTCAAGAAAATCGTACACGCCGAACAGCGTACCGCGATCCAAAGCGCCCGTTACGTACAGGTTTCCGCCGTCCACGAGCATGGCGTAGCCGTCGTCCTTTACCTCGGCGCGCGCGGCTTTGACCGCCTCGGTATCGTAGGCGGTGGTGCCGACCAGGATCATATGAGCGGCAGATTCGGCGTCGGTGGTTTGCCTGACCGTTACGCCAGTCGCCTCGCCGATAAAGCGGACCAGAAAATCCGCGGCAAGCTGATCGTAGCTGCCGGGAGTCGCCGGGATTACAACGGTATATTCGGAAATATCCGCGCCGCCGACAGTCAAATGATCCAGCTTGATAGCCGGATCGTCGTAATCGGCTTCGGTCTCCGTTGCATCACCGGCGGTAACCTCGGGCAGAGTTGTCGTGATGACGGCGGAATCCGTCGACGCGGTTTCGCTGATTTCTCCGCCCGGTGTACCCGGAGTACACGCGGTCAGAGAGAAAGACAGCAAAAGAGACGCCAATGCGGCGCAAAGGATACGTTTTCTTTTCAAATTCATAATCGGGTCCTCCTTTTTCTTTACTGCCAGTATAAATAAATAAACACCGCATATCATGCATCAGTGCAATATATGCGGTGTTATTTTGGTCGGAGTGAGAAGATTTGAACTTCCGGCCTCTTGGTCCCGAACCAAGCGCTCTACCAAACTGAGCCACACCCCGTTTTTTTCAGTGCGGTATGGATTATACCACAAGATTCCGGATTTGTCAAGACCTTTTTGAAAATAGAGTTGCTTTTTTTGGAAGAGTGTGGTATACTGTACACGGAGGGGAACATGAAATACGACGATACATATCTGAGATCCTACGGGATCGAATATTCCGGCGTCGTTCCGTTTGACATATGCGACGTCATAAACGAAATAAAGTACTGTGCGCTCAAAAAGTGGTTCGATCCGCGCTCCGTGATCGTTTTCCTTGTTCCGTATTACACGGGAGAAGAGCGGAGAAACATATCAAAATACGCGATATCCCGAGATTATCACTTATTCATGCGCGAGCTGTTCGGTCGGGCGTGCCCCGCGCTGTCCGAAAAATACGGCGCTCAGTTCTGCGGCTACGCGGATTCCGCTCCGATAAACGAGGTGAAAGCCGCCGCGTACGCGGGGCTCGGCATGAGGGGCGACAACGGGATGCTGATAAACGAAAAGTACGGATCATACGTTTTTATCGGCGCGATATACACGGACGCCGTATTTGAATACGGCGGTGATAAAACGTCGAACTGTCCGCATTGCGGCAGATGCCGTGCCGCGTGTCCGATGAAGGACGGGCGCGAATGCCTTTCGGCGGTGACGCAGAAAAAAGGCGAGCTGACCGATGAAGAGATCGCGTACATCAGGCGGTACGGCTCCGCGTGGGGCTGCGATATCTGCGCGGACGTCTGCCCGTATTCAAAGAACGCGGTGAAAAACGGCGTGAAAACGCCGATAGAGTTTTTTTACAAAGACAGGACGCCGTATCTTACGGCGGACGTTATAAACGGCATGACCGATGAGGAATTCAAAAGCCGCGCCTACGCGTGGCGCGGCAAGGCGACGGTCGAACGGAATCTGTCGCTGCTGCATTCGCACGATGAAACGGAGGAATAAAATGAACGTACGGAAATACGACGCAAAACAATGGTTTTCCGAGGCAAAATTCGGGATGATGGTGCATTGGGGCCTCTACTCGCTTCTCGGCGGTGAATACCGCGGAAGAAGGATGGAGAACTATATCGCGGAATGGGCGCAGCAATACTTCCGCATACCGCTTGCAGAATACAAGCAGCTTTGCCGCGCGTTTTATCCCGTATATTTTGACGCGGAGGAATGGGTGAAGACCGCGGCAGACGCGGGGATGAAGTACGTAGTCTTTGTGTCCAAGCACCACGACGGTTTTGCCATGTTCAAATCGTACGCTTCTGATTATAACGTGGTCGACGCCACGCCTTTCGGGCGCGATGTCGTTGCCGAACTGGCGGACGCCTGCCGCAAATACGGTCTGAAGCTCGGTCTTTACTATTCTCAGGATCTCGACTGGGAGCATCCGCACGGCGGCGGCTACACCGTCGGAAAGGTGTGGTGCGGGGACGCCGCTTATCTTACGAACAACTGGGATTATCCGGATGCGTCCGGAAAGGATTATTCGATCTGCTTTGAGCAGAAGATCAAGCCGCAGGTAAAGGAGCTTCTGACGAATTACGGCGACATATGCCTTATGTGGTTCGACGTACCGGTGACCATCAGCCCGGAACAGAGCGACGAGCTTTACAACACGGTCAAATATTATCAGCCGGATTGTCTCGTAAATTCCCGTATAGGGAACGGCCGCGGAGATTATGAATCCGCGGACGATAATTTCGTACCCGACAGCCATGACGGAGGCATGCTTTACGAATCGCCGTGCACCATGAACGGTTCCTGGGGATTCAAATACTACGACTGCGACTGGAAACCCGCATCCGAGATCCTGCGGCTGAAAAACAAACTCAACGGTATGGGATGCAATTATCTTCTGAACGTCGGCCCGGACCATCTCGGCAGGATACCCGCGCCGTGCCTTGATATACTGCGCGCCGCGGCAAGTCAGTCATAGAACGCGATCCCGCGTTTTCGGCAAAGGATCGCCTCCCGTGATCTTATCGACCCGAAAAAAACGCTGCGCCGGGTACCCGATCGGAGTACCCGGCGCCGTCTTTATTTTGCTTTTTTCTGCCGTTTGCTGTTTTTCTTTGAGCGGAATATCATCGCGCCGGCGGCTATCACGGCGGCGAGGATCACAGCCGCGGCCGTGTAGAGGAACGGCTTGAGATTGCCTTTACTTTTTGTTTCTTTTCCGCTTTCCCCGGCATCGGTAACCGTCACCGTATCGGTCGGCGTATCGGAAGCCGACGTTGTTTCAACTTCCGGCGCGGCTTCCGTATCCGTCGTTTCATCGACGGGGGTCACGGTCTCAGACTTTATATTCTTGAACAGCTTTATCTGCTCCTTCAGGATATCGTAATAAAACGTGCCGCTTTCGTTCGTCGGTTCGAGATCCTTGTTTATTTCCGGCGCGGGCTGTTCGCCCTTCGAGTATTCGTTCCAGGTGGGGCAGAGGACTATCTGCGGGCCGAACGCCTTCGCACGCGCCCACATTTTGAGGAACGTATCGCCGTTGTTCCGCTCGCCCGCCGGGATATATCCGTTCTCGCCCTCTTTGCTCTGAGCTCTCCACGCGGACTGTACCGTCATGCATTCGACGAGGTCGCCGTTCACGGCGTAGCACTGCTGATTGCGCTCCTCCCAGCTCCAGATCGGCTGTGTGGCGGCGAGAGTCTTTTTATTGAACATGCTCTGCTGGCCGATATATCCGGTGAGAAATCTAACGGTGAAGCGGTCGTCGTTCCAGAGCTTTGCAAGACGCGTCTGCGCGAGCGCCGGAGTGCCGAGATATACGACGAGCAGTGGCTTGCCGAGGTACGTCTGGTAAAGATCCCTGTATTCCTCTTTTTCGAGATATTCGCGGTAGACCTGATCGGCTTTTTTCTGAAGCCTGCCGTCGGTTATGGCGTCGCCGTCGCCCGGGCAGCCGATGAACACGGCTATCTTCGGCGTGTTTTCGAGCTTCGACCACGACTCGAACATCTGGTTCGTGCCCATTTCTATCGTTTCGAAGTCGTTTCTCGCTCTGCCGCCGCGGTAATCCTTTTTTGCATAAAAGTCATAGTCAACGTTGTTCGACCAGTCGACGAGTACGAAATCAACGCCGGCGTCGTAAAGCAGCGCGGCGTGAGCCTCGAGTGCCCGGGGACAGTCAAGCGTGGTATAATCGCCGATGAGCGGCGTTTCCCAGCTGTTGTTGAAACGGTTGCTGCCCTTGTACATCCACGTTGAGTACGCGACACCGACAAGTCTGTCTTCATACGGCGCGGCGTTGTATTTTTCGGGGCGCGTCCCGGCAAAATCGGAATAATCGCGGTTTTCGGAGCCGAATACCACATCGTCATACAGATCGAATCTGTATGCGTACTTCCCGATCGCCTCATCCCCGAGATTTTTTGCCGATGAGCCGTAGAGCGTTATCCCGGTCTTCTCGTCATAAAGCTTTTCGGTCTTCTTCTGAAGATCCTCAAGCTTTGCGCCGTAGTATTTCGTAAAAACGGAGTAATCCGGCTCGTCGCCCGTGCGGTACGGCTTGTCAAGATCGAACTTTGCAAGTCCGCAGAACGCATACGAGCGTCCGTCTTTATACGCAATGAGTTTCATATTCGCCAACCTCGTATCATTTAACGTGAATTCCGTGACGTTTTCCTTTTCCCCGCCGTTCGCCTTCACCGCGGAGCCCGCGCCGACGCAAAGAGCGGCGATGAACAGAAACGTCATTATGACCGAAAGAATCCTTTTCATAAAGCACCTCTTAAAGCGTACCGCCGCTCTCACGCAGCTTTGCCGATTCGAGATCGCTTATGTAAGCGTCCGTCGCGGCGCTGTTGGCGGCTATTACGTCAAGTATCGTTTTTATGGTCCTGTCTATCCGAGAGCCCTCGCGGAAATCCGCCGGGGCTATGTTTCCGGCTCTGCCCTGGATGATGAGCTTGTCAGCCTCGCCGCCCTCTTTCTGATAAACGGCGACGCTGTGACCTCCGCTCGTCTTGACCAGCTTCATGCACGGAACGTCGGTGAGACCGTCTCCGATATAGATC
This sequence comes from uncultured Ruminococcus sp., assembly GCA_902778145.1. GTDB lineage: Bacteria > Bacillota > Clostridia > Oscillospirales > CAG-272 > UBA1248. The sequence goes on from CACYWW010000008.1 coordinate 17,722, forward strand.
ATATTCGAAAACGGTATGCGTTTTTTCTCCTCCGGAGTTGATTCGTTGAGGCGCCGGGCGTCGGTGACGTCGAGCACCTCTTTGTTTATCCTGTATATGAACTGGGTCTTCGAGGTGTAGTTAACAGCCATAGCGGGCCAGACGGCTTCCCCGTTTTCGTCATACAGAAACTCCGCGGCGTAGATGCGGCGGAACTCTCCCGCTATCTCGGTGCCCTCGATTATCTCCTTGATGCCGGAGGAGATGACGTAGTGCTCGACCGTAAGCCCCTTGCTTCTGCCGTATTCATTTATACGGGAGAACCATTCGGTGACGCCGGGGAAGAGCTTCACGTTCTTGCCGGACTTCCGGAACATCTCTCGGCTCAGCCGTATGTTCTTTTCCTTTGCCATCCTCACCATATAATACATATAGGCGAGTATCGAGTCCATGTTGTTCTCATGCATCAGATCGTTGCATCTGCGCCAGAACTCCTCCGCGGGCATTCCTATCTCAGGGGAGAAGGCGTAGTCCTGCATATCCTTCGGAGAAAGCGTTTTGTCAAAATCATACATTATCGCCGCTATTTTGCTCATTTGCACCCTCCATTTCGGTCGTTTCGGGATGTGCGCCGCCTCTGCGGCTGCTTATGATCTCTTTTACGGTCGAATAGACCTGTTTGCCGTTGATCACGGTTATGACCGCGGCTATGGCTATCGAGAATACGATATCATACTTCGCCTCGGACACGGTGAGCAGTCCCTGCGTGAGCAGAAGCGCCGTGTTCACGGCGGTGAACGGAAGCTTCACCTTGTATCCGACGAGCAGCCTCGATCTGTACGTGGTGACGAAATAAACGCTCATATAGCTTATCATCGTAGCTATCGCCGCGCCCATCGCGCCTATATAGTTTATGAGTATGAGGTTGAGTATAACATTGATGACGGCGCCGCAGACCGCGCAGATGAGCGAGTTCACGCTCTTTTTCTTGACGATATACACGACGCCGATGAACGACGTGACGCCCTCGAAAATGCAGGCGACGGTGAGATACGGCATGTATCTCCACGCCTCATAGAATTCATTCCTGAGCAGGATCCGGGCGGCGAGACGGCAGAACAGGATTATCATCGTACCGGCGACGAACATGACGGATTTGAATCCGTCGAAGATCCGCGTGAAGAAGCCGCCCCATTTTGCGCCGCGGTTTTCCTCGTTCACGAGGGACATCTGCCAGACGTTTATGAATATACCGGTGACGGTTATCATAATGTTCGGGATCTTGTACGCCGCCGCGTAGACGCCGTTCGCGCTCTCGTTCACTATCGACGTTATCATGAACCTGTCAGACATGTTTACGATCCACCAGCATATGGTCGTCGGTATGAGCGGGACGGAGAAGCGCAGCATCTCTTTGAATATCCCGCGGGACACCTGACGCGGCTCTATATAGTCGAGCAGATCTCCGCCGAGCACCATATAAAGCACGGCTATGAAGTCGCCGCAGATGTTCGCAAGCAGATAGCCGGTTATACCGAGCTTGAATATAAGAAGAAAGATTATGTTGAAAATAAGGTTTGCCGCCGTGCAGATAAGACCTTTTATCGCAAACGGCTTCACCGCGTTCATGCCGCGCAGGAAGCTGCCGCAGATGGAGTTCAGCGCGAACATGAAGACGTACATGCCGAGCAGAAGGATGTAATCCGACAGGCTCGGTATGCGCTTCAGAAGCGGAGATATCGCCGTGAAGAAGATCATTCCGGAGAAAAGCATTTCCAGTCCCGCCGTGAACACCGCGGGCCTGTCCTTCTTCCTTCCGTATGAAAAACGGAAAACAGCCTGTGAAAAACCGAGCGTGACTATCGGGAACAGGAGGTTCGAGAAGTCCGCGACGAGTGTTGCGATACCGTATTCGCCGGTCGTCAGTACCGATGAATACAAGGGCAGCAGCAAAAATACGAGAAGCTTTGAAAGCACCTCGCCGATCCCGAGTATGGTTGAGTTTTTCAGCAGTGTCTTATACTTGTTTTCCGCCATAATATCAATATGCGTGATCTTCCGCCGGAGGGCGGAAAATCACGTCTCTTTTTTTATTTGTTCGATTCGGCGTACGCCGCCATCGCGGCGGGGGTACGGAGGTCGGCGATGACCTCGTCAGGGATGCTTATCCCGAATTCATCCTCGGCGGTCATCACGATCGTGACGACGGAGAGGGAATCGGCGCCGAGATCGTCGACGATATCCGCGTCGTCGGAGATGGACGCCGCGTCGATATGAAGCTCTTCGGCTATGATCTCTTTTATTCTTTCAAGCATTTCAGTTTGCACCTCTTTCATTGGTTTATACTGTTAATATAACATTACAGCCCCGAGGTTTCAAGACATTATTGTAAATTTTTTATTTTTCGGCTCATTCGAAGGCGATATGAGCGTCTCTGCCCGCCGAAAACGGCAATAATCCGAAAAAAGGAGGCGGGAGAAACGGATACGAAGGATATGATATCCGAGGAAGCGCTTGACAGGGCGCTTTGCACGGATGAAAATTATGACATTGTAAAAAGGCGGACGGAGGCGTTCGGGGTGCCGGTCGTCCTGTATTATATCGAAGGCTTGACTGACGCGGATGCGGTGAGCCGGCTGATCTCATCCGCGGCGGAGCCGTTACCCGGCCCCGCGGAGCTCTCCGATCGGATCGCGTCTTGCGCGGGTGCCGGGGTATGCCGCGGCACAGACGAGGCGGTCTCGGCGCTTCTGTCCGGAAAAACGCTGTTCTTATACGGGGACGCCTGCGTTTCGGCGGACTTCCGCAAGTATCCGCAGAGAGGCATAACGGAGCCGGAGAACGACAAGGTCCTGCGCGGCCCGCGCACGGGCTTCGGAGAGACGCTGACTGTGAACACGGCGCTGATACGGCGGCATATACGCGATCCGCGGCTTATGATGAAACACAGGAGCGTCGGCTCGGTGTCGAAGACGGACGTCGTGATCTGCTATATGAACGGCGAGGCTGATCCGGATTACGTAGCGCGGCTCGATTCGCTGATAAGCACCCTTGACGTCGGGTCGCTCACGCTCGGCGCGGAGTCGCTTGCCGAGCGTCTTATAAAAAGGAGATGGTTCGATCCTTTCCCGAAGATCAGATATACCGAGCGTCCGGACTGCGCCGCGGCGCATCTGCTCGAGGGGCGCGTTATCGTGTTGGTCGACAATTCCCCGAACGCCATGATACTGCCGTCCGCGATATTCGACTTCATACAGGAATCTGACGACTATTACCTCCCGCCGCTCGTCGGAACGTATTTCCGCACCGTCAGATGCACGGTGTTCTTCCTCACGCTGTTTCTGTCGCCGCTATGGTACCTTCTGATCAGCTATCCTCAGTGGATCCCGGAATGGCTTTCGTTCATCAAGGTGCACGACCATGCGGGGATGCCGATCATAGCGCAGCTTTTCGTGCTTGAGTTCGCGGTGGACGGTCTGAAGCTTGCGGCGCTCAATACGCCGTCGATGCTCTCCGGGAGTTTTTCCATCATAGGCGGTCTCATACTCGGCGATTTCGCCGTACGCGTCGGATGGTTCGTACCGGATACGATCCTGTATATGGCGTTCGTCGCAATAGCGAATTTCTCACAGCCCTCGTATGAACTCGGATACGCGTTCAAGTTCCTGCGGCTGCTTCTGCTCGCGCTGACGGCGCTGTTCGGCGTGTGGGGCTTCGTCTCCGGCTTCGTTGTTTTCATCGTCCTGATAGCGGCGAACAGGACCGTCGGCGGAAAAAGCTATCTGTATCCTCTGATCCCGTTTGACGGCCGCGCCCTGCTCAGACACATGATCAGACCGCGCGGCAGGCGGTGAAAGATACGGCGCTTTAAAAAGTCTTTACAATTTTTCTCACTTTCCTGTTGACTGATCGCGTTTTATCTGATACAATATATAAAAAATATATAATAGGGTGTAAAATATGCTTTGCAGTGAGATCATTTCAAATATCGAAAAAGGCGTCCTTGACGGACGCTTCAAAGAGCTTTACGGAGAAGACGCCGTTACGGCGCAGCGCCTGAGATTTAAAGCGGCGGGCGAAAGCTTTCTTTCGCTTTACGGAGACGGCGAGACTGTCGTTCTTTCCGTTTCCGGCAGGAGCGAGATCTCCGGAAACCATACGGACCATAACAAGGGATGTGTGCTCGCCGCTTCCGTCGACGTCGACATAATAGCGTTCGCAAAAAAGAGCGGAGACGGAGTCGTCAGGGTCAAGTCCGCCGGATTTGACGAGGATGTCTGCGATCTGAGCCTGAAGGAACACGGCGATATCAGGTATTCGTCGAGGGCGATCATATACGGAGTTGAGGACGGGTTCGGAAAGAAGGGATACGTGACAGGCGGCTTCAGCGCGTATACGACGTCGACCGTGCTCAAGGGAAGCGGGCTTTCGTCGTCCGCGGCGTTTGAGGACATGATAGGCTATATTTTCTCGGTGCTGTATAACGGTTCCGCCGTTCCCGCGGTGGAGATAGCGAAGATATCCCGGTATGCGGAAAATGAATTCTTCGGCAAGCCGTGCGGCCTTATGGACCAGGTGGCGTGCGCCGTGGGCGGCTTCGTATTCATAGACTTCGGCGGTGACGAGCCTGTGATAGAACGGATCCCGTTCGACCTTTCGGCGGCGGGATACGATCTGTGTATCGTCAACACAGGCGGTAACCACGCGGATCTGAACGAGGACTACGCGTCAGTCCCCGCCGAGATGAAGGCGGTTGCGGGGCTCTTCGGCAAAAAGGTGCTGAGAGGGCTTACGGAGGAGGATATATATGAGCATCTTCCGTACATACGCGAAAAGCTCGGCGACCGGGCGGCGCTGCGCGCGATACACTTCATACGCGAGAACTTCAGGGTGAACGTACAGCGCAAGGCGCTGCTTGAAGGCGATATCGGCACCTTTCTCGGCAGGGTAAGGGCGTCCGGCGATTCGAGCTATAAATACCTGCAGAACGTCTATACCGTGAAAAACCCGGAGGAGCAGGGGCTTTCGCTCGCGCTGTGCATAACCGAAAGACTGCTCGGCGGCAACGGCGCCTTCCGCGTGCACGGCGGAGGCTTCGCCGGAACGATACAGGCGTTCGTACCTCACCGCAAGACCGCGGATTACAAAAAGGATATCGAAAAGATTTTCGGCGCAGGCTCCTGCACCGTCCTGCACGTCAGGGCGGAAGGACTGGCGCCGGTAGTTAAGGAATAAAGCATATGGCAAGAAAAGAAAAGATAAGAAACTGCCGTTTGGGCAGAGTCGGAGGACAGGCGGTCATCGAAGGCGTGATGATGAAGAGCGGGGACAATATGGCGATAGCCTCCCGCATGCCCGACGGGTCTATCCTCGTACAGAAAAAACGCTTCACCTCGGCGCGTCAGAAACACAAGATACTCAATCTTCCGATAATCCGCGGAGTCGTCAACTTCGTGGAGATGATGAAGCTGTCGTATACAACGATGGACGCTTCCACCGCCGCGCTCGGACTTGAGGATGAGGAGCCGTCGAAGTTCGAAAAATGGCTCTCCGAAAAGCTTCACGTCGACATAATGACGGTCGTGATGGTCATCGGTATTATCCTCGGACTCGGACTCGCCGTAGCGCTGTTCATCATACTGCCTACCGCGTCGGGAAACGGGATATCAAAGCTTGTTGAGCTTATAACGGACGGCAAATTCGTGCTCGCAAATCATCAGATACTGCGCGCCGTGGTCGAGGGCGTGTTCAAGGTAGCGATATTCTTACTATATCTGTGGCTCGTATCGCTTATGAAGGATATACGCCGCGTGTTCGAATACCACGGCGCCGAGCACAAGGCCGTGTTCTGCTATGAGGCGGGGCTCGAGCTGACGCCGGAAAACGTCGCAAAGTTCAAACGCTTCCACCCGAGATGCGGAACGTCGTTCATGTTCTTCATGATACTTATAGGCATAATCGTCGGCTGCTTCATAACCGTCAACAATACGATCCTGAGATCGCTGATAAAGCTCGCGCTTCTGCCGATCACGGTCGGTGTCGGATATGAGATAATCAGATTTGCCGGAAGCCACGATAATTTCCTGATCCGCGCGATATCCGCGCCCGGTCTCTGGGTACAGCGGATAACGACAAAAGAGCCGGACGTTTCCCAGATGGAATGCGCCATCGCCGCGCTCAAGTCGGCGATACCGGACGAATTCCCCGGATATTCCGCGGAAAAGCAGTTCGGACCCTGGAAGAAGACGTCTCCGGCAGCCGCCGCGTCGGGCGACGCAAAGGTCGCCGCCGCAAGGCTTCGCGCGGAAAAGAGAAGAGAGGCGCCGCATCGCAGAGCGGTCATGAGCCGTATGACCGCTGCCGAAAAGGTCAGATACAGACGTAAAAATGACGTTTGAGCGGATCTCCGAAGAGCTGCGTGAGAAAGCCGGCGGCGACGCGCAGGCTTTCAGCTTTTATCTGTTCGACCGTCCTTTATATGACGTTGCGCGCGACCGGTCGGACGCTGGGGACGCGCTGTGCGAAAAATACGGGGAATGCCTTGAAAGGTATCTTTCGGGCGAGCCGCTGCAGTATATCTTCGGTTATACGCCGTTTTACGATCTTCTGATAAACTGCCGCCCGGGCGTTCTCATACCGAGATACGACACGGAGGCGCTCGTTGAGGAGGCGGTGAAAACGCTGCCTTCCGGCGCGCTGTTCTGCGACATGTGCTGCGGGTCGGGCTGCATAGCCGCCGCGGTATTGAAGCATCGCCCCGACACACGCGCGGTCTGCTGTGATATTTCGGATACGGCGCTTGAGCTGACGCGGGAAAATCTTTTGAAATACGGGCTTGAGGACCGCGCGGAGATCATCCGCTTCGACGTGTTCGGCGACTGGAGCGTTCTGCCCCGGGTCGACGCGATACTCTGCAACCCTCCGTATATAAACGCCGCGGATATGGAAAAGCTTCCGGAGAATGTGCGGCGCGAGCCGCGGGAGGCGCTTTACGGCGGAGTTGACGGACTTGATTTCTACAGACGTGTTATCAAGGCGTCGGATGGCGTGTTCAGAGGCACAGCGCATATTATATTTGAGATAGGATACGACCAGGGCGCGGCGCTCAAGCGTCTTTCGCCGTATGACTGTGAGATAAAAAAAGACCTTTCGGGAAACGACAGGGTCTGTATATTGAGAGGTTAGTATGAAGGAAAAGCTTATTCTGATGTTCGGCGGCAGATCCGCCGAGTATGAAGTCTCGCTTTCAAGCGTTTACAACGTATCAAAGGCGCTTGACCGCGAAAAGTATGACGTTATAATGATAGGAATGACGCGCGACGGCGTCTGGTACCGCTACACAGGCGGTGATGATGATATAAAAAACGGTTCGTGGTGCGGCAGGGATGACGAATGCCACCCTGTGAGCCTCATACCGCGCACCGGTATCAGGGATGAGGTGACGGGCGAGGTCTTCGGCACGGATATCCCCGTGTTCCCGGTCGTCCACGGCAGCTACTGCGAGGACGGACGCCTTCAGGGTCTGCTCGATATGTGCGGCTTCAAATACGTCGGACCCGGCACAGCGCCGTCTGCCGTATGCATGGACAAATACATAACGAAGCTGATAATAAGCCACAGACATATCCCGATGGCGGACTTCGTCCTGATACACAGGGGCAACGAGGGAGAAGAGGTCATATCAAAGGTGGAAGCGAAGCTTTCGTACCCCGTATTCGTAAAACCGGCGAACGCCGGCTCCTCCGTGGGCGCCTCCAAGGTCAGAGATAGAGACGAGCTCATCGCCGCCGTCGACGAGGCGAGAAAATACGACGACAAGATCCTTGTTGAGGAATACATAAAGGGCAGGGAAATAGAGGTCGCCGTAATGGGCAACGACGAGCCGTTCGCCTCCCGCCCCGGCGAGATCTGCCCGAACAGCGAGTTTTACGATTACAATACAAAATACATAAACGACACGGCGACGTATCACATCCCGGCGGAGCTGCCCGATGAGATCACGGAAAAGGTGCGTTCCTTTGCGCTGAAGATCTACCGCGCGCTTTGCTGTAAGGGTCTTTCACGCGTTGACTTCTTCGTCAGAGGCGACGAGGTGTTCTTCAACGAGATAAACACGCTGCCCGGCTTTACTTCGATCTCGATGTATCCGTCCCTCATGCAGGATCACGGATTCACGTATTCCGGCGTCGTTGAAGAGCTTTTCAGATACGCAAAGGAAGAAAAGTAATGCCGATAGGAGTTTTTGACAGCGGTCTGGGCGGACTGTGCGCTTTGAAAGAGCTTCACCGCATTCTGCCGGACGCCGACCTCGTATATTTCGGCGACACGGGAAGAACGCCGTACGGCACCCGCTCGCCCGAGACGATAATGAAATACGCCGCGCAGGACGCAAGGTTCCTTCTGAGCCGGAACGTCCGCGCGATGCTGATAGCGTGCGGCACGGTCTCGACCGTCGCGTTAAACGCCTTGAAAATCTCGCTTCCCGTGCCCGTTTTTGGCGTCGTTTCCGCCGCGTCGCGCGAGGCGGCAAAAGCGACGGAAAACGGAAAAATCGGCGTTATGGGTACCGGCGCGACGATAAGCTCGGGCGTTTTTGAGCACGAGCTCAAGCTGATAAACGGCTCGCTTGAGGTTACGTCGGTCGCCTGCCCGCTCCTCGTTCCCGTTGTGGAATACGGCTTTGCCGACGACGAGATAGCGTACCTGTCAGTCAAAAGATACCTGCAGCCGGTGATCGACGCCGGCGCCGATACCGTGATTTTAGGCTGCACGCATTTTCCGTTACTGATAAAAATGCTGAAAAAAGCCGCGCCGCATATCACCTTCGTGGATTCCGGCGCCGCCGCCGCGCGGGAAATAGCCGCCGCCTTTCCCGATAAAAACGGAAGCGGAGCGGTGCACTGCTGCGTTTCCGACACACCGTCAAACTTCAACAAGACCGCCCGCGTGTTTTTGGGCGGTGAGCTTGAGATAAAAGCGGAAAGAGTAGAGATAGAGAAGTATTGAACGATTGTTTCAGGAGGTGTGATATGGATGGTTTCATTTTGAAATTCGGTACGGCCGAAAGCGTGCTGTTTACCGAAAAAAGAGGGCCGCTGGAAATGATTTACACGGCGCATATCGCCGTTATGGCCATAGTGACCGAATATGATACGGATCTTTATGAAAGCAGCGGCGCCGTTGCCGACACGGTAAGAAGAAACGCTTCTGATATAATCAAAAAAGCGATTTACGAGCGGCCGGAAGGTACGTCCGTGATAGACGACGAAGACCACCGTATGCTCGCGGAGCAGATCGAAAAACAGCTTGAAAAGTATAAAATAAAGGCTGAGATCAAAGACGTCATCTTTTTTGCAAATGAAAGTCCGGAAAACGCCGCCGAAAATCCGGATAAGCTTGTCGATGATCGGAAAAAATCGAGCAGCTCACGTCTGGAGGAGCTTAAAAACAGCGAACCGCCGCACGGAGAACTTATCAGCATATCGCACAGCTCCAGCTCATCCGGAATGATGATGAACAGCAACGCGCATCACAGTGATTCCATCTGTAAAAAAGACGGCGTATGGACCCTTACTTCCGTGAGTATGCCTGCTTTTCAAAATGAAACGGTGACAGTTTATAAGATCGGCGAAGAGGTGATAAAGCAGATCGAAGAAACGGTAAAACGTGAAGGACTGGCGGCTTTTGATGGGCTGCGGTATAAGGATCCGTATCCCGTCTATGACTATTCGAGCAGCAGCAGTATATCCATGACCTTTGACGACAGCTCCGTCGGCGGCCGCCCGCGCGTACATAAATCGCTTGATCTCGCCGCACTGAGACAGTGCGGGCTGGACGATACGGTCACGGAATTATGCCGGCTCATATCGAGCGGAGGCGAGGATAAAGAGATCATATCCGTTGAGGAGAAGAAGCGCACCGGGATGGGCTTTGTGATGGGGATGATGGGTATGACGCCCGGCGGCGGTAATACCCCGAATACCGAAAATAAGACGCCCGCCCCGAAGACTGCTCCGGTACCGGACCCGCCCGCCGGAGCATGGACGTGCAAAAAATGCGGGTATAACGCGAATATGGGAAAATTCTGCAGCGAGTGCGGAGAAAGACGCGGGGAGTAAAGGCAGAATCCGGAATAATGAATCAGGGCGTCGCAAGCGACGGATCACGGCGGGTTTCCCACCCCTCAGGCCCGGCTGCGCCGGGAACCCCCCGTGCCACCCTGTCACCTCCCGTCAATCTCCAAAGAGATTGAGGGGGCGCGGAAAAACGGGTCGTCGTGGGCGCTGACCCCCTACGGATTATCATTTGAAATTTAAAAGCACGGGGGACTGGCGATCAATGATCGCCCATATAAGAGGAACGGCGGGAGCAAGCCCCCGCCCTACGGTTAAATATGAATTTAATATCGAAAGGATTTAATAAAATGAAAGAATACGGAAAGAAAACCTGGTTGATACCGGACTGCTTTTTGAATTCGGTATCAAAAAACGAGAACGTCTCGCACGAGGCGATATGCGTTATCAACACGACGGAGCGCGACGCGCACATAGACCTTACGCTGTTTTATGAGGACAGACCGGTGAAAACGGGCTACTCCGCCGTTTGCGGCGCGATGAAGACGCATCACATCAGACTTGACAAGCAGGTATCAGACAAGGGCGAGCTTATCCCGCGCGACACGCCGTACGCCATACTCGTCGAATCGAGCGAGCCTATCGTCGTCCAGTACAGCCGCCTTGACACGTCAGCCGTGGAAATGGCGCTGATGACAACTATTGCGTACCCGGTCGACTGATGAAATTTGCCGCCACCTGCCTTTTCGGGCTCGAAAAACTGCTCGGGGAGGAGATAGACGCGCTCGGACTGAAAAGATCCGGCACGATCGACGGAAGAGTTTACTTTGAAGGCGCCGTGTCCGATATACCGCGGCTCAATATAAACCTGCGTTTCGCGGAGCGCGTCTATATCGTTCTCGGCGAATTTCCGGCGCATACCTTCACGGAGCTGTTCGACGGCACGAGAAAAATACCGTTTTACGATTATATAGGCGAGCGCGACGCGTTCCCGGTCAAAGGCCACAGCATAAAAAGCGCCCTGACCTCTATCCCCGACTGTCAGAGCATCGTAAAAAAAGCCGCGGTCGAGGCGATGAAGGACAGATACGCGACGGAGAGGTTCGAGGAGACCGGGACGGCGTATCAGATAGAATTCTTCATCCTGAAGGACGAGGCGGCGATAATGCTCGACACCTCCGGCGTCACGCTGCACAAACGCGGCTACCGCCCGGAATCGAACGCCGCGCCGCTGCGCGAAACTCTCGCCGCCGCGCTCGTAAAGCTCGCGCACATACGTGAGGAAAACCTTTTCTGGGATCCGTTCTGCGGCTCCGGTACGATAGCGATAGAGGCGGCGATGCAGATGTGCAATAAAGCGCCCGGCATGGACCGCACGTTCATATCTCAGAGCTATCCGTGGATCGGCAAAGCCGACTGGGACAGAGCGTATGAAAAAGCGCGTGACGAAATAAAAACAGACTGCGTATTCGAGGCTTACGCCTCGGATATCGACCCCGAATGCGTGAGGCTCACGCGTGAAAACGCCGCCCGCGCCGGAGTTGACAAGTATATCAAAGCCTTTGAACGCGACGCGAGAACGGTTGAAACGTACGGCCGCCGCGGAACCATCGTCTGCAATCCGCCGTACGGCGAGCGTATGATGGACAGGCAGAGCGTTGAGCGGCTTTACTCCGAAATAGGACGCGCGTGGGCGGAGCTCGGCTCGTGGCAGATCTACGTGATCTCGTCATGCCCCGATTTCGAGCGGCTTTTCCGCCGCCGCGCCGACAAGGTGAGAAAGCTGTACAACGGCATGATCAAATGCGACTATTATCAGTTTTTCAAAAACAAGAGGACATGAATATGAAAAAGACTGCATTGGCTTTGGCGGCGATACTCGCTTCATTATCGCTTTTTACCGCGTGTACGCCGCAGCAAGCGCCCGTGACGACGACCGATAACTCAGTACCTGAAACCACCGCCGCGGAAACGACGGCGCCGCCCGAGACGGATGAGATAATAAAAGCGCCGGATGAGGACGACGGCCTTTCCGCGTGGTACGTCCATTCCTTCACCAAAACCGATCCGGACCGACCGAAGGATACGGAGCTGCGTTCATATACCGTGTATATGACGAGGGGAGAGACGGAAAACGCGCAAATCGTCATTTCATCCGAGGAGGCGAGATCCGGTCTTTCCGTCACCTGCTCTCCGCTGAAAAACAGCGACGGGGATGAGATAAAGACAGAGATCCTGCGCCAGTATTATATAAAATGTAAAAGGATATATTACCCGGATCCCGTGGCGCCGATGAACGAAAACACGTCCGTATTCGATATAGAGCCCGGAAAGTCTCAGGCGATGTTCATCCGCCTGAAGACCGATGAAAACACGAAAGCCGGCGACTATGAGGGCGTGGTCTCTGTGGAACGGGACGGCAGGACCGTGAAGCAGCTCCGCCTTTTCGCCCACGTCTGGGATATCGTCATGCCGGAAACGATGACGAGCGTCGCCACGGTGAACCTGTACGCCGATCAGATCGAGCGGTTCCACGGCAAGGATATGTACCGGGAATATTACGATTTTCTGCTCGATTACCATGTAAATCCATGGGATATGCCCTACGATATACTTGACGCGCGCGCCGACGCTTATATGAGCGATCCGAGGGTAAACTCCTTCAGCATGCCTTATGAGCCGACGGACAACGTTAAGCTTTCGCAGAGATACCAAAAGGTGTCCGAAAACGCGGAATGGCTGAAAAAATCCTTCTTCTATCCGTTCGACGAGCCGACCAACGTCGATATGATCAACAATCTCGCGGGCAGATGTATAAGGATAAAGGAATACTGCCCCGGCGCACGTATAGTTTCTCCGTTCTTTACGGATATAGATTACGACGGAGAGCGCGATCAGATCGCCGTTATGTCCGAATACATAAATATCTGGTGTCCGAAAACGTTCTGCTTCACAAGGCTCGAGGAGAGGGCAAACGGAAGAAAGCTTTTATATAACGCGAAGCAGAGAAAAAGCGAGATCGAATTCAACGAACGCATGAAGCAGATGACGGACCGCGGAGACGATCTGTGGTGGTACGTCTGCTGGGAGCCCGGGCTTCCGTATCTGAACATGTTCGTCGATATGACGGGCATGCAGAACAAGCTCCTTTTCTGGCAGCAGAAGCAGTACAACGTCAACGGATTCCTGTACTGGTCAAGCAACTGCTGGGAAAGAGTTGAGGATCCGTGGACGAATATGGCTACGGTCGGCACGGATTACCGCACCGGCAAATCGTGGCTGTCCGATACCGTGTTCGGCGACGGTTCGCTCCTTTATCCCGGCACGAAGGTAGGCGTAGACGGCGCGTGCGGATCGTTCAGGCTTGAACTCATACGCGACGGTATAGAGGAATTTGAAATGTTCACGATGCTTGAGAAGCTCGGCAAGCGCGCGGACGCCGACGCGATAATAAGTACCGTATCGGAAAATCTCGTGAGCTTCAGTGATGATGAGGACGCATTCGCTCAAGCGAGGATCAGGCTCGGCAGCGAGCTTGAAGCCGCGCTTCATAAATAGAGGACCGCGACAATAACACATACGTACACGGAAAAAAGACATCACGGAGAGAAGCCGTGCTTCTTTCGGAAAAAGGAGGCATAATGAAAAGGGTATTTTCATCATTACTCGCTTTGCTTTTTGTCCTGAGCGCCGCGTCGTGCGCGGGACGAAGCGGCTCCGGCGGAACGGATGACAGCGCGGATCCGACGGACGCGATCACAACGGAGGAAACAACAGTGACTGAGATCGAGGAAACGAAAGAGATAATAGAAGCGCCGGATGAGGACGGCGGGATCGTCGCGTATTACGCGCACGCCTTTGTAAAGACGGATCCCGACGCGAAGGCGGACACCGGTATGAGATCATATACCGTGCATATGTGCAAAAACGAATACGAAAACGCGCAGCTGATCATCTCGGCGGACGGCGACAGGACCGGACTCTCGGTCGAGGCGCCTACGCTGAAAAGCAAGGACGGCGGTGAGCTTTCGGGTGAGGTGATACGTCAGTATTATGTCAAATGCCTTGACAAATACTATCCCGACGCGATAGCGCCGATGAATGAAACGACCGAAAAATTCGACCTCGGCGCTGGCAGATCTCAGGCGTTCTTCATACAGTTCAGAACGGAGAAGGACACGCCGTCAGGCGACTACGAGGGCGTGGTATCGGTAAAGCAGGCGGACAAGACGGTGAAACAGCTCCGGCTTTCCGTACACGTGTGGGATATCGAGCTTCCCGACGAGAGCCCGAGCACGGCTGTCACCGGTATGTACACGAGCCAGGTCAAGCGTTTCCATGGAGACGACGACGTTACCGGACATTTCGCGAAATATTACGACTATCTGCTTGAACACAGAGTCAACGGATATGATCTTCCGTACGATATTCTTGACGACAGAGCCGACGCGTATATGAACGATCCGAGAGTGAAGGACTTCCGCGTGCCGTACGGCTCGGACGACGAAAAGCTCGTATCTTATTATGAAAAGCTCAGTAAAAACGAGACGTGGCTGAAAAAAGCCTTCTTCTACCCGCACGACGAGCCGGGCACGGTCGCCTCGCTTGACGAAATGGCGAAAAAATGCGAGAGGATCAAAAAGCTCTGCCCGGGCATCCGCATAGTCGTGCCGTTCTTCCAGAACGTACAGTACAACAGCGAGAAGGATCAGATAGCCATGATGGACGACTACGTGGACGTCTGGTGTCCGAAATCCTTCTGCTTCACAAAGTCGACGGATAAGGGCAGGGGAAGAAAAATGCTTTATTCCAATGCTCAGAGCAAAAAGTACCCCGAATTCGGCGAGCGTATGCGTGAGAAGACCGCCGAAGGCGACGGACTCTGGTGGTACGTCTGCTGGGAGCCGGGACTTCCGTATCTGAACATGTACGTCGATATGACGGGACTTCAGAACAGGCTCCTGTTCTGGCAGCAGAAGATGTACGGAGTGAACGGGTTCCTCTACTGGTCGAGCATGTACTGGCCGAAGGTCGAGGATCCGTGGGAGAACATCGCTACAGTCGGCACCGACTACAAGACCGGTAAAAAATGGCTGTCTGACGAGGTGTTCGGCGACGGCTCGCTCATGTACCCGGGAACGAAGGTCGGCGTTGACGGCCCGTGCGGCTCCTTCAGACTTGAAATGATCCGCGACGGACTTGAAGAATTCTGCATGTTCACGATGCTTGAAGAGCTCAAAGGACGCGAAAAGGTCGATGAGATCATAAACCGTGTCACGTCGTCTGTGATCAAATTCACGGACAGTGATGAGGAATTCGCCGCCGCGAGGCTCGCGCTCGGCGACGCGCTCGAGGAGGCGCTCAAGGCGGAATGAATAAGCCCGAGATACTTTCTCCGGCGGGAACACCGGAAAAACTGCGCGCCGCGGTCAGATTCGGCGCGGATGCCGTATATCTCGCCGGAAAAAGCTTCGGGATGAGAGCCGGCGCCGGAAACTTCACGGAGGACGAGCTCGATCAGGCGATACGGTACTGTCACGAGCGCGGCAAAAAGGTGTATATAACGCTCAACACCATGCCGCGCCCTGACGAATATGAGCGGCTGAGCCGCTATATCCCGGCGGTGGATGAGATGAAGCCGGACGCGTATATAGTCGCAGACCCCGGCGTTATGGATCTGCTCCGTTCGCTTTGTCCCGACGCCGTGCTCCACGTGTCCACGCAGACGAGCGTCGTGTCGGATAAGACGGCTTTGTCTTACATGAAGCACTTCGGCGCGCGCCGGATCGTGCTCGCAAGGGAGCTTTCGCTTTCCGAGATCGCGGAGATAAGAAAAGGGATCCCAGACGAGCTTGAGCTTGAGACGTTCATCCACGGAGCGATGTGCGTTTCGTGGAGCGGCAGATGCCTTCTGTCTAACCATTTCACCGGAAGAGACGGAAACAGAGGACAGTGCGCACAGCCCTGCCGATGGAATTACACGCTGTACGAGCTGCGCGAGGGCAAGGACGACAGCAGACGTCCCGGAATAGAACAGACGGAGGACGGCACGTTCATAATGTCGTCGCGCGATATGTGTATGATAGAGCATATTTCGGAGCTTTGCCGGGCGGGGATCACGTCGTTCAAGATCGAAGGCAGGATGAAGAGCGTATACTACGCCGCGGTCACGGCGCTTTGCTACAGACACGCGGTCGACTCGTATATAACGGATCCGTCGGGATACTCGACGGATCCCGAGCTCGTCCGCCTGCTCGAAAGCGTGACGCACAGAAAATACGATACGGGATACTATTTCAGCGACCCGTCGGTCGACGCGAAGACCGTCGACGAGCCCGGATACATAACGGAGCGCCCGTATTTCGGTATAGTCACCTCGTATGACGAAAAGACGGGATACACCCGCATAAAACAGAAAAACAAGGCGGTATCCGGAGATACCGCGAGCTTCCTGACTCCCGGCGGTGAGACCGGGACGTTCCGTCTCGCCGACATATACGGCGAGGACGGTGAAAAACTGATATCGACACCTCATCCGGGGATGATATACGGCATTTACAGCCCGTATCCCGTGGGAGAGGGAGATATATTACATTGACGAAAGGAAACAACAATATGAAGAAACGGAGACTGCTTTCACGCGTGCTCTGTGTGCTTCTCGCGTCGCTCTTTGTATTCGCGCTCGGATGCAATACAACGCCCGAGACAACGGATGAGCCGACCGCGACGACAGACGGTTCAACGGAGGCGCCCGGCACTGGGACCGATGAGGAAACAGACCCGCCGGAGACTGAGGAGGTCATTGAAATGGTCAAGGTATCCGATAAACTTGAAATGCCGAGGATAACACATATTTCCTCGCTTCAGAGCATCACGGCAAATCTTAACGTGATCCTGAAGGACGGCTACGGCTCGGGGAGCCTCATGGCCGACTCGTTCTCGCAGGTAAAGGACAAGCTCATTATTTTCAAAGCCGAACGCGGATACGATTACTGCTATGTGCTCGGCAAGACTCACGATCTTGTGTCCGCCGGTACCACTGCGGAGACCGGCTTTTACCTCGATCTGTACGACATCGCTGAAATATTCGGCGGTGAGTACACGCACGACCAGTCAGACGGCGTATCGAAGACCGTCTACACGTTCGACGGACGTAAAGCCGTCTGCGAGGATAAGACCGCCGCGATAGAGATAAACGGCGAGCAGACCGAAGCCGACGTGCGTACCCAGTCCGTCATCATAGGCGACGACAGCGACTATACCGATCTTCATTTCATGAACGTCATCGACCTTGAAAGGCTTCTCGGACTCAACGTGTATTACACGGATTCCGGACTTATCTTCTTCTCGGTCGGCGAGGCGTTCGATCCTCTGAGAGGATATTACGTCGCAAACGAAGCGGAGAAGATGTTCATGGCGGATGAGGACAAGATCGCCCGGTATTCCGACAATATGTTCGTAAGCATACCGAACATCTTCAAGCTCTCCGATAACAACGTAACGGCGTATTCGTTCCCGGATATCGACCTCAACGCCAACGTCGCCGCGTACGCTCTGCAGGGTGTAAAGCCGTCCGTAAAGCTCGGACCGGCGATCGTTGCGGGCCAGGGCGAAAACGACGACAACTACACGGTCGTCCGCGTGTTTGATATATATCAGACGCTGCACACACAGTTCAACGCGTATCCCGCTTCGGTCCGCGGCGGCGTACAGGTCGCGGCGGCGGTGACAGACGGCGGCGTCAACATACTCACGGCGCCGTTCAAATCGGCTGATGTGACGGAGCTGCGCGTATTCGATGCCAACGGCTCGTTCAGATTTACGGTAAAACCGTCCGGTAAGGCTCCGTACGCAATAGCCGCGGGCGCCTTCACCGGCGGAGACGAGGTCTTCGCGGTCGCGCCTATGTACGGTGCTGCCGGCGAAACGAAAATAGAATTCTTCAGTGCCGCGGACGGCTCGAAACAGGGCGAGGCGACAGTAAAGGCAGGATCCGATAAGCAGCTCATCATGTCACCGACGCTTAAAGCGGACGGTACAGAGGGTATCATCCTGAGCTTCGGCAGCGAGGCTTACGAATACAGAAACGAGACCGTCTCGGAGATCGGGCTTGACGGCAATACTTATAACGGCGTCTACGCCTCCGCTTTCGGCGGATATGCCGCAACGTCCGGCGCGGACGATGAATACAAGGCTTTCTCTACGCTGACCGAGATAAAGGACGGCGCTAAGACCGTCATCAACGCCGGCGTCAAGGAGAATATCTTTGTCTCCACCAAGGCGTCAAAGAACACCGACTACATCAAAAAAGGAACGTTCTGGCATATCAGAGTCGAGTATCCGGCGCCGATCATGGGTAAGCTCGCAAACGGCAGAACGTACGCGATAAGAAGCAGCGGTATAGATCAGTTCACGATCGGGCCGGGCGGCGACGTCAGGGGCAGATACAAGACTCAGTACAATATGTGGGAGCCCTGCTCAACGCACCGCTGGGGCAAGACCGCTCAGATGGGATATCTGATCAACTATACGGATCCCGTTACGGGAGCGTACGCGTACGCCACGCTCACGAAAAAGGGCGAACGCAACGACTACCTCGAGCTCGGCTCGTCGTTCTATAACGCGACGTACGCGCCGAATATCGAGGCGCTCGACAAACTCAATTTCTGGACGCGCCGCACGTACCTGAACACGCTCGCGACGCTTTACAGGGAAGCGCCCGAATACACGGTCGCCGTATCCCCCGTCCACGAGCACGAGATCGACTCCGGCGCGAATTCCGTCGGCGACTACAACCCGAAGATGATATCCGGATTTTCTCAGTATCTCAAGGATCTCTACGGAACTATAGAGAACGTGAACGGCAGATTCGGCACGGATTTCGCATCGTTTGAAGAGCTTGACGCGCCGAGAGGGACGAAGCGCGGAGACTGGGACAAATACTCTTCCAAGAGAAAGATCAACGATTATTTCACAGAGTGGTCTCTGTACAACAGATATATCGTATCGAGGCACGTTATCATGTCATACCGTGAGGCGCTCCTCGCGGGCTTCCCGCCGGAGCTCATAAAGGCTCACCAGATCCCGGAGGGCGACGCTGTCGCCGGTCTGCTCGGCGAGGCTGATACGAGACTGTCCCCGGTCGATACCGTTCTCGCCGACGGCACGGGCTACGGCGGAACGAGGTACGGCGTGTGGAACAACGACAAATACTCATTCTTCTCGCTCGCCGTCAGATCCGGTCAGCATACGATAACACTGGGCGAATACAGCGCAATGTCGACAAACGCGGAAGCGGCGTACAATCAGCTCAAATACATGTTCGACAACGGTATCACATTCACACACGTCATGCCGTGGGCAGGAAACGTAGCGCAGGGCGACGTGATGGATAAGAACGAACAGTACGCGATAGACAAGCTCCAGAGCCTCAATGAGCCGAAGAACGCGTCATCGGGCGGTATCGGCGACGTCAGAGCGTATGTCAACGGTGAGACCGCGTACAACATCGTTGAGATCGGTTCCAAACCCGAGAGTGCGGGACTTCTCAAGAGCGTCAACGCGGACGGAAGCTTTGAAGGTACCGTATATCTGCAGCCGTTCCACGCCTTCGTCGGCGTCGTCGACATAGCGAGCGACGTTAAAGCTACGGGCGACGGCAAGCTCAGCTATGCGCTTACCGGAAAAGTTAACGCGAAGGGCAAGGACGTTGCGGGATTCAACTACAACGACACGGCCGAGCTCCGCATCACCGCCAAACCGACCGGCAAACGCACAGGTCACATCACCGTGAAGGTCAGCCACGAGGGATTCGATATACCCGTTGCGGAATACACCTTCAATGTAACGGGAGATGAGACTGAGTACAGATACGTATTCAAAAACCAGGTATATCTCGCCGACTGCACGGTCACGGTCGAATACGAGAGAGTCGATATCACCGACCTCGACGTTACGATGATGTATGAGATGACGGCAAGGAAATATTTCAAGGAGCTCGATCCCAAAGCCCACGAGGGCGGCGTCAGCTTCGACCTTATGTTCTGACAACACTGAAAAGCATCCCGGAGCGATCCGGGACGCTTTTTTGGTATCGGCTTACAAAGCCGCAAAAGCGAAAAAAAAACCGGATATAATCCCGGTTTTTATATGTGATTAATCTGCTCCTCGGTCACGGAGATAACTTTATCGCTGTTTTGAAGAAGTGATACGTCGTACTGCGTGGCGTAACAGCTCACGGCGCTCATGCTCCGCGTTATACGCCAGATTATCTCAGGCGAGGCGCCCGACGACGCTATGACCTCGTCCTGCATGGACGTGCATTCGCGCCGTGTGTATCCGTCCTTCATACATGGCAGATCGAATCTGACCGTGACGCGGCGCGTCAATGCGTTCATTCGTCGATCGCGCCGATAGAACGGAGCTTCTCGATGACTGCGTGAACGTCACGTTTTATAACGTCCTCCGGCGCGTCGTACTCTGCGAAAAGCGCCGCCGCGATCTCCTCCTCCGTTGTCTCGTGTTTGAGCTGCTCTATTATAAAACCGGCAGTCTGATTGCTGCGGAGCATTCCCGTAAAGCTCGATTTTCCCGTAGCGACGGTTATATGCTCATTTTCTGTTGAATGTGTTACGAATTCTCGGTTAAGTTTCATGATCTGTCCTCCAACGCTTCATATGCTGTGTCCGCAGCTTCCGGCTGCATATTGCAGTAAAGTCTGTACAGCTTTGCCGTACTTGCAAGCTTATCTAAAAGGATGAGCGTTTTTGCGAGCATCCCCGGGTCGTCGGGTCTGTACGTCTGCTCGTACAGAGAAGGGAACGCCTCGCTCTTTTTTATATTATATACCTTGTTTATATTGCCGCGGTTCAGCAGATACACGGCTTTTACCGGAACGGTCAGGTCTGAGCCAAGCCTGTGTTTGCCGTTCCACGGTGATCCGCACGCAAACGCGCGTCCATCCCTGATCAGGATGAAGGGCTTGTCGTCGTTTATCATGACAGCCCGCTCTCCGAATTTTTTACGCCACAGCGCGGCGTGAGTCGATTTGCCGGTACCGCTCTTTGCGGTGAATACGTACGCCTCGCCGTCTACCTCAACGGCCGATCCGTGAAAGAGGAACGCTCCGTACTTTGGGATGACCTCCGATATTTTTTTATGTACCGTCAGGATCTCAAGCTGCGCCTGGGTGAATTCCGCGGAACGTCCTTCGGATAAGGCGGCCTTGACAGCTGACGCGCGTTCCGCCTCGATCTCGTCAAGCGTAACGGAGGCGTTTATCGCGGCCTCGTCCGCGGGACACGTATACCCTGCGCAGTAGCGCTCTATCGTGCTGAAATTCGGTTCTATTCGGAAAGTAAGCCCCGCTGTCCTTATGTAGAATGCCATGTCATTTCTCCGGTCGTATAATAAGAATCGGGACGGAGCGGATTCGCTCCGTCCCCGGTGTTTCAGGCGACGATCTCAGAGAACGTCTTTCTTTCCGTTGTAATCGTCAGCGGTGCTGTCATCGTCGAATATGCCGCCCGATGCAGTGGTGATCGCGTTGAGGTAGAGCTTGTATTCCTCTACCTCAGGAGTTACATAGATTTTTTTCATATTATCTCTCCTATTTTATCAGTCGGGATCCGGAGGAGGGAACCCCCTCCGGATCCTGTTCGATTATTTTATGTGCGGACTTAGGGAAGTTCGACCGTGAATACGGTGTGCTCGGTCTCAATGACGGTACCGTCAAGAGCGGTGAGCAGAGCGTATACGGTGATCTCGTTTCCGAAAGCATCAGCGTCGGCGATCAGGGACTTCTTGGATACGAAGTACAGTGAATCCTCGCTGAAGAGCTCCTTGGGATCGTCAAATCCTTCCAGACCGATCTCGGCGTCCTCGGACATCGCTTTGTAGAAATTCTTGACCGTGTAGCTCTTTACCGTGTTCTCGTATTCGACCTTGAACAGGATGGAGCTGTAGTTCGCGCTGTCGGCGGAGGTGATGAAACGAGCCTTGAAGCTTGTCGCGCCTTCCTCGATATTGCCGATCTGAGCGATCATCTTGAACGTATCCTTGTGTACGTACTTGGCGTACGCTTCCTCGCCTTCATCGGGCTGAGCCGTGAAAGGCTCGGTGAAGTCCGCGTCGTGGTACCAGCCGACGAATACGTAGTTCATTTCGACCGTGAATTCTACCGTGCCGCCTTCGAATTCGGTGCCGTCGCAGGTCGTGAATATCGTCTTGACCGTTACGGCGTTGTTGAATATCTCAGCGGGCAGAGCCATCTTCTTCGATACGAAGTAGACGGAATCGTCGGAGAATACCTTGGGATCTTCTATCGCTTCGAGTCCGAGGGACTCGGAAAGCTCGCGGTAGTAGTTCTTTACGGTGTATTCCTTCGTAAAGTCGCCGGACGTTACGATGAACTTGACCGACTGGTAGTTCGCGCTGTCGGCAGAGGTGTAAACACGGACCTTTGCGTCGGTGTCACCGGGTGCCGGCTCGACGATCTGAACTCTCAGATCGAACGTTTCGGGAGCTACGAGCTTCGCGTACTTGACGTCGTCTTCGGCGGGCGTTGCGGTATAAGGATCGGTGAACGCGATGTTCTTGTACCAGCCTGCGAATACGCCGGTTACCTCGATGGTATCGGTGTATACGTCGCCGTTGAACTCGGCGGTAGCGGTGTAGACGTTGACGAGTCCGTTGTCGGTCTCGAAGAGCTCGAGCTCGACCGCGGCGTCGATCGTCTCGACGTGCTCCGCGTTGTTCGCACATTCGAACGTTACTGTTGCGGACGCCTTGTCGTCAGCCCATTCCCATTCGGGCTCGCCGTAGTCGTGACCCGTTGCTTCGAGTACGACTTCGACAACGTCCGTGTAGGTCTCGCCGTTGAATTCGACGGTCGCCGTGTAGGTGATCAGACCGTCGATCTCGCAATCGGGTTCGATCTCCTCGACCTCAACAGTCGCGTCAACGGTCTTCGTCACTCCGTCGGAGCGGGTGAAGGTCGCGTACGCTGCGGTGTTGTCTTCGTTCCAGGTCCATACGGGCTCGGAATAATCTTCGGGTATCGGATCAACGGGGTAACCGCCGAGGAATACCTTCGTTTCGGTCGCGGGATGCTCGTTGTTGACCTCTTCGTCGGTTATGAGGACTATGCCTTCGGAACCGTATGCGAACCAGAGATCGATTACGAGGACTTCGTCCTCTTCGCCGACCGTTCCGTCGGACTCCGCAGGATCGGTTTCCTCACCGGTGATCTCGTCTATATCGAACGTATAGGCTATAACGAGCTTGCCGGTGCTTTCCTTTACGGATACGTGATCAGCGTAGGTGTTGTATTCATTGAGCTGCGCCTTCGCGGGATCATAGTCAACGACTATAAGACCGTTGGTGGTGTTCGCGGGAACTTCAACGCCTATGTATACGTCAGTCTTTACGGACTGGAGCTCTCCCGTGGGATCGAGATCCTTGATGGAGTTGAGCGAACCGCCGGACTTCTTATTGAAGTCTATCTTTGCGATACGCTCGGTCGACATCGGCCCTTCGATCACAGCCGCGGGATGCTCGACCGTTTCAAATCCCGTCGCCGGGTTGATGCCGAGCTCGAACAGACCGGCTACCGGCCATACGTTATCGGCAAATTTACCGACGCTGTAAATTGAACCGTCGTTGTAGATGTCGTTGACCATGATGATCTCGACGAGATTGTCGGCACCGTTGTAACGGCTCCAGAACAGGCTTGCGCCGTCATAGTACAGCGACTGGAAGTACGGAGTATCTACGGTATCGCCGATCTGTCCTATTGTCGAAGGACGGAAGTTCGCATAGCTGCCGTTGTAAGGCATTAAACCCATTCTGTACAGCGTACCGCTTACATCGATCAGCCAGACGTAGTCTACATTTGCTCTGTAAGTACTGTTGTAATCAGATCCTTCATAGGCGATACCTACGAGGTAGTTGCCGCTGGTGTAGTTGTTGAGATTGAACACACCGTCATAGTCTCCGGTATCCTTGTTGACTATAACAACGTAAGGACCGTAGACCGCGAGGAGGTGGTTGTCACCGAGGGACGGAGCGGAGGTGATATCCATGTATCCGATCTCGCTCGAGCCGCCTATCAGCTCGGCTTCAAACGTCTCGGGATCAACGGTGTAGAGATCGGAGACCCAGTCGTTGGAATCGAACGTCGCGGCGTAAAGCGTGCCGTTCTGGTCGTATGCCGTGCCGGTGAGCTGGAGTCTCATGCTCGCTTCGTGGAGCTTTTCGTACTCGGGTATCGATTTGAGGTTGAAATCGGTGAACCAGACTTCGCCGTTTTCATCCCAGATTATACCGTTGAGCTCTTTGTCTATGAATTTTACGGTGATGAGTATCTCGGCGTAAGCTTCGGGATCGTATTCGGAGGTCGCGCGCACGACAGCGAAACCGTCTGAACCGGTGACCACGGTCACGAGACCGTTATCGTCGACCGTTACGACCTCGGCTTCCTCGAACGTCGCGGCGTCTGCCTGTTCCTCAACGGTCCAGACAACGTCGTCGTATTCGAAGCCCCACGGAAGGACCGTGGCGGTGAGCTGAAGGGTGCCCGCGCCGACAATCGTTGCTTCTTCACCCTGGTCGATCTCTACGGATACCTCAACGGGTTCCTCGAGCTCTTCCGGATGAGTGTTGAGCTTGTAGGAGCTGTAGTTTGCCGCGTAGTCGTAAACTTCAACGAGGAAGTGGCCGGTCTCGAGGTCAGCCTCGGAGAGGTCGAACATCGCCGCTATCTGATCGCCCTTGCGGACGTCGGCGGGATCCATCGTGGAAAGCGCGGATACGGGAACGATGTTATCGGCGCCGACATAAGCGACGAGATCACCGTCCTGGCTCCAGACGACTATAGCGGAAACGTAGTTTTCGTCATGCGCTTCGATGGTAAGGGACGAATCCTCTTCATCAAACGAAACGTTGACTATCTGAGGATCGATCGTGTCGATCGTCAGCGGCAGGCTCATCTTGGCGCCTTCGCCGACCTTGCTCCAGTCTACGGAACCGTCTTCGTTGACGTAGTATTCGGGAGCGAGCTCATAGTTGATGACTATCTGCTGGCCTTCTTTTACATTTCTCGGAATGTAGTTGATTCCGACTCTTGTGCTTGTGTTCTGCCATACAGCCTGATTCTGATTGTAGAACGCACCGTAGAGCTGGCCGCCTATTATCTCGGAACCGACGATCGTTCTGCCGTACTGGTTCGTCGCGAAGAAGCGGGAAGCGGCGGCGTTGCGTATCTGAACGTATGAAACGCTGCCGACACCGTTGGTGTTCGGGTTGATGGCGTTGCGTTCGGGATGCTCTTCCGCGTCGGCGATCATCGGGTTGCCGCCGAGAACGTATCCGTCGGTGCCTACGAAGTACTTTTGTCCTTCAAGGCTGCTGGGAACGTAGTAGTCGGGTTCTTCGTCACCGTCTATATCTTCGTTCGAATCGAACATGGAGGACTCGGTGATGCTGCCCCAGAAACCGAGAACCGGTATGGAGTGGATAACGCCGAGAGCGCCGTCTTCGGTGTCGCCTTCCTTGACGAAGATGTAACCTTCGATCCAGTTGCCGTTTACGTCATACTCTTCCGGGAAGTTGAGCGTGACTTCGGCTTCTATGTGCGCCGTTTCACCGCCGTCGAGAACTGTCTCGATCGTGCCGAGGAGACGGAACGCGAGGTAAGCGTCGTGAGTGTCAACGTCGCCGTCTTCGTCGAGATCGGCGTACTCTTCGTTGTACAGGACGTCGGTCAGACCCGCGAGGTAGTCAAGCAGGTACTGAGCGTCGAGAACGTTGACTATATCGTTGCCGTCGAAATCGTATTCGCCGGGAACGGGGTTGATCTCTTCGCCGTTGACGGTCCAGACTATCGCGGCGTCGATGAAATCGGTGTCGTTCCATCTGAAGCCGTAGTCGATGTACTGGGTGAAGAAATCAGCGCTGAGATTGTAAAGTATCGGAGCATCGGAGAAGTTGACAAGATCGAAAGCGACCTTGAACGAATCGCCGCGCTCTATCTCGCCTATCTCTGCCTTGACCTTGCCGTCTTTGGCGGAGGCTGTGGCGGATTCATCCATGAGGATGTAGGAACGGGAGTTGATGACCGCGTTGACGTCAACGAGGCCGGCGCCCTGATGCATTACGGAGTAGTAATATCCGTTTTCATCGGTGAGCGGCTTTGCGGTGGACATCAGCAGGCTCTGTGCGAGCTGACGCGGGGACATGCCCTCTGCGACGCCGTCGTTCTCACGGATATACTGTGCGACGACTGCCGCGATACCGGCGATCTGAGGAGACGCCATGGAGGTACCGGACATGAGCTCATAATTGTTGTGACCGGAAGCGTTGTCTGATTCGCTTACGTAATGGTCACCGTTTACGGACCAGATGTTTCCGCCGGGAGCGGTGATCTCGGGTTTGATGGTGAGAGCGTTGTTTCCGCCCCACGACGAGAAGTCGCTCATCGTCTTTGTTTCGCTGTCGTTGTAAACGGCTTTCTTTTCTTCGTTTACGGTGATGGTGCCGACGTAAACTTCGAAATCGTAACCGTCAAGCTTTTCGGCGGACGCTCTGATGGCGGCGCCGTCGTCCTGCGTTATCGAAACTGCCGGAGCAGTGTATGAGTAACCGGAGAGGTTCATGTTGATAACGCCGGGCTGGTTGTTCGCTATGATCGTAGCGACGGCACCGTTTGCTACGGCGGCGTTGGCTTTCATATAGAAGGAAGTCTCACCGCGGTTGCAGATCGCGATCTTGCCTTCGAGTATATCGGCGACCGCTTCGAACTGCGCGTCGGTACCGGGAACATTGATGTATACGAATTCGTATTCACCCGCTATGCTCGTGATCGGCTCGTTGCCGTAGTTGGCCGTTTCGGCGTAGAATATATCGCTGCCGGAGACCGTGAGCGTTGCGCCTATCTGACCGTCGTTGTCAACGGACGCGACCGAAAGAGTGTTCTTGTAAGTCGCGGGGCTGCCGCCGGTGTGATAGTTGATGTCGCCTTCCTTCAGAAGATCGTAACCGTATTTGCCGGATACGTTCGTGAAGTGGTTCCAGGAGTAGTTGTTGCCCGCGGAGTTTGCCCAGATTATATCGGAATCCTCAAGGGACTCGATTATATCGGCATACGTGCTGTTGGTGGTGAAGCCCGCGGCAGAGGAACCGAGCGAGAGGTTGACGGCGTCGGCACCGAGTATGATGGCGTCTTCAATGGCGATCATGTAGTCGGAGTCGTACGCGCCGCCGCCCTTGCCGAACACCTTCATGATGAGCAGCTGAGCGTCGGGAGCCTCGCCCTGCGTCAGGACGGTTTCGAGAGCGGGAACGAATTCACCGGTCTCTTCGTCTATGACGTATTTGTTGGCAGCGGCGATACCGGCGACGTGTGAGCCGTGCTCGCCCTGCGTGTCGTTTTCGTGAGTGAACTGGAGGTCGCCGTCGACGTAGTTGACGCCGAACGGCACCTTCGCGTTGTTGTAGACGCCGTCATAGCTGCCGAGGCGGTCCGCAATGTTCAGCTCTTCCCAAACGGCAGCAACGTCTTCCTCGGTCATAAGGACGATCGGGTCCTTACCTTCCTCGGCACGCTTCTCGTTGAGCTCGTTTATGGCGTACTCGAACGCGTCTCCGTTGAAGGAGCGGTGAGCAACGTCAAGACCGGTATCGACGATCGCGATCTTGCTGCCGGCGCCGGTATAGCCCGCCGCCCACGCCATGACGTTGTTCGTCATCTCAGTGGAGACAGCCATATTCGGCTCTTCAGCCTGAGGCAGATACTCTGTCTCAAGCACTACGTCAGCTACGCCGAGAACGTTCTTTATGGCGTTGATTTTGCCGTAAGGAACTCTCGCGGAGATGATGTTTGCAGCCAGCGTCAGATTCCAGACCACATCCAGCTTCTCGCCGTCAAGAGCTTTCGTGCTGATCTTATCAGCAAGA
The DNA here is from genome assembly GCA_902778145.1 of uncultured Ruminococcus sp. Lineage (GTDB taxonomy): Bacteria > Bacillota > Clostridia > Oscillospirales > CAG-272 > UBA1248. The sequence goes on from CACYWW010000008.1 coordinate 45,726, forward strand.
GCGGTCTGAGCGGCTTTCAGACTGTTGCGGTAGCTCACAGCGCTCTTGTTTGCGGCAAAGCTCTTTGCGCTGTAACCGGCGCCGAGAACCGATTTGCCGTTGAGCACTATGGAAACGCGGACTACGTCATTGTCGGCGTATTTGACTTTATCAGTCAAATCCGCTTTGTTGGCCTTGCCGAGCTTGGCGTCGGCGTCGACCTTCGTGACGGTCACTGACCGGTTTGCTTTCGCCGCGGATTCTTCGGGAAGGGCAGTCGCAACGGCTGAAACAGCCAGAGCGGCGACCATCACCAAAGAAAGCAAAGCGGCTAAAAAGCGCTTTCCGAACAATTTCTTCATGAATTGTCTCTCCTTTGTTTTATTGATGAAAAGACCTCTCGGTCAAAATCAAACACGCATCAGGGACCAGGCTGAAATAGTGATTGTGATGAAATTGCAATTTTCTTCCGGCAACTGCCGCAATACACATTTGACATCATCTTTTAAATAAAATATTTTTTGTTATTATACTACGGAAAATGCAATTTGTCAAGATGCTGAGTTGCATTTTCTTGCTTTTCTCTGAAAAAATATTTATAAATAAGTCCTTTTGATGAATATTCTGTTTCCCTGAATTTTCGCTGTATTTGTTTATTTATAGATGCATGTATTTATGCGTATGAAGGAATAAAAAATGAGCGTTTTCCGGGGTACTCATACGGGCAAGATCCGTCGGATCACGACGTTTTTTTGCGCCGCGCCGGCACGGCTGCCGACAAAAAAAACGCCTCTTTTGCCGACTGTTCTGAAGGACAGTCGGCAACGAAATCCACCCCTGCGGGGTGGGTGAAATCGCCTGCGGCGGTGAAATTGCCCTGCGGGCAGTGAAATCGCCTCGACGGCGGTGGGTGGATTTCATTTCACCGAACGCATAAGCGTTCGATTTCACCTGAGGGCAATGCCCGAAGATTTCACCTTTTGCCGTAAGGCAAAAGATTTCACTTTTTTGACGTTTGGCACACAAACGTCCTGCTTGCAGAGATATGCGACAAAATACCGGCTGAAATAAGGATTTTGTTCCTTACTTCAGCCGGTTTTCATTGGCCTGAGCTCAGAGCATTTCTTTTTTTATTTTTCTATTTCTATCAAACACCGAAAACGCTTCGGCGTACATAGTTTTGCCGAGACATCCGCGCATCCTCGCGAGTGATGTGTAGTAATCATAGTACGCGAAATCCCTGCTGTTCATCACGAACCAATGGAGCCTCAAACCTTCGCACCAGAGCTCGTATCCGCGTGTGATATCAACGTAGATATAAGGGGAAAAATCCGGATCGTCCTCCCAGTTTTCGGCAAAATATACGGGCGCGTAATGGCGGGCGCCCTTCAGAGCGTCGTTTTCGACGACGCTCGCAAGGAACTGCGCGTCGCATACTATCCTGTGCGTCCTGTCGTGGTCCTTGTGCATCGTACTGCGCCAGTGGGTCGTTATCACGTCCGGGCGGATCTCTCTTATAATGTTCGCGACTTCATATCTGACGTTCTCGTCGTCGGGCAGCTCTCCGTCCGGGTAGTCCAGAACGTACGCCCTGCCGTTCATGAGCGAGGCAAAGCCCTCCGCCTCCGCGATCTTCTGTTTTCTGTATTCTTCGCAGGTCACGCCCGCGGGATTGCCGCGTTCTCCCGCCGTCAGCGCGAGCGTGAAGCTTTCGCCGCCGTCCGCGGCGTTCGCAGCGAGCACTCCGCCCGAGGTAAGCTCCGCGTCGCCTATATGCCCGCCTATCGCAAGTATCGTTTTCGCCATTTTTCCGCTCCTGCCGTTTTCAATAATTACAGTATCATTGTAAAGAAAAAATGTGAATATTTCAACAATCCCCGAGGCGGTACGCGCCGGCGCGTATTTTTTTACGTATGAGTTTTTCCGCTATTGACAAAAGGGTGCGACGATGATATAATCAATGAAAAAAAAACGGGCTTCGCAGATGTACGATAATTCAGTATTGCTACAACTTCAGAAAAACGTGATCGCAAACGGTATCGCCGCGGGAAACGCCCTGCTTTACGGCGACAAAAACGGCGTGATATTCAACAGCTGTATGGGAGTCTCCGACGCGGAGAAAATGACGCCGGTAAGCGATGAAACGTATTTTCACCATTACTCGATGACGAAGATCTTCACGGTCGTCTCGGCGCTTATCCTGTATGAAAAAGGTCTTCTTGATCTTGACGGAGACGTCAGCCGTTATCTGCCCGCGTACGCGGATCTGACCGTGTACGATAACGGAATGATACGGAGAGCGGAAAACAGGATGACGGTGCGCCATCTGTTCACGATGACGTCGGGGCTGACGTATCTGACGGATGATTTTGGCGGCAGAGTCGCTGAGTTTGAGAGACGGTTCAGAGCCGGCGCGTGGGATACCGTGCGGTTTGCGGAAGAACTCGCGTCCGTGCCGCTCGCGTTCGAGCCGGGCACACAGTTCCGCTACGGTCTGTCGCACGACGTTTTAGGCGCTCTGATCGAGATAATATCGGGACAAACGCTTGACAGATTCTTCGATGAATACATTTTCAGACCGCTCGGCATGAATGACACTTACTTTTACCGGAAACTGCCGGCGGAAAAAGAAAAACTGCTCGCGAAAAATACGGAGTTTATAGGCGGCAGATACGTCAATATACCGCTTCCGAGCCGCCCGGTGCCGTGCTTTGAAAACACCGGGGACAACAAGGTTTTATCGGGAGGTTCGGGCCTCGTCGGCACCGCTTCCGACTACGCAAGATTCCTTGCTGCGCTGCTGTCCGACGGCGGCGGGCTGATAAAGCCGGAAACGCTTGAGCTGATGACGAGACCCGCGCTTACGCCGGAGCAGAGAAAGACGTATAATAAAAAAGAATTTGACAGCTCATCTTTCGGGGATGAGCACACGTTCGCCTTAGGCGTGCGGGTACAGGATAAAGAGGCGCCGTCCGGTTCGGTCGGCGAATACGGCTGGTCAGGCGCGCTCGGCACGTGGTTTTTCATCGACGTACGCGACGGTATGTGGTTTTTGTATATGCATCAGCACACGCCCGCGCGCCACGGCGAATATATATGTCGTTTAAGAGACGCTTTTAACAACGGAGGGATCGGTATATGATAGGAAGAAGAAAGCCGCTTTACGCAAAAGTCGGCGTTTTCGGCGTAGGACACGCGGTATACTGGGATCAGTTTCCGGGACTGTATGAAAAACTCATGGAATACCACGCGGACATGGTATCGATCGTCCGCGGGACCGGTGTGGATATTATAGATCTCGGTATGATAGATTCGAGTATCGCGTCATACGAGGCTCAAAGAAAACTGAACGCGGAAGGCGTTGACGTGATATTCTGCAATATGCTGACGTACGCCACGTCGTCGGTCTTCGCGCCGGTCATTAGGGACGCGAACGCCCCCGTGGTGCTGACCGCCCTGCAGCCGCTTTCTCATATGGATTATACGAACGCAAGCACGCGTCAGCAGCTCGAAAACGACTGCATCTGTTCCGTCCCGGAATTTACCGGGGTGGCGATCCGCATGGGCAGACGCGTCGCCGACGTGGTGATAGGCAAGCTGTACGGCGACAGCCGCGCGGCGGCTGAAATCGCCGAATGGTGCGACATCGCGCGCGTCCTGCACGGTCTGCACGGCGCAAGGTTCGGTCTGATGGGACACGTGCTCGAATCGATGTACGATATGCATACGGATCCGACGGCTGTTTCCGCGGCGTTCGGCATTCATGTGCCGCTGATAGAAACGGACGAAGCCGTCGCGCTCTCACAGCTCGTGACCGGGGAAGAGGTTGAGAAAAAGCTCAGGATCATCGTCGAGAACTTCGATATGCCCGACCCCGAAACGGACCCGCTGACAATGAAGGTCACGGAAGAGGATCTGCGCGCATCGGCAAAGGCTGCCGCGGCGCTCGACAGACTGATAGACAAATACAGCCTTGACGGACTCGCGTATTATTATAACGGTCTGCCGGACTCGGCCGCGCGGCAGCTCGTCAGCGCGTTCACAGTCGGCAACTCGCTGCTGAACGCCGAAGGAATCCCGATGTGCGGCGAATTCGATCTGAAAACGTGCATCGCCATGTTTATAATGGACAGGCTCGGCATAGGCGGAAGCTTCGCGGAATTCCATCCGTTCGATTTTGATGAGGATTTCATCTTCGTCGGCCACGACGGACCGCATCACATAGCGATAGCGGACGGCAAACCGGTGCTGAGGAGCCTGAAAAAGTATCACGGCAAGCCGGGATCCGGAGCGTCTGTCGAATTCAGTATAAAAGAAGGACCGATAACCATGCTCGGCATAACGCAGACCTGCAGCGGGTTCAGATTCGTCATAGGCGAGGGAGAATCCGGGAAGGGACCTATACCGCCGACGGGAAACACGAACACGCGCGGGTATTTCGGTCATGACTGCCGTTCGTTCATAAAACGCTGGGTATCCGAAGGACCGACGCATCATTATGCGCTCGGCGTCGGACACCGCGCGCAGACCATTAAAAAAATTGCCGATTGTCTCGGCATTGAAAGTGTGATAGTAAAATGACTCTGAAAGAACTCAAAGCCGGACAGACGGGCAGGGTGATCACGGTCGGAGGAGAGGGCGCGCTCCGTCAGCATTTCCTTGATATGGGCGTTATCCCCGGAGTGGAGATAACGGTAGACAAATTCGCGCCTATGGGCGACCCGGTAGAACTCATGCTCCACGGGTACAAGCTGACGCTCAGAATAGACGACGCGGGGAAGATCGACGTTGAGCCTTGCGAACGGACAGAACAGACACGGCCTTCAAAAAAAGCCGAGTCAGATCATCCGGGACTCGGTGAAGGCGGCAAATTCCATCCGAAAGGGAGCGGAGACCCTCTGCCCGACGGTACCGTCCTTACGTTTGCTCTCGTCGGAAACCAGAACTGCGGCAAGACGACGCTTTTCAACCGCCTGACCGGAGCGAATCAGCACGTCGGGAATTTCCCTGGCGTCACCGTCGACCGCAAGGACGGCGTGATCAGAGGATATCCCGACACGCTCGTTACGGATCTGCCGGGGATCTACTCGATGTCGCCGTATTCGAGCGAGGAGATAGTATCGCGCGATTTCGTGATCAAGGAGAAGCCGACGGCGATAATCAATATCGTCGACGCGACGAACATCGAGCGCAACCTGTATCTGACGATGCAGCTGCTTGAGATGAACGTGCCGATGGTCGTTGCGCTCAACTTCATGGACGAGCTGACGGAAAACGGCGGAAGCATCGATATAAACGCCATGGAGTCTATGCTCGGCGTGCCGGTCGTCGCGATATCCGCGGCGAAGAATTCCGGCGTAAGCGAGCTCATAGATCACGCCGTACACGTGGCGAAATACCAGGAAAGACCGCTCCGCCGGGATTTCTGCGGCGCGGACAGCAACGGCGGCGCCGTTCACAGATGTCTTCACGCCGTCACGCACCTGATACAGGATCACGCTGAGGCGGCGGATATCCCCGTGAGGTTCGCCGCCGGCAAGATAATCGAGGGCGATCCGCTCGTCGGTGAGGCGCTCGGGCTCGATGAAAACGAAAAGGACGCGCTTGAGCATATAATCGTGCAGATGGAGAAGGAAAGAGGGCTTGACCGGTGCGCGTCGATCGCCGATATGAGATTCGATTTCATCAGCCGCGTCTGCTCGCTCACGGTGAAAAAACCTACCGTCAGCGTTCAGAGAAGCAGGAGCGAAAAAATAGATAAGATACTCACGGGCAAATACACGGCGATCCCGGCGTTCATACTGATAATGGGGCTTGTGTTCTTCCTGTCGTTCAACGTTATAGGAAAGGTCCTGCAGGATCTTCTTGACGCGGGCATCACGGCGCTGTCGGGCGTCGTCGACCGGGCGCTTGCATCGGCGGACGTGAACGCGGCGCTCCGCAGCCTCATCGTGGAGGGGATATTCGGCGGCGTTGGCTCCGTTCTGAGCTTCCTGCCGATAATCGTAACGCTGTTCTTCTTCCTTTCAATGCTGGAGGACAGCGGATACATAGCCCGCGTGGCGTTCGTTATGGATAAGCTGCTCCGGAGGATAGGACTTTCCGGCAGAAGCATAGTGCCGATGCTGATAGGCTTCGGCTGTACGGTCCCCGCCGTCATGGCGACGCGGACGCTCCCGAGCGAGCGCGACAGAAAAATGACCGTGCTTCTCACGCCGTTCATGTCCTGCTCGGCGAAGGTGCCGATATACGGATTCTTCGTCGCGGCGTTCTTCCCGAAATACGCTGCACTCGTCATGATCGGGCTTTACGTTCTAGGCATACTGCTCGGCATACTCGCGGCGTTCATTTATAAAAAGACCGTTTTCCGCGGCGAGGCGGTGCCGTTCGTTATGGAGCTGCCCGATTACAGAGTTCCGGGATTCATAAACGTGGTTAAGCTGCTTTGGGAAAAGGCGAAGGATTTTCTGCAGAGAGCGTTCTCGATAATACTGATCGCCACGATCGCGGTCTGGTTCCTCAAATCCTTCGATTTCAGATTCAACATGGTCGACGATCCTTCGAAGAGCATTCTCGCGCTGATCTCCGGCCTGATCGCCCCGGTGATGGCGCCGGTCGGTCTCGGCGACTGGAGGATCTGTACCTCGCTCGTCACCGGTTTTATCGCAAAGGAAAGCGTCGTCTCGTCGATGGAGCTGTTGTTCCCGGCGGGCGTTTCAGGTTCCGTCTCCGCGCTGACCGCCGCGTGCATGCTCGTTTTCTCGCTCGTTTATACGCCGTGCGTAGCCGCGATAGCGTCCATCCGCCGTGAAATGGGATGGAAGTGGTCCGCGGGAGTCGTGCTGATACAGTGCGCCGCCGCCTGGCTCGTCACGCTGTTCGTCCACCTTATAGGAACGTTGATATTATTATGAAACCTGTCGATATTATTGTGATCATTGCGGTAGCGGCTGTGATCGCCTGCGCCGTTATACTGATGATACGCCGTCGCCGCCGCGGGACCGGCTGCGGATGCGGATGCGAAAACTGCGTCGGCAAATGCGCCGAAAAAAAGAAATGAGAGGTATAATATGAACAAGTGGCTCTCCGATATCAGATCGGGCTGTGAGGACAACTACATGCTGCCGTTCTACTGGCAGCACGGAGACCATCACGATACGATCCCGAAGGAGATCGAGCGGATCTATAACAGCGGATGCCGCGCCTTCTGCGTGGAATCCCGTACGCATAAGGATTTCTGCCGCGATCAGTGGTGGGCGGATATGGATCTTATTATAAGCGAGGCGGAGCGGCGCGGGATGAAGGTCTGGATCTTTGACGACGACCATTACCCCACGGGTCACGCCGCCGGCGCAGTCAAAGATCATCCGGAGCTGCGCAAATGGAATCTGATCGAACGCCACGTCGACGTAGTGGGACCGTGCAGGGATTCGTACCTGCTCATAAATCCGGATAACGCCGACAATATCCTGCTCGGCATCTACGCGTATAAAAGGACGGGAGAGGACGAGGACTGCGTCCCCGAGCCGCTGCCTCTGTCCGATGTCTCTGAAGGCTTTCTCAGATTCAGCCTGCCCGACGGCGTTTACCGCGTGTTTTTCCTGTATAAATCGCGCAGAGGCTCATCTCGCGGCGATTATATAGATATGCTGAGGGAGGAATCCGTCAGGCTGCTGATAGATACGGTGTACGAGCCGCAGTACGAGCATTATAAAAAGTATTTCGGAAATACGATAGCCGGATTTTTCTCGGACGAGCCGTCGCTCGGGAACACCTGGTTCGCCTCGCATTCGGAGGATCACGGCGGATACAATACGCGCGTCGGAATGCCCGGACTCGCGCTTCCGTGGAACGACCGTGTGGTCGGCATGATGCGGGATGCGCTCGGTTACGATCCCGTTCCTTATCTGCCCGCGCTCTGGTTCGGATTCGGACACGTCACCGGCGACGTCCGCCACGCTTATATGGACGCGGTGACGAAGCTCTACCGCGATTGCTTTACGCGTCAGCTCGGCGACTGGTGCGAGGCTCACGGAGTTCAGTATATCGGACATATAATAGAGGATATGAACGCTCACGCTCGTCTCGGATGCAGCTGCGGACACTATTTCCGCTCGCTCGACGGTCAGCATATGAGCGGTATAGATATAGTTTTACATCAGATAATACCCGGAACGTCGGATCACATACATACGGCGTCGGCTTTCGGGAACAAAGCCGATCCGGAGTTTTTCGAATACGTGCTGCCCAAGCTCGGCTCGTCTTTTGCAAGGATCGGCACGCAGACGGAGAGGCGCGCGATGTGCGAGGTGTTCGGCGCGTACGGCTGGGCGGAAGGCTCGCCGATGATGAAATGGCTGATGGATTTCCTGCTCGTCCGCGGGATCAACAGATTCATACCGCACGCGTTCTCGCCTTCGTTCCCGGATCCGGACTGTCCGCCTCATTTCGGCGCGGGAGACTGCGATCCGCAGTATGAAGGCTTCTCAAAGATAATGTCCGTAAGCAACCGTACGGCTCATCTGCTGAGTCACGGAAAGCCCGTCGTCGACGCGGCGATACTGTATCACGCCGACGCGGAGTGGTACGGAAAATACGGCACCGCGATGCTTTCGCAGGTCCCGGCGAAAATGCTGTACGACAGCCATATAGACTATGATATACTACCGGCGGACTGCTTTGTCGAAGGCAGCGGCTCGCGCGTGTATCCGGCAAAGGTCGAAGACGGCGTGATCCGCGTCGGCGAAAACAGCTACCGCTGTCTCATCGTGCCGTACGCGGACGCGCTGCCGCACAGGCTCGACAAGGCGCTAAAGGATCTTGAAGAGAAAGGCTTTACCGTCATCAGGATGGAGAAGGACTGTTCAAAAGAGTCGCTTGTAAACCGCACGATGAACGCCGCGGGACGCGATATCACGGTGGAAGGCAATTATCCGAAGCTCCGCTGCGCGCATTATTCATACGATGGCACGGACGTGTATATGTTCGTGAACGAATCGGTCACGGAGCCGGTCGACACAAAGATAACGCTGCGCGGAGCGGGCAGCCGTCCTGCGCTTCTGCTCGATATGTATAACGACGCGGAATACGCGGCAAGAACGGAGAACGGAGAGGTGAGGATAGCGCTTGCGCCTTATCAGTCCGTTATACTCGCAGTCGGCGAAGAAGCCGCCGCACCCGCACTGCCCGGAAAAACTGAAACGGCGCCGGCGGAGCTTGAATTCTCCGTCGCGTGCGCCGATTATACAAACATGAAAGAATATCATCCGGTAGACGGTAATCTTCCGGCGATCCCGCCCGGATTTTCCGGCAGGATAAGATACAGGGCGAAATTCACCGCGCCTGAAGGGGTGAAGGGAATTGATCTCGGTGAGGTCGGCCAGTCGGTCCGCCTTTCCTGCAACGGTACCGATCTCGGAGTCCGTGTCTGCCCGCCGTATTCGTACGATCTGACAGAGGTTTTGCGTGAAGGCGAAAACGAGCTTGAAGCGGTCGTTTCAACGACGCTCGCGGGCGCGATACGCGACGGATTCTCGTATAACCTCGCAATACCTCGTTCGGGCATCGCGGGACCGGTCAGTTGGAAGCTCTGAAATGCGGAAAGAACGCGGAGTGAATTCAAGTGTGAAGTGATCAGTGATCAACGGGGCGGGTTGATGAAGTCCCTGCCTCGACCGTTCGTGCTCTGCAGATCGTTCGCTTTGGGGGTTCCCACCCGTTTCCCATAATTAAGGAAACAGGTGGTTTGGTTTTTAATCTATTTGCTTGTTTTTAATCCACTTTGCCTAAGAAACGGTAATAGATGTCCACGTCATGGACGCTGTTGCCGTTTTCATCTTTTACGGATTCGTGGACGCAGATCTTTTCGATAAGATCGTTAAGCATGGGCGCGGTGAGCTCTGTTACGTCGCCGTATTTTCCGATCAGATCGACCCATATCTTCGCATTCTTTTCGGTCTGTACGGTTTGCTCTATCTTCGCTTTCAACCTGGCTATCTTCGTGTCCAGTTCAGCCTGTTCGTTCTGATAACGCTCTGAAAGCATAATAAAGTTTCTTTCGTTCACCTTACCGGATACTCTGTCATCGTAAAGCTTTGCAAAAGTCTTGTCAAGCTTCTTCTGCTGTTTTTCAGCCGCTGACAGCTCCTTTTTCGCCTGTGCGATACCTTTTTCGCGCTGTCCGACGCTTTTTTTCGTAAGAGTGGTGACAAGAGCTTCTTTGTCTGCTTTTGCTATAGCTCCATACATTTGAAGGGCGGCTTTTACGGTCTCGTAAAGATCTTCGTACTTGATATAGTGGATACTGCATCTTTCTTT
>CACYWW010000009.1 GCA_902778145.1 uncultured Ruminococcus sp.
AGCGGTCCCCCTTCCCCAACAGGGGAAGGTTATAGATTGCTTCACCGCTTTGGCTAAAAACTCCACACCGTGGAGTTTTCTTAACGCGTCGCGCCCCAAAAGGGGAAGACAGGTTTATTTTATAGGCGCGCTTTTTTCTTTCTGTATGACGTCGTGTGCGCCGCCCTCGACTATGCTCGTCGCCGATACAAGCGTGAGCTTCGCTTTTTTCTGCAGCTCGGGTATGGTCAGCGCGCCGCAGTTGCACATCGTCGATCTGACCTTTGAAAGCGACAGCGCGACGTTGTCTTTAAGGGATCCGGCGTACGGGACGTACGAATCGACGCCCTCCTCAAACGACAGCTTCTTGTCGCCGCCGAGGTCGTATCTCTGCCAGTTTCTCGCTCTCGCGGAGCCCTCGCCCCAGTATTCCTTGTAATACGTGCCGTTGAGGCTGACCTTGTTCGACGGGCTTTCGTCGAATCTCGCGAAATATCTGCCGAGCATCACGAAATCCGCGCCCATCGCAAGCGCGAGGGTTATATGATGGTCGTATACTATGCCGCCGTCAGAGCAGACGGGGACGTATACGCCGGTCTCTTCAAAATACTTATCGCGCTCTTTGCATACCTCGATGAGCGCGGTCGCCTGACCTCTGCCTATTCCCTTCGTCTCACGGGTGATGCAGATCGAGCCGCCGCCGATGCCGACCTTGACGAAATCGGCGCCGCAGTCGGCTAAGAATCTGAAGCCGTCCGCGTCAACGACGTTGCCGGCGCCTACCTTTACCTTGTCGCCGTAGTTGTCTCTTATCCATTTGATCGTGATCTTCTGCCATTCGGAGAAACCCTCGGACGAGTCTATGCACAGTACGTCCGCGCCGGCTTCGACGAGCGCCGGGACGCGCTCCGCGTAGTCGCGCGTGTTGATGCCGGCGCCGACGACGTATCTCTTCTGCTCGTCGAGCAGCTCGTCCGGGTTCTGTTTATGAGTGTCGTAGTCCTTGCGGAAAACGAGGTAACAGAGCTTGCCTTCATCGTTGACTATCGGCAGGGAGTTGAGCTTGTGATCCCAGATTATATCGTTCGCTTCCTTCAGCGTGGTGCCTTCCTTTGCCCAGATGAGCTTTTCAAACGGCGTCATGAATTCGGACACCTGCAGATCGAGCGACATGCGGGAAACGCGGTAATCGCGCCCGGTGACGATGCCGAGCAGCTTGCCCTCGTTCGTCCCGTCGTCCGTGACGGCGATGGTCGAATGTCCGGTCTTCTCCGTCAGCGCTATGACGTCGGCGAGCGTATCGGTCGGTTTGAGGTTGGAGTCGCTTTTAACGAAGCCGGCTTTGTACGTCTTCGCGCGCTTGACCATGGCTGCCTGATTTTCGACCGTCTGCGAGCCGTATATGAAGGAAACTCCGCCCTCCGTGGCGAGCGCGACGGCGAGCCTGTCGCCTGAGACCGACTGCATGATGGCGGACACCATCGGTATGTTCATCGTTATAGCCGGTTCCTCACCTTTTTTGAATTTGACGAGCGGCGTCCTCAGACTCACGTTCGACGGTACGCATTCCGACGACGAATAGCCGGGGATAAGCAGATATTCATTGAAGGTATGGGAAGGTTCGTTTATAAATGTCGCCATGCTTTTTTCCTCCTACACGTTGGCTTTTCCTTCGCAGTATAAACAGCGGTACGTTTTGTTTTTCTCGTCTGTCAGCATGAAGATCTGATCCAGCTCCTGCTCGGTCGACGTGATGCAGCGCGGATTTCTGCACTTTATCACGTTGACGAGCTTTGACGGGAGCTTCATGTTTTTCTTTTCCGCGACTTTGCCGTCGCGGATGACGTTCACCGTCGCGCCGGGATCCACGAACCCGACGACGTCAAGGTCGACGTTGATATCCGCGTCGATCTTTATCACGTCCTTTTTTCCCTTTTTGCCGCTTTGCGCGTTAGTTATCAGCGCCACGGGCACGTTCAGCCCGCCGAGTCCGAGAAGCGTATAAAGCTTCATCCCGCAGCCGGCTGTTATGTGATCTATGACCACTCCGTTCTTAATCGGATCGATATTCATATGCTGACCGTCCTTTTTTCTATTTTACTATAAAACAACTCGTTATGTCAATACGTTTTCGCATTATTTTTCCGGGTTTGCGGATAAAAGGCTGAGTATAAGCGCCTCTCTCATGTATTTTCCGTAAAGCGCCTGTTTGAAATAACACGCTCTCGGGTCGTCGTCCACCTTCACGCTTATCTCGTTCACCCTCGGCAGCGGATGCATGACTATCATATCGGGCTTTGCGTGCCCCATCTTTTCAGGCGTCAGGATATAGCTGTCCTTGAGTCTGAGATAATCCTCCTCGTTGAAAAATCTCTCCCTCTGCACGCGCGTCATATAAAGGACGTCAAGCTGAGGCAGAGCCCACGAAAGATCCGAAGTCTGCACGCATTTCATGCCGTTTTTCACAATGACGTCGTTATAAACGTAATCCGGCAGACGAAGCTCCTCCGGGGAAATGAGGACGAGCCTTACGTTTTCATATCTTGACATGGCGTTTATCAGCGAATGTACGGTGCGCCCGAATTTCAGGTCGCCGCAGAGCCCTATCGTCAGATCGTCAAGTCTTCCCTTCTCGCGGCTGATCGTCAACAGATCCGCAAGCGTCTGGGTCGGGTGGCAGTGTCCGCCGTCTCCCGCGTTTATGACGGGAACGGTCGCAGCCTTGGCGGCGACGAGGGCGGCGCCCTCCTTCGGGTGGCGCATTGCGATTATATCGGCGTAGCAGGAGACTATTTTCGCCGTGTCGGACACGGATTCGCCCTTAGACGCGGAGGAAGAAGCTCCGTCCGTCATGGATATAACGCTGCCGCCGAGCTCGTACATGGCGGCTTCAAAGCTCATCCGCGTTCTCGTGGACGGCTCGAAAAACAGCGTCGCGAGCTTTTTTCCCGCACAGGCGTGCGCGTATTTGCCGGGATTTTCGATTATATCGTTCGCCGTGTCGATCAGACCGTAAAGCTCTTCCTTCGACAGGTCGGTTATATCTATCACGGATCTCATTTCGCGCCTCCGATCCAGCTCTCGTCCGACGGATCGTTTCTGAAAGCGATAAGGCGCTCCGCGTCTTCCGGGCGGATATATCCCTGCTTCGCGGCGACGGCGACGATCTCGTCAAAATCCGTAAGCGAAACGTTCTTCACGTTTGCCGCCTCGAGCCTTTCAAGTCCTTTTTTCATCCCGTAAGTGAATATGGAAGCGATGCCGAGCACACACGCTCCCGCCTCACGCAGAGCCTCGACCACGTCGATCACGCTGCCGCCGGTCGAGATGAGATCCTCTATGACTACGACCTTCTGCCCGGGCTCGAGCTTTCCCTCTATCCTGTTCTGTCTTCCGTGATCCTTGTTCGACGAGCGGACGTATCCCATAGGCATACCGAGGATGTGTCCGGTTATCGCCGCGTGCGCGATGCCCGCCGTCGACGTTCCCATGAGCACTTCGGCTTCGGGATAGTATTTTCTGACGGTTTCGGCAAGACCCTCTTCAACGTGCGTGCGCACCTCCGGCGCCGTCAGCGTAAGGCGGTTGTCGCAGTAGATCGGGCTTTTTATGCCGGACGCCCACGTGAAGGGCTCGTCCGGGCGGAGGAAAACGGCTTTGATCTTAAGCAGATCCGACGCTATAAGTTCTCTGTATTCCATTATAAGCAAAACTCCTTTACGCATTTTTCATAGGCGGCTACGGGATCGGCAGCGGCTGTCACCGGGCGCCCGACGACTATGTAATCCGAGCCCTCGAGCCTCGCCTGCGCGGGCGTCATCACTCTTTTCTGGTCGCCCTTGTCCGAATCGGCGAATCTGACGCCAGGCGTTACGGTCAGAAATCCGTTCCCGCAGGCGTTGTGTACCGTCCGCGCTTCAAGCGGCGAGCAGACGACTCCGTCAAGCCCCGCCGATTTCGCGTTTTGCGCGTAGTGCATCACTACCTCTTTCATCGGCTCGCGGATCAGCAGATCCTTTTCGAGCCTCTCCTGATCGGTCGAAGTCAGCTGCGTCACGGCTATGAGCAGCGGGCGCGTCCCGTCATCTCTGACAAGCCCTTCGAGTGCCGCTTCCATCATCGCGACGGTACCGGCGGCGTGAACGTTGCACATATCTATATCAAGCCGGGACAATACAGCCATCGCCTTTCTTACGGTGTTCGGGATGTCGTGAAGCTTCAGATCGAGGAATATTTTGTGTCCTCTGTCCTTTATGCGGCGGACCATATCCGGTCCCTCCGCGTAAAAAAGCTCCATCCCTATTTTCACAAACGGCTTTCTTTCCCTGAACAGGTCAAGAAACTCAAGCGTTTTCGCAGCGCACGAAAAATCACACGCCACTATTACGTCTTTTCCCATGGTATACCTCTTTCCGCGGCATTCTTTTTTGCCGCTTATTCCTTCATCCATTCGTCAAAGTAGATACGCGCGCCTTCCCCGACGGTCATGTCAGCTTTCGTGTTTTGTATCATATAGCCGATCATATTCACCGGGATCACAAGGTTTTTGATCTTGATCTCCTTTTTACGGCGCCGCGCCATACCGGCTATGACCTCGCGCAGATCTTCCCCGCCGAATTCTTTTTTATAGATCTCCGCATCCCTCCTCCTGCGGCGCGTACAGCAGGCGTTGTGCGCCCACCGCAGGAAAAGCGCCAATCCGCACGACACGGCCAGGATGACGGGCAGAGACACCCATACGGGCACACGCGTCGCAAACCCGTAAAAATCGTTCCAGCCGCCTTTTTCCTCGCCTATGATCACCACCATGATCATGTAGACCGCCGCGTACAGCAATACCGGCACGAGCGCGAGCGCCGCCTCCTTCAGCTTCACAATATGGCTGTTTATGAAAAAGCAGAACGTGACGATCGAAAGGACGGGACAAACGCCGTGCAAGAAGAAGCGCGAGCCCGAGAAGATCAGATAAAATCCTTTTACCGGGGCGAGGACGCACAGCGACACGATGAACGTGAGTGCGACCGACGAAACGGTGGCGTGCATCATCACGACGACCCAGTCCGGCAGATGATAATTGCCGGTGCGCAGTCCGTCTATCGTGTAAGGCAGACACAAAAGCATCGAAAGCCCCGCTATTATATTGGAATTCACCGTGAACATGCAGAACGTGCGTATACCCATATGGTCGAAATTTTCGTCGTAAATGGTAACAAGATTCATCGTAACGCCGATGATGACGCAAACAGACACGACGGCGGCTCCTATGAGAGCGCACAGACACTGTATCATATTGCTGCGTAATGCCGGATCTTTCATTACTTTCCTCCCGCGTTCGTTTTTTCGGCCGTCAGCCGCGAACCGTTATATCCTTCAGGGAATCCATGCCGTATTTATCAATAACGGCGGGCAGCTCTTCAATTATCTTCCTGCACGCAAACGGATCGACCAGATTCGCCGCGCCGACCTGCACGGCTGTCGCGCCCGCGTACATCATCTCAAGAACGTCCTCCGCGGTGCTGACGCCTCCGCAGCCTATCACGGGGATCTTCACCGCGTGAGCGATCTGATACACGGCGCGCAGCGCCACAGGGAACACGCACGGGCCGGACACGCCGCCCGTGACGTTCGCTATGATTGGTTTTCCGGTCTTTAAATCGATCCTCATGCCGAGGAGCGTGTTTATGCGCATATGCCGTCCGCGTTCGTAGCGTACGCTTCCGCTAAGCTGTAAACATTGCTTGCAACATAGTTTTTCTGATCTTCGTTCACCTCAAGGTCAACAAGATCGTCAAAATTCTTCGTATTTACATTAACGAGCTTTATATTATCGCGGTCCATTATTATCTCCATTCTCCGTAGGGGTCGACTGCGTGAACCCCCGTTGCTCACTATGTTCACAATGGGTAACCCCTGACGACGACCCGTTATCCCCGGCTTAATTATTCACTATCAGTTTTATAATGTTCTAAATCAAGATGGACAAACTCATCTCTTCTAAATTCCGGTAAAACGTAGGGTATGTACGCGACGTTGTCGTCACGTTTTGAATATTCACTTCTTTCTTTCAATCCAAGCTTGCATATAATATCCGATATATCTTCATTTTCATTTGGATATATCGAACATTCTCCCTCGTGAGTTTCGGATAAGAAGAATAACGATTGATCGCCTCTGTAAAACATAAGATTTTGTGCCGGCTCATAATTATAACCGCGGCTATGATTATTTTCCCAATATGCAAATAAACTGCCGTATGAAAGCACAAAATTCTTCGTATCTTCGTTAATTACAAAATATTTTCTTTTCATATTAGGATTGAGCCAAATTTGAGAGTTATGTATTAACCTCACTTCCTCCCAGTTTTTTCTTGCTTCATCAGTCAGCATTTTCTCAAAATCGCAGATTTCGTATTTTAATATTTTTTCAACTGGGGGATTGTCCGGCTTACTTAATCCGTCCCACCAAAAATAATCATATGATAAATACTTTGAGTATTTAAAGCAGCATGACATCAAGTCGGGAAAATAAAAGTCATCAATATCATCTGAGTGTTCAATGCCGATATAATACTTTTTCATAATTTCCTCCGAATAAATTTAAATTGCTCGCGGAGCGGTGCGCAGGAGGGAAGACCCCTCTCCTGCAAGCCGAGGTGCCGACTCCTACCGTCTGAATCCGTACCTCTCCATAACTCCGGACAGTTTTTCGATTATCTTCTTGCACGCATACGGATCAACGAGGTTCGCCGCGCCGACCTGCACGGCGGTCGCGCCCGCGTACATCATCTCAAGAACGTCCTCCGCGCGGCTGACGCCGCCGCAGCCGATCACGGGGATCTTTACCGCGCGGCTGATCTGATATACGGCACGAAGTGCGACCGGAAAAACACACGGGCCCGAAACGCCGCCCGTAACGTTCGCTATCACCGGCTTCCCGGTCTTAAGATCGATCCTCATGCCGAGCAGCGTGTTTATCGCGCAGATGCCGTCCGCGCCCGCGTCCTCGCAGGCTTTTGCGATCGCCGCTATATCCGTGACGTTCGGCGAAAGCTTCATTATGACCGGCTTACGCGTCACGGCTTTCACCGCTTTTGTCACCGCCGCGGCGGACTCACATGAGGTACCGAAGCCCATGCCGCCGGCTTTCACGTTCGGACAGCTTATGTTTATCTCAAGCCAGCCGACCTGTTCCTCCCGGTCGAGAAGCTCGCTTACATAAACGTAATTCTCGACCGAGGAGCCGGATATATTCGCCATCACCTTTTTGTGAAATACCTTTTTCAGTGCGGGAAGCTCGTGTTTAATAACGTGTTCGACGCCCGGATTCTGAAGTCCGACGGCGTTGAGCATGCCGGACGCGCATTCCGCTATCCTCGGCGTCGGGTTGCCGAAGCGCGGCTCCCTCGTCGTTCCCTTGAAGGAGAACGTGCCGAGGATATTTATATCGTACAGCTCCGCGAATTCAAGCCCGTAGCCGAACGTGCCGGAGGCGGGGATAACGGGATTGTCAAGCTCAATGCCGCAAAGGTCGACGCTCATTTTTCCCATAATATCTCCTCCTTATAAAGCACGGGTCCGTCTTTGCATATGCGTTTATAACCCGTTACCGTACTGCACGAACAGCCCATGCACGCACCGAAGCCGCAGCCCATGCGCTCTTCAAACGAAAGCTGACCGTCCGATTTGCAGCTGTTGAACACGGCTCTGAGCATAGGTTCGGGGCCGCACGCGAAACAGTACGAATACTCCGCCGGCAGTCCGTCCGTCACAAAGCCTTTTCCGCCGTATGAGCCGTCCGCGGTCATGACGGTGACGTTGGCACCGAGCGCCTTGAATTTATCTTCATAGAACACGTCGCAGGCGCGGTTGAAGCCGAGCACAACGGACACGTGTTTCCCCTCTCCGCAGAGTCTTTTGCAGAGAAGGTACATAGGCGGCACGCCGACGCCGCCTCCGATCACGAGAGGATGATCGCCCGAAGGCGCGGTGTCGTAACCGTTGCCGAGTCCGCTCAGAACGGACAGTTCAGTCCCCGCCGGCATACGCGCCATCTGCTCAGTGCCCTTGCCGACTGTTTTATAAATGAGCGTCAGTTTTTCATCCGTTTTATCGCATACGGATATCGGGCGGCGCAGATACAGTCCGTCGAGCTTTACGTTCACGAACTGACCGGGGCGCGTTATATCCGACGTGTCGCCGCAGAGCGTCATTTCATACACGTTTTTCGTAAGCGGCACGTTCTTTTTTACAGTGAAAATTACGTCTTTCATATCAGGAATCTATCGTGGAGACGGTGAGCGTCGTCTCCTCGAGCACGTCGAGCAGGACTCTTACGGTGTCAAGCGAGGTGAACATGGTGACGTTGTTTTCCGTCGCCGCTTTTCTTATCTGCTGACCGTCGCTCTGCGCGTCGGTCGCCGCGATATCGCGCGTGTTTATAACGTACGCGATATGGCCCTGACGGAGCGCCTCCGGTATCTCGTCAGAGCCTGACGAGATCTTTTTGAGGATATGCGTGCGGATCCCGTTCTCCTTAAGATATTTCGCCGTTCCCTCCGTCGCCTCTATATTGAAGCCGAGGTTGTAGAAGCGGCGGATCAGCGGGAGCGTTTCCGCCTTGTCGGAGTCCGCGACAGTCACGAACACCGTGCCGTAATTCTGCAGATGTGTGCCCGCCGCCTGAAGTCCCTTGTACAGCGCGCGGTTCAGCTTGTCGTCGTAGCCTATCGCCTCGCCGGTCGATTTCATCTCCGGGGACAGATACGCGTCAAGTCCTCTGATTTTATTGAACGAGAACACCGGCACCTTTACGTAATGGCGTTTCTTTTCCTCCGGGTACAGGTCGAATATCCCCTGCTCCTTAAGCGTGCTGCCGAGGATGACCTCGGTCGCTATATCCGGCAGCGGATACCCCGTGGCTTTTGAAAGGAACGGCACGGTGCGGGACGATCTCGGGTTGACCTCTATGACGTATACGTCGTCGTTCTTGTCGACGATGAACTGGATGTTGTAAAGTCCCTTTATGCCTATGCCGAGACCGAGCTTCTTTGTATAGGTGAGTATTTTACCCTTGACTTTATCGGAGACCGAGAACGTCGGGTAAACGCTTATCGAGTCGCCGGAGTGTATGCCGGTACGCTCGACAAGCTCCATGATGCCGGGGATGAAGACGTCGCGTCCGTCGCAGATGGCGTCCGTCTCGACTTCCTTTCCGGGGATATACTTATCGACGAGCACAGGCTTGTCCGCGTCTATTTCAACAGCCGTTTTCAGGTAGTGGCGGAGCTGTTCCTCGTTCGCCACTATCTGCATCGCCCTGCCTCCGAGCACGAACGACGGGCGGACGAGCACCGGGTAGCCGATATCCGCGGCGGCTTTTACGCCGGCTTCTATGTTCGTCACGGCGCAGCCCTCGGGCTGAGGGATGCCGAGCGAGAGCAGGACCTTTTCAAAGCTGTCCCTGTTCTCCGCGCGTTCTATCGCCTCGAAATCCGTGCCTATCATACGGACGCCGCGCTCCGTCAGAGGCTGCGCGAGGTTTATCGCGGTCTGACCGCCGAGCGAGGCGATTATGCCCTCCGGACGCTCGAAATCCAGCACCGCCATGACGTCCTCCGGCGTAAGCGGCTCGAAATACAGCTTGTCCGCCGTTTCGTAGTCGGTCGAGACCGTCTCCGGGTTGTTGTTTATTATAATCGATTCGTATCCGGCGCGTCTTATCGTCTGAACGGCGTGGACGGTGGAATAGTCGAATTCAACGCCCTGCCCTATCCTTATGGGACCGGCGCCGAGAACGACGATCTTTTTTCTGTCCGTAAGACGGCTGTCGTTCTGTCCGGTGTATGACGAATAAAGGTATGCGAGATATTTTCCGGTGTGGAGCGTGTCCACCATGCGGAAGACGGGGGTTATTCCGTTTTTCTTTCTCTTTTCGTATATCTCTATCTCGGTGAGGTTCCAGAGCGACGCTATGAACTTGTCCGAAAAGCCAATTTTCTTCGCCTCGGACAGCACCTTCACGGAGTTGACGTTCTTTTTCAGCTTCTCCTCCATGTCCGTTATGTTCTTCATGGCTTCGAGGAACAGCTCCGTTATCATCGTCTTTTCGTGTATCCGCGCGATATCGGCGCCGCGGCGCAGAAGCTCCGTAACGGCGTATATCGTATCGTCTCTGAAATAGGAAACGTATTCGAAAAGCTGCTCCGTCGTATACGCGTCGAACTTCGGAAGATACAGGTGGCAGACTCCCGTTTCGAGCGAGCGCACGGATTTCAGCATGCACTCCTCCAAGTTCGAGCCTATGCCCATGACCTCGCCGGTCGCCTTCATCTGCGTGCCGAGCGTGTTCGGCGCGTCTGAGAATTTATCGAACGGGAAGCGCGGGAATTTTGCGACGATATAATCAAGCGACGGCTCGATCGCGGCGGTGCCTCCGGCGACCGGTATCTCGGTAAGCTCCATACCGAGAGCGATCTTCGCGGTGACGCGCGCTATCGGATAACCGCTCGCCTTGGAGGCGAGGGCGGACGAACGCGACACGCGGGGGTTGACCTCTATCAGATAGTATCTGCTCGACGCGGGGTCGAGCGCGAACTGCACGTTGCAGCCGCCTTCTATCTTCAATTCTCTGATTATCTTTATCGCGCTGTCGTTGAGCATCTTCAGATCATGATCGGAAAGCGAAAGTATCGGCGCGACGACTATGCTGTCGCCGGTGTGGACGCCGACGGGGTCGACGTTTTCCATGCCGCAGATCGTTATCGCGTGGTCGCTCGAATCGCGCATGACCTCGAATTCTATCTCCTTGTATCCGCGTACGCTCTTCTCCACGAGCACCTGATGGACGGGTGAAAGCCTGAAGGCGTTGGAGGCGACGGAGATAAGCTCCTCCTCGTCGTAGGCGAAGCCGCCGCCGGTGCCGCCGAGCGTGAACGCGGGGCGGAGCACGACGGGATATCCGATCACCTGAGCCGCAGCCACGGCTTCATCGATACTGTACGTTATCTGAGACGGGATGACCGGCTCGCCGATCGACTCGCACATCTCCTTGAAAAGCTCCCTGTCCTCGGCGCGTTCTATGCTGTCCGCGGGGGTGCCGAGCAGCTCCGTGCCGCACTCCTTGAGTATGCCTTTTCTCGAAAGCTGCATCGCGAGGTTCAGTCCCGTCTGTCCGCCGATGCCGGGGATAATCGCGTCGGGACGTTCGTACCTGAGGATCTTCGCAACGTATTCAAGCGTAAGGGGTTCCATATATATCTTATCGGCTATAGTCTTATCGGTCATTATGGTCGCCGGGTTGGAGTTGCAGAGTATTACCTCGCATCCCTCCTCCTTAAGGGCGAGGCACGCCTGAGTTCCGGCATAGTCGAATTCCGCCGCCTGTCCGATCACGATGGGACCGGAGCCTATTATCAGGACCTTGCGTATGTCTTTTCTTTTCATCTCATCTATCCTCCGTATGTATTTTTCCGTCTTCATATACGACCCTGCCTCCGCAAACGGTCATGACGCAGCGTCCGCTGACCGTCATACCCGCGAACGGCGTGGATCTTCCGAGTGAAAGGAATCTCCCGGGATCTATCTTGTATTCGCATCCGAGATCCCACACCGACGCGTCGTTTTGCGCGGGGATGCCGAAGCGCTTGCGCGGCGCCTCGCTCATCATGTAAACGAGCCTGTCAAGCGAAATGATCCTGTTTTTCACAAGCTCGGTGTAAAGCAGCGGGAACGCCGTCTCAAGTCCAACGATGCCGAAGGCGCTCCCCTTCAGCCCCTTTGACTTTTCCTCGCGTGAATGCGGCGCGTGATCCGTCGCTATCATATCTATCGTGCCGTCAGCCACGCCCTCGAGAAGCTCCTGACGGTCGCGGCCGGACCGCAGCGGCGGGTTCATCTTGAATCTTCCGTCCTCACGCAGATCCATATCGTCGAGAAGCAGGTAATGCGGCGCGGTCTCACACGTAACGTCAAGTCCGCTTTTCTTCGCCCGGCGGATCAGCTCGACGCTCTCCTTCGTCGATATGTGGCAGACGTGATAGGCGCATCCGGTCTTTGCGACAAGTCCGAGATCGCGTTCTATCTGTCTCCACTCGCTTTCACTGCTTATGCCCTTGTGATTTTTGAGCACAGCGTATTCTCCCGCGTGGATATATCCGCCGTCGAGCAGGGAGTTGTCCTCGCAGTGCGCGGCGATGATCGCGCCGAGCCCCGCCGCCTCCGTCATCGCGGCCTCCATTATGCCGTCCGCCTGGACTCCGGAGCCGTCGTCCGAGAAGGCGACCGCGTACTTCGACAGCGCCTCCATGTCGACTACGCTCATCCCGGCGCGTCCGACCGTTATGGACGCGTACGGATGGACGCGTATCACGGCGGTCTTTTCGATTATATCGAGCTGACGTCTGATGTTTTCGACGCAGTCCGGCACGGGATCGAGATTCGGCATCGTGCAGACGTCCGTATATCCGCCCGCCGCCGCCGCCATGCTGCCGGATCTTATCGTTTCTTTATAAGAAAAACCCGGCTCGCGGAAATGCACGTGCACATCGCAAAAGCCGGGTAAAACCGTATATCCTTTTTTTCTGAATTCATCAAGCGAGGGGGCGGAAAAGTCAAAGCCGGGTGCTTTGGCGGTGCCCTCTTTCATTATCGTGTTTGACGCTGTACGCTCCATGGTCCCTCCGAAAAAACGTCCATGCCGGGCGGCAAGGACGTCATACACAAAACAACAGGAAGTAAATCGATTTACCTTATTGTATATTCAATCTTGCCGATATCTCGGTATCGACTTAAAAATCATCGTTTTTGATAATATACCACAGATCGGCTGTTTTGTCAATCATTGACAAGAAGATTTTAAAAATATTTAACTTATTCCGCCTCTTCGCTTCACTCAGAACGAATCTCGCTGTATCGCTGTTTCATTCTGAATTCATCATTCCGAATTTTGAATTCTCTGCCGCGCCCCCTCAGATACTTCTGAGGGAGGGGTTAAGGGGGTTTGGGGGTCATGAGGGGTGGGCACCCCCAAAGCGAACGATCTGCAGAGTACGAACGGTCGGGGCTGAGTCTTCATCAGCCCGCCCTCATTCATCATTCATCATTCATCATTCATCATTCTGCATTTCAAAGATTCTTCGCTCCGTTTTCCGAACCTTATCCGACGCAGCTCTTCTCCGTCCTTGAAAACGAGCTTCAGCTCATGTTTCCCGGTCACGGGGACGCCGGGGACGAATTCCCCGCCGTCGATGTACACGCGGGCGGAGGCGCCGTCAAGGACTACGTCATCCTCGCCGTCAAAGGTTACGTACCTGAATGCCGCGGTGTCCCCCCGGGAGATACCCGTCAGTACGAGCGGGTCGCCGGCGATCCTCACGGTGCCGGTCAGGGCGCACGCCGCGCTTGCCTTTATACAGGACGCCGTGAGATCGCCTGACGTCATTGTCACCTCTTTTATGCTGCAATCACCGTCTATCTCTATCTTTTCCGCGCATACCCGGCGAGAGAACTGACAGCCGTGAGAGCTTCTGTGGTAAAATACGTACCATTGACCTCTGAAGCGCTCAATGCTTCCGTGATCGTTCCACGTTCCGGGGTCGCAGCCGTAATTGTCGATTATCACGCCGTGGTATTCAAACCCGTCCTGCGGGCGATCCGATACGGCATAACCGAGACACGTCGCCATTCCGCCCTTGACCTTGTCCTTGTGGCGGTGAGTGTCCGTATATACGAAAACGTATTTGCCGTTGATCTTTTTTACGGAACTTCCCTCGTGAAAGTCGTGTTCTGCGACGGATAACGGCTGCGTGACGCTTTCCTCGTCTATCGTTATCATATCCGGGTTCAGCTTCGCCGATCTCACGCCGTCGAACTGTCCCCAGTAGATATAAGCCTGGCCGTCGTCGTCGATGAAAACAGCCGGATCTATCCCCTGCATTCCTTTTATCTGTCCGATATCCTCAAACGGACCGTACGGTCTGTCAGACACGGCGACGCCGCACCTTCCATCCGGGATACAGTAATACAGATAATACTTACCGTTTCTGTAAGCGCAGTCCGGGGCGTAAAGCACCTTGAGCGGGCAATCATTCGCCCAACCTTCGGGAAACGTGAACGATACGCCGTGGTCGACCCACGTTTCCATGTCATCCGATGAAAAAACGTGATATCTGTCGCTGCAGTAGTTGTCCGCGCCCTTGATATCATACGATCCGTACAGGTATATCCTGCCGTCATCCCAGACGTGAGCTTCCGCGTCCGGTACGAAAATATTGTCGTCAAGAAGTGGATTTTTCATTGTCTTATACCCTTTCCGCTTTGATAAACAGCACGCTGTGACCCCTCAGCACGGTATCGCCGCCGACGACGGTGAAGCCGTTGCAGTCAAAACCGTATCCGTCCGTCACTATCTGATCCGATCCCGTTATCGCGTAACCCTTCACGCTTATGTCAAGAGGCTCTCCGCCGCGGTTCACGGCAGAGATGAAAACGTGATCTCCGTGGTAGGTACACAGAACGTCCGCCGAAGGATCCGCGTCGCAGTAAAGCAGTACGCCGTTTTCGTGTCCGCGCATGAGTCTGAAAAGCTCGCCCGTGCTCTCCACCCTGACGCCGCCGTCCTTTACCGTGATCATTCCCTCGTTCACCGGCATAAAGAACTGCGCACGTCTGATATGATATTTTTCACCGCTCTTCGCGAAAAAGTGGAACTGCAGGGCGTTTGAGAAAAACAAAGCGTTTGAAGAATCCCTGCCCCAGGTGTAATTCCATTCGTCGGCGAAGACGTTGATCTTGTCAAAGGAATCTTTGTAAAGATCGTTTTTATAGAAATCGAGCCCCGGATCGGCGCCGTCGGCGAAGTTGCATTCGAGCATTTCCTTTGTCGCCATACCGTTTTCGCCCTGCGTCTCGTCCGGAAGGATACCGATGTAGTTGTGATATGAAACGTATCCGTGATCGGAGTTGAGCGCCGAGACGAAATCGCGGTTCCATTGCTTGAAGCCCTCCGCCCAGGTAAGGCCCACGACAGGCACGGCGGAGGGATCGGCGTCCTTCACGGCCTTGATCAGCTCGTCCGTCTTTTTCGCGGCGAGAACGGCGTCGTCCTTGTATTTTCCGCCGAAGAAATAGACCTCGTTTCCGATGTACCAGTATCTGACGTCGAATTTGTCAAAGCCGAGCGCCTGTCTTTTCGCTCCGTATTCCGTATCCGCGCCGCCGTTGCAGTATTCGACAAGACGGCGTGCGTCGTCCGCGTCGGACAGAAGGAGACTTACGGTATACTCCGGCTCCGCGCCAAGCTCCCTGCAAAGCATCATGAACTCGTTTATGCCGATATCGAGGCAGTCCTGGTCGTACGTATCGCGGAAAAGGAACCATTTGTCGCCCGCGCCGACCGGCTTTCTGAATTCCGGCGCCTTCAGGCTCTCCTTCCACTGAAAATGGTCGGCGGCGCAGCCGCCCGGGAAACGCACGGACGACGGGCGGACGTATTTAAGAGCTTCGATCACGTCGCGTCTCATACCGTAAAAATTATCTTTTATCATAAGAGACGCCTCGAAAACGTACGCCCTGCCGGAAACGGACACGGAAAACGTGCCGCGGCTGACTTCTCCGCACTCAAAATCAAAGGAAAGGAGTCTGTAATGCCCGCCGTCCTCTTCAAGCTCAAAGCTTTTTTCATACCCCGAAAGTCCGAACGTGACGGTCGCCGCGGACAGGGCCTTCACCCAGACTCTCGCGGTGTAAACGCCGCCTCCGGTCGATATGACGTCAGACGTCTGCGAGAGCCTTCCGCCGTCGAGCAAAACGAATGAGCTTCCGCACAGACTCAGCTCCGGTCTGTCCTTTATGTATTCGTATCCGGAGCATTCCCAGCCGGACGGGGCGTCCGCGCCGAAAAACAGCTTTCTGTTGTTGAGCAGCTCGGCGCTCAAGCCTCCGAAAAAGCCCTTGCGCGTGATCTCCGCGTTGACGCCGAAAAGCCCGTTTTCAAACGGCGCCCCGCGTCCTTTTATGTTTATCTCAACGTTTTTCAATGTCATACCTTTCTTTTGACGGTGCCGCGCGTTATCCCGTTTCTGTTATACGCGTCGACGGTGACGGTATAAGAGACGCCCTTGATCAAACAGCGTATATCCGCCTGTGTTTTCCCGATTATCTGATACTGTGTGTGAAGCTCGTTTTCATCAACGCCGAAACGGATGAAATAGCCCTCGGCGGAAGGGACTTCGTCCCACGTTACGCACATGTTTCTTTCGTCCTCGTCGCGCACGGCGGTAAATTCCGGCGCCTTTTCGGGCGCCTTACCGTCGCCTTTTCCGAAAACGCGGAGACCGCTTACGGCGAACCTGCCGTTCGCGGGCACTTCTCCGTGATTTTCTATCTTTATGAACCGGAAGGCTTCGTCATCGTACTGAAAATACTCGTGCGGATGATCGTCGCCGTTATCGCGTCTGTCCGTGAGCATACGCCAGTTTTCGCCGTCGTCTGAGACGGACAGCGCGTATCTGTAAGAAAAACCGTTTTCGCGGCCCGTCGTATCGGTAATATCCTGATCGGCGAAATTCACCTGTACGGACTCGACAGGAAGCACGGAGCCGAGATCGAGACAGAGCCACTGTCCGGGCTCGCCGTCCTTCGCGCTCCACCACGTTTTCATATTTTCATCCGCCGCGCGCTCCGGTGAATGATCCGCGTCAAGCGACGAGGAGGCGCGGCACACGGTGCCGTACGAGAGAAGATGAAGTCCCGCGTCGCACTCCGTGAACGGATCGTCGACCTCGTGCGGAAAAAGCATCGGATAATCGCCGCGCAGAGTGTTCGTGTAAAGCCGTCCGTCCTCCGAAAGCTTTGCCGGGAACAGGCAGAGACGGCGTTCGAACAGGTGGTTCACGCTGATCGACACGGTGTCGATTTTCCACAGGTTCCCGTTCTTGTCCTCAAAAAGACAGCCGTGGCCCGCGCCGCGCATGAATCCGGTCGATTTGAACACCGTGGGGCTGTTGTCGCAGTTTTCGAACGGCCCGAGCGGATGATCCGAGACGGCGACACCGTCGCAGTACGTGGAAAACTCGGTGCCGGGCGTGGCGTATGTAAGGTAATATTTACCGTCTATCTTGTTCACCCATCCGCCCTCGAGGCTCGGCATACGCTCGATCTCGTTGTTGTCGCCGCAGCGGTCGTAGCCGCGGGTCCTGTAATCGGAATAAAA
The DNA here is from genome assembly GCA_902778145.1 of uncultured Ruminococcus sp. Classification (GTDB taxonomy): domain Bacteria; phylum Bacillota; class Clostridia; order Oscillospirales; family CAG-272; genus UBA1248. Next base: position 17,188 of record CACYWW010000009.1, read on the forward strand.
TATCGGGACCGGCCCTTCAACGAGCCGCATATTATCCCGTGGATCGAGCTTTGAAGCGTGAAGGCATCTGTCTCCCAGCCCTTCGTAAACGTAGACGTATCCGTCGTCGTCATATAAAAACGCGGGGTCGTGCCATTCGTACGGACGTCCTATGTTGACCCATGAACCGGGATCGAACGGATCGTCCGAATATAAGATATTCCCGCCCTGACTGAAGGTAACGTAAAGCCGCTCGCCCACGACGCAAGCCGCCGGTGCGAAAAGCTCGAAATCGGGAAACATTTTTATGTCGACCATTATGAAATCCCATTTCACGAGATCGTCCGATATCCAGTATCCCTCTCCGTGGGAGGCGAAAAGAAAATACTTGCCGTGATATAAAACTATCAGCGGATCGGCTGATTCGCGGCCTTTATATCCTCTCTGATACCGGTAGTTTATATCGACCGGGTTGCAGAAGGTGCGTTTTTTCATTACGGTCTCACTTTCTCGAATTTGAAGCCGTCAAAGCAGGCTTCGCCGTTTCTGAAGACAAAGCACAGCCCGTGGGATCCGTACGCGTTTTCAAGTTCTGTTTTTATATCGGTATATTCACTGTTCGTTATCACCGCGCAGCCGAGTACGGCGCCGAACGGGCTTCCCTCGCGTATCTCGACGCCGACGGGGGTGTCCGAGACCTTTCCGGCGCGTAAGATGAGCGTTTCGTTCTGACGCATGTTCGCGATGTTCGGGTAATACAGATACGAGCCGTTCTTTATGCCGGCCAGCTCGAACCCTTCTTCGTTTTCACGTTTATAAACTCCGTCCGAGGCGGCGAAGAACCATTCGCCCTTTATCTCCTCCCACGACGCGTCGTAATGTCCCACGCCGTGTATCTTTATGAACTCGTCGACCGCTATGTCGCCGCCGTCTTTGAAGTGCGCGTATACGATCTTCGTCGTTCTGTAATACGGATCTATCTTCTCGTCTCCGAGATTTTCCGGGATTCCGTACGTGAAATACGTTTGATTGTGATACGTGAAAAACGTGCCATGATCCACCGTGTGGTCCTTCATGAACTTTTTATGATAAGTATACGGTCCGTATACGTTATCGGACGTTGCGATACGGGCTTCGTGCGTATTGAGATAGTACAGCCCGTTATGCTTCGTTATCCAGCACGCGTCGCTGTCCCAGTTCGGCGTGACGTCCACCGGTCTCGGAGGCTCCGCAAGCGATATCATGTCTTCGTTCAGCTTTGCGATATAGTATTTCTTTCCGATGCAGGTGAAACCGAACATTATGTAAGGCGTTTTGTTTTCATCGTCGTCGATGAATACGGTGGGATCGTAGCACGCGGTATCGACCATGCCTTTCGGGATGAGTGGCTTTCCGAGCGCGTCCCTGTAGGGCCCGCCGGGGCTGTCGCTCACGGCGACGCCGATGCAGTACTGCTGATGTGAAAAATACATATAGTATTTTCCGTTCCTCTCGGCCGCGTCGGTCGCGTAGCACTCCTCACATTTGCCTAAAAACGTGTCCTCGGGGCGAAGAGTATACTCAAGTCTCCAGTTGAGCAGATCGTCTGAGGAAAAGATCCTCCAGTCGTCCATTCTGAAAATCGGCTGCCCCGGTCCCCTGTCGTGGGTCGTGAACATATACGCGCGGCCGTTGAAAATATGAACGTGCGGGTCGCATACGCCCTTGTTGTTTATGATCCTCATACGGTCCCCCTTATTCGAAATCTTCCGTACGCCATTCGTCGTACCAGTCTATCCTCACGTTATCCCCGTCAAAGCGGATCGGAAGCCATACGTAGTCGGCTTCGGCTGTTTTCTCACGCGGGATGCGGCTCATTATTTCCGCCGCCGCGCTTCTCTCCTCATCCGTCGCCTCGGGTGAGAACATGATATCGTACGCCTTTTCGTAATCCTCATACGGGACGTCCATCGCGTTGGGCATCCAACGGTCGGCGCAGGCTATATAAAGATCCTTTTTGCCGTGCACCTTGAACACGCTCGATATCTGACTGTGATATGACGTGCGGCTCGCATCGCCCGGGTGCGGATCGCCCAGGACCGTATAAGGGCCGTGCCACGTGTCGGCGACAGCCGCCTCGGACGGGTTCGGCATATAGCCCGTGGTGCCGGATGTGATGATGTAGTGCTTGCCTTTTCTTATGAAGTGAGCCGTCGCCTCGCGGACGTACGGCGGATGACTGTGCGGGAAATGCTCGGAATAGTAGCCTGTGACGTCCGTATAATCCGCCGTCAGGTCGGCGATGACCGTCTCGCTGTGGACGCGCTCGAAGAAATAATAACCCTTGCCGTCATCCGCGACGGCGAGGTCGAAATCGCCCGCGCTCATATCGAGCGGATAAAGCCCTTCGCGCACCTTCGTATAAGGCCCGGTCAGGCTGTCGGCGGTCATCACGGTCTCGCTCTGCGTGCCGTCCCTCTGCATTATTTTGAGCCAGCAGACGAATTTTTTCGTCTTTTTGTTGTAGATTATATGCGGACGGTCCATCATAGACGACGGGTGGAGGCTGCTTCCGGGATCGTCCGTCTCGGGTGGGATGATGACCCCGAGGTCCTCCCAGTTATACAGATCGACCGATCTGTAGCAGCGCACTCCCCAGTGCCAGATATTTTTGTCCGGATCCGTGAACTGCTTGTTTTCGCCGTACCAGTAGTAGGCGCCGTCAAGATACATGACGGAGCCGCCGTGCGCCTGTATACGCTCTCCCTTCGTGTCAAGCCATACCGCGCCGGGTCTTATGCTGTTATACTTCTCCATACGTCAACCTCTGTTTATTATATATTCGGTAAAAGACAGCTTCCGTACTTCAAGCGTTATAACGCCGTCTTTTACGGTCAGTGCCGCATTCTTTTCTTTTATTTGCCTGTCATTCAGGGTGTTCATCGAAAGCAGGCTGTCCGCGTAAAGCATCGAGCCGCCGTATTCGCCGTCGGGAACGTTGAAAACCGAAAGATCAAGCGTAAGCTCCCCGTCCTCCTCCGTGCGGTCAAGGACGTTCAGCACGAGCGCGGAGCCGTCACTGTTTTCGGAAAGCTGCACCTGTACCGGGTCGTTTCTGTGCGGATGATAATCCTCGAGCACGATCGTCCTTGCCGCCTTAGTGTGAGAGAACCTGCTCATCATCTCGCCCGCCGCCGTCAGATACGCGCCTTCCTTCGGCGTCTCTATAACGGACTGCGAGTGAGTGTTCGCAAGGTTGTTGAAGTTGATGAAATCTATCATTTCACCGTACCTCTGCCACATCATCATCTCAGCCGCCGCGTCGAGCGCGTACGACCACTTGCTGAACATATAACACTTGTTTTTCTTTGTCTTCCCTCTCGGGACCATGTTGTACACGTCCGCGCCGTTCAGCGGCAGCCATTCGGTATTGCAGTACTTTATGTTCGTGCCGTGCTTTTCATTGTAACCGCCTATCAGCGCGAGCTTTCTTTGCAGATCCGTCTCCTCTATCCCGCGGTCGGCGAGAAAATCTATGTGTCCGCCGGCGATATCGAGCATACGGACAAGCGAGTCGAAATCATAGCAGTACGATATCATTCCGATCTTTATCCCGGGATCCACGGCTTTCATCGCCTTCGAATACTCCACGCATTCGTACGCGTATTCCTCCGCCGTGAACCAGCGGTGGCATTCGTTGTCCATCTCCCAGTATTTCACGTTATACGGCTTTACCCTGCCGTTTCCGATCCGCGCGCGTCCGCCCTCCGTCGTTTCGTCGCCGTTGCAGTATTCGACCCACGCCGCGGCTTCCGCGGCGCCTTTTTTCTTATCCGCGAACTGCAAAAGATCCCTGCCGTGTAAGAATCCGGTAAGCGTTTTGTCGTTCGGGTCGCCTCCTATTGATTCGGGAGGAACGTAGTCGAAAAAGCGCTTATACGGATGATACATATTCACGCAGATCATGGATTCGCCGCCGCACGCCTCCGCGTAAGAGGCGAGCTCGTCCGTGCCGATATCGTTATACTGATATCCGCCCCAGAAATAGGAATAATCCGGTTCTCTGTATTCGCCGACGCCCTTGCGCCAGTCATAGAACGAGGCGAAGCAGCCGCCCGGCCAGCGTATGACCTTCGGCGCAACTTTCGCGCCCGCCTCGACCGCGCTTTTTTTGAAGCCGCGGACGGCGTCGTCCGGCTGAAGCGAAAAATCGTCGAATTCGACCTCCGAATCCTCGGGCGTCAGCAGTACGAATGTATATCTTCCGTTTTCCGGTACCGTCATTTCGGCTTTTATCCGGGTAAACTCTTCGCCGGGCTCTTCGATGCGGACGAGACACACGGGGCTGTCAGTCGTGTTTTCTCTGTAAAACGCCGCGTAAAGCTCGCCCTTGCCCGATATAAAACGCGCCATTCCGCTGAAATTGTATTTGACGCCCGCAAAGCAGTATTTTCCGTCCTGCGCGAGACCGCCCGTTTTTTCACGGTTTACCACGCGCATAGCGTATTTTCCGTGGCAGCCGCCCTCCGTCATACGGATGTGAACGTCGTGACCGGGCGAATCCCCGATCACAAACGTCGAGTCGTCGCAGACGGGCTGATATCCGGCGACGCCCGGAAAAGCGAACCACGCGTTGTGCTCGTACGAGGAATGATACCAGTCAAACACGCGCCAGTCGGTCTCACAGCGGGAATTGAGGTCGTTTTCGTCGTCAAGCAGATCGTACCAGAGCTTGTTTATGAGCCTGTAAGGATAAAACGGCTCAAAGCTGCGGTTGAAAAACATTTCCGCCACCATCCCCTCGACCTGAAGCCCGTAGCCGAGCTCTATGAAGTTCGACGCGAGCTTACGGCTTATCGGCGTGCCGTGATACTCCTTCACTGCTTTCAGTTTCATATGAGTCTCCTTCATTCCGACAGCACCTTAAGCGCCGGGTACAGTTTCTTATATACCTCGAAGCCTTTATCATATTTTTCGTGAACACGGGGATCCGGGCTTGCCGCGAGGTGCTTTTTCACCGTCGACGCGGCGCATTCCTTCAGCGTTTTATATTCTCCGCAGCCGACCATCGCGAGCATCGCCGCGCCGAACTGCTCCGTGTCCGTAACGTATATATCGACTCCGAGCACGTTTGACACAACCGTCTGCCAGAGCGGGCTTTTCGCGCCGCCGCCGCAGAGCACGGCTTCCTTTACGCTCACGCCGCCCGATACGATACAGTCCCGCAGGGCGTACGATACGCCCTCATACAGCGAAAGACACATATCCTGCCGCGTCGTTTCCGCCGAAAGCCCGACGAACGCACCGCGCGCCTTTACGTCGTTGTGGGGGCAGCGTTCGCCCGTAAGATACGGCAGGAAATACACGCCGGTCGACGCCGCTTTATCAAGTGTGAATTTATCGTAATCCGTGTGAAGTATCCGTTTCGTCCACCAGTCGTCACAGCTCGCCGCGGAAAGGATACATCCCATAAGATGATATTTCCCCGTGCTGTGGCAGAAGTTGTGGAGCGTCTTCCCGGCGCCCGGTCTGAATTCATCGCACGGCAGAAACACCGTTCCGCTAGTACCGAGAGATATACTGCAGTCGCCGTCGGACAAAACGCCGCAGCCGACGGCGGAGGCGGCGTTGTCGCCCGCGCCCGCGCACATAACGGCGTTTTTCAGGCCGTATTCCGGCTTGAGCGGTCCGGTCACTTCACAGCTTTCGTAAAGCGCGGGGAGCATATCCGGGGAGATACCGCAGATACGGCACATCGTCTCCGACCATTTTTTATGCTCAACGTCAAGCAGAAGCATTCCCGCGGCGTCCGAATAATCCGTTGAAAAGACGCCGGTGAGCTTATAAGCGAGATAGTCCTTCGGCAGACATATCCTGCGGCATCGCGCGAAATTCTCCGGTTCGTTTTCGGCGACCCACAGTATCTTCGGCGCCGTGAAGCCCGGGAAAGCGGTATTCCCGGTCTCCGCGAACGTCTCCGGGATGCTGTTCAGATACGCCGTCTGCTTTTCGCTTCTGCCGTCGTTCCAGAGGATCGCCTCACGGATGACCGCGCCGTTTTCGTCAAGCATTACGAGACCGTGCATCTGCCCGGCTATGCTCACACCCTTTATTTCGTCCTCTCTGCCGCGGCTGAGCCCGGAAAGGATCGTTTCTGCCGCCGAGAGCCAGTCCGCCGGATCCTGCTCGCTGTATCCCGGCGCCGGGTAATGAACGTCGTATTTTACGCTTCTCGATCCGTATACGTTTCCCTCGCCGTCGACGACGGTCCCCTTACAGGAGCTCGTGCCGAGGTCGATGCCTATATAGTAATTCATTTTACCCTCCGTTTTCACGAATAGAATCTGATTTCAAGAATGCCGACGAAGGTGGCGTTCGGATTGTGAATCGCAAGCCATACGTCGCCGTTATAGTTTATTTCCGACAGATCTATCACGGCGTCTCTCGCTCCGGCTGCCCACGAGCGGTTTGAAAACACCATTTCGGTATGAACTATATCTCCGTCAAAATCCACGTTCTGTTCATATCCGTATGATGAATCCCTGCTTTTGAGTCCGATCGCAAGCGAGGGCGAGGCTGCGAAGCGTTTTTCCGTGATCTCCGTTCCGTCGCAGCAATACGTTATTTCGACACGCGAATAATCCGAAAGATCCACGTTTCCGAGATACGCGGTATAACCGAACTTAAGATAGATATAAGGGTCATAAATGCCCGCCGGCGCGCCTTCCTCGCTGTATGCCTTCTGATCCTTCATGGTCGAAAAGTCGACCTTCCACGCCGGCAGCTCCGGCATGTTCTCCGGCTTTTCGTGGTAAAATCCCGAAGCGCCGGACAGCGCGACCGACGGCTTTCCGCCTTTGCATTCGGCGTATTCGACCCTGATCCGGTGCAGGCCATTTTCAAGTATGATCGCGCCCGACGCCGTGCGTTCGCCCGTAAGCGAAGGATCGTATGAGCCGTCGGCGACGAGCCGTCCGTCGATATAAAGCACCGCGCCGCCCGTAAACGTCAGCGTGAATCCGTATTTTTTCGTCTCCTCCGCTTTGATGAAGCCTTCGAACAGCGCGGCGGTATTGCCGCCCTCCGGAAGCTTGTCCGCGCCGACGCCGTCCGTTACGGTGTATCCCGACAGAAGACCGGATATCAGCCGCAGATCAGGCTGCGCCGGATAACCGGCGGGCAGCGGATAAAGCGAAAGAAGAAGTCCGGGTTCGGGTTCGGGTTTGGACGCATTTATCTGCACGGTCTTCATTCCCTTGACGCCGTCCGCGCCCCGCGGAAGTATCTTTTCGGTTTTTCCGTCATACGCGACGGCGATATCCGCGGCATAATCGTTCCTGCGTTCCGGCGCGCTGTCTCCGGTCGTGAACCACGATTCAAGGCTGTATATGTCGGTCACGTTGTCGGACCAGTGGAAATTGATCTTAACACCGTCGCCCGTAAGTCCGAGAAGCGATCGCGGTACGGTAACCGCCATCCTGTCGTTTTTCAGCGCGTACGGCACGCATCCGATCTGCTGCCATACGCCGTCCTTATACGCGCAGAGCGACGTTGCTGTATCCGATATGACGTCATAATTCAGAAGAAAGTCGTATCCCTCCCAGCCGGTGCTCTTGTCATCGTCCGCGTCGATAAACAGGAGCATCCAGTTTGAAGCGTCTTTATAAGACGTTACGGGCTCCTTTGTCCTCACATAGAAATAAACGTTCGAGCCGTTCGCCGTTATGCGTGATTCGATCATATCGTTTCTGCCGGTGTCGTTGACGTAGCGCAGCTTTCCCGTGGTATCAGTATGATCGCGGCGGGACGTGTCGCCTTCAAAATCCGTATAAATGGGGTAAACGCTCTCCCATTTTTCGAAAACGTCCGGATCCGTCTCGCTCATCGTATGCCTGCCGGACGCGCCGTCCGCCGGCAGAACGCCCTTGAACCGGCGGATTATCGAACACATCTGATAAAAGTAGTTGTCCGTATAGCCGCCCTTCATCGGCTCTATGTCCCGGGAAAACTCCGGGTTGAACTGATCTACGAATCCGGTATCGGTATGGTGCTCCTCCGTAAAATTCTGCGCGACCCACTCGTTCCACCGGGAGATCAGAAGCACCTCGCATTCGGGGTTCTTCTTCATCAGCTGCTTGAAAGCGGTTTCGAACACCGTGCCTTTACCCATCGTATCCGTCTCGAGAAATGCGTTGAGGTACTTTTTTGCCGAGCGCGAACCGCTTCTGCCGGCTCCGAAATTCGCAAAGCCGGCGCAGCCGATGCCGGTGCATTCCGCGGTTTCCCTGTTTTCGACCCAACCGTAGCCGTAACCGAAATTAACTATGCGGTTGTCCTCCCAGTACATTTCACTGTACTGCTCCGGGCTGACCCATGACTTTCTGAAGGTGAGCTTGTCCCTATAGTATTCATCCTTCATTATCGGGAACGTGCCGTCGTCAAGAGGCTTTGCCATGGCGAGAGGCTTGCCGTCCCAATAAAACCACAGATCCTTATACTTTTCATCCGTCATGAAAAGCTCGTAGTATTTTCCGAGATCTCCTTTGCCCTTGACAGCGGAGGCGAAGCCCCACGGCACGATATAAGGCGTCATCTGACCGTTCGCACGCATTTCCGCACACGTGTCGAGCAGTACCTTCTGCGTATCCTCGTACAGATATCCGTTCGTCAGATCGACGTATATAAAATCCACGCCGGCCATCGCAAAATAATACATGTCGCGCTTTATCTGCCATACGTCGTCGGCTCTGTGGTATCCCGTCTCCGGCTCCGACCACCAGCAGAAGCCCCAGCGCGGTCCGAAATTCGGATTGTACGGATCTGACGCGATGGCTTTGGCGTTGTCAACGTCGCAGGTGGATCCGGTCGTCCAGACAAGGTAGAACAGACCGACGTATTTATCCTTTTTCGGCAGTCCGGCGGTCTCCGACGTCGGCAGCACTCTTCCGAGCGCGTCCGTCGCAGTTTCATTGTAATTTGTTATGAGTATCTGCGGAGATCTTCCCTTTTCCGTCAGCACCTGCCCCGAAGGCGACGCCGGCGTGAACGTAAGAAGATCGAGGCTTTTTTGCGGTACCGACGTATCGTCCGGCGCATCCGTTATATCCGGCGCGACGGTCTCCGTAACGTCGTCCGCCGTACCGGTCGTCTCCGCTTCGTGCGTACATGACGCAGCAAAAAGCATAACTCCGGAAATAACGAACGCAAGCGCCCGTTTGATCGTTTTTTTCATAAATCAGACGTTTCCCGAAAACAGTATATCGTTCAACACCGCTTCAAGGTATTCCTGTCTGCCGCTCACGGGGGCGGGATCCTTAAGATCGGCGGCGTACGCGGCGAGCGTTTCAAGCGTTTCTTTTCCTTCGACTATCCGTCTGCCTATGCCGCTTTCATATGACGCGTAGCGCTGTTTTATAAAGTCTTCTATCCTGCCGTCTTCGATTATCTGATACGCCTTTATGAGCCCGAGCGCGAACGCGTCCATGCCGGCGATATATGAAAGCACCGTGTCATCGAGCGTATCGGACTGTCTTCTCGCCTTCGCATCGAAGTTGAGACCGCCGTTCGTGAAGCCGCCGGCTTTTATGACCTCGTACATGCAGAGCGTCGTATCGTAGACGTTCGTCGGGAACTGGTCTGTATCCCAGCCGAGCAGCGGATCGCCCTGATTAGCGTCGATCGAGCCGAACAGCCCGTTTACGGCGGCTACCCTCAGCTCATGCTGGAAGGTGTGTCCGGCGAGCGTCGCGTGGTTGGCTTCTATGTTGAGTCTGAAATCCTTTTCAAGACCGTTTACGCGGATGAAATTGGCGCAGGTCGCCGCGTCGAAATCGTACTGATGCTTCGTCGGTTCCTTCGGCTTCGGCTCTATGTAGAAATCGCCGTCAAAGCCGTGGGAGCGCCCGTAGTCGCGCGCCATTTTCATGAAGCGTCCGAGGTTGTCGAGCTCAAGCGCCATATCCGTATTGAGCAGCGTATCATAGCCTTCACGTCCGCCCCAGAAAACGTACGCCTTCGCGCCGAGCTTGACGGCGGCGTCGATCCCCGCCTTCACCTTTCCGGCGGCTACGGCGAAAACGTCGGCTTCGGGACTTGTGGCGGCGCCCGCCATGAACTTTTTGTCGCCGAACATATTCGCGGTGACCCACAGAGGTCTGATGCCCGTCTGCTTCTGCTTTTCAAGCAGGTAGTCCGTCATCTCCTCGAGATTCTTTACGCTTTCGGCGAGCGTTGCGCCCTCAGGCGCGACGTCCACGTCGTGGAAGCAGTAATAGTCTATGCCGAGCTTCTGCATAAGCTCAAAGGCGAAATCCGCTTTCGCCCTGTATTTTTCCATTCCGGACAGACCGAAGGTCTTATCCATCGTGTCGCCGCCGAACATATCCGTTCCGGAGGCGTTTACCGTGTGCCACCAGCTCATTGCGAATCTGAGCTGCTCGCCCATGGTCCTGCCGTTTATGACCCTGTTTTTGTCATAGTATCTGAAAGAAAAAGGATCGCGGCTTTCCTTGCCTTTGAATTCAACTTTTCCGTTTTTCAAGTACATTTCATCACACCTCGTTTTTTTCTTTATTATATATCCGCGCAGTATGTCCGTTCAAGTATTATTTTTGTACGGTATAGTCAATATTTGCGGTCTTGGCGTCATATTCTGTTTTTTATGCAAAAAACAGAATATTATTTTACTATTTCCTATCTGCAGAAGTCATATACCGTCTGATACATTTCGAACACGTTCTCCGTCGGGCTGTTGTCCTGTATCGCGTGGGTCGGGGCGAAATGATATCCGCCGTAAGGCTTCATCATTTCAAGGATATCCGTGCAGTTCGCCCTGACGTCCGCGGGCGTCCCGTACGCGAGAGGCCCGGCCGTTGAGATGCACCCTCTCAGATTGAGCCTTCCGCCGAAATGATCGAGCAGCCAGCGCGGGCTCATGTTCGCCGCCTCCGGCTGAAGCGTATCCACGCCTTTGACGCCCATTCCAATGAAATCCTCATACGCCCACGACGAAGATCCGCACGTATGTATCATGACGGGCAGACCGTACGACTTTGCAAGATCGACGAACTGCTTCTGTATCGGCTTTATCGTTTTTCTGTACAGCTCAAGGCTGATCATCGGCGCGATCTGTGTGCCGAGATCCTCTCCGAGCCAGATGAAATCTATCTCTCCGCGGCACGCCTCAAGCGTTCTTTCCATTATTTCAAGCGAGGATCGCGCACGGCGGCGGATAAGCCTCATCGGCGCCTCGTCCTCGAGGATGAGATGGCAGAGCGTGTCCTCCATCCCCATTATCCTGCCGTTGGAGTTGATCACGTCCGGCACGCCGGGGTCGCCCAGATGGAGGGCGAACAGCCCGCCGTAAGAGCGCGCGAGCTCAGCCGCCGCGCCGTAGTCGAAATCGTCCGGCGACGGCACGGGATAGTTATCGAACTCCTCGTCGTCCGCGTCCTTCAGAGGGAAATCGCAGAAATCCCAGTATCCGCCTGTTTCATGCGCCACCCAGCGCATGATAAACCCCTCGAGCGGGTCGCGCTGTCTGCCCTCCGGCACGTCGAAAAGCCGCGGTCCCTTGTACGGCGCGGCGATCCTGCGGTAATCCACGCCGAGCAGCCTCATGAAGGTTTCGTGACTTTCATTCTGTACGCCGAGGTATTCTTTGAGTCGTCTGTCGATGCCGCCGTTCGCTTCATAGCCTATCGGCGGTCTGTCCGTTTTTTCAAATTCGAACGTCGCCCTGACGCGCTGTCTGCCCGTCATCGTTTCGGTCATCCTGTTAAGTTTCATGATACACTCCGGATCGTTTATTTTTTGTTTTCATCATCCCGGTCTCACGCGCGTGCGCGTTTGTCCGGCGCCGGCGCGGAGTATAAAGAAAAACCGGTGCGGGACCGGTTTTTCCGTTATATCAGTATCCGAGCGACCTCAGATATCCGCGGCTTATCTTCGCCGCCTCGAGCGTGGGCATATCCTTCGATTCGTCCTGTTCGACTATGATGTACTCGATACCGACACGCTTCGCCGCCGCGAGGATAGCCGGGAAGTCCTGCATACCCATACCGAGCGGACGGAAAGCGAATCCGTTGTCTTCCTTCGACTGCTTCGGCTTTGCTTTTCCGCTGTCGTCGATCAGCGCGTAAACGGGGCCGTCGGCGAGCTTTCTGCAGGTGAAATCCTTAAGATGGAGCGTATGCATCCTGCCCGCATATTTTTCTATGAAGGCCGCGGGATCGACTCCGGCGTATTTCGCCCAGCAGGTATCGACCTCACCCTCTATAAGATCGGGCATGGCGGCGTATATCCGCTCAAGTATGAATTCCCCGTCGAGATAATTGAACTCGAAATCGTGGTTGTGATACGTGAGCTGTATACCGTTCTTCTTCAGAAGCTCGCCCACCTGTCTGAACTTCGCCATCGTGGCGTCGAAATTGCCGTTCTGGTAGTTTTCGATCCCGTACCACGGTATAGCCGAATAACGGGCGCCGATCGTCTTCAGGAAGTCGACCGCCTCCTGCCCCTGTTCAAGGAACAGATCGGGTCCCTGGTGGACGGACGGGCACGTGAGCCCGAGCTCGTCGAGCATGCTTCTGATCTCGGCGGCGTTGTGTCCGTAGTATCCCGCGAACTCAACGTGATCGTACCCCGCTTCCTTTACCTTTTTCAGCGTGCCGAAGAAATTCTTCTCCATCTCATCCCTTACGGAATAAAGCTGCAGACCGACCTTGAAATCACTCATATGGCACCTCTCTTAAATCTCCGGGATATCGATGACGACCTCGTGACCCGTCTTGCCGGATCTTACGATACCGTCGATTATCGCCTGGTTGTAAACTATCTGAGACGACGGGACGGGAGCCTTGCCGCCGGTCTTCACGGCGTCGAGGAACGAGCGGATCTTGTGATAGAACTCGCCCTCCTTCGTGTTGCTCAGCATCGGTACGGTCGTGGAAACGCCCACGTCCGTGCCGGCAACGTCGTGATATATCGTCATCGGACCGCCGATAGAACCGTTCCAGCACTCGGTCGACGGGATACGCAGGGAAGCCTTCGTACCCATGATTATCGTGTCGCCGGAGGTGTCGAGATTCATTGCCCAGGCTATACGGAAGTCGAGGATTATACCGCCCTCGAGACGGACGAGGCCCGCCGCGAAATCGTCAACGCCGAACTCCTCCGAATATTCCTCGGGCTTATGCTCCGCTCTCCAGTATTCCTTGCTCTTGCCGAAGAAATCGGAGGTGTAGCCGGTAACGGTGAGGGGCTTCGGATATCCGATGGCGTTCAGGACCATATCGAGCGAATAACAGCCGATGTCGCCCATGGCGCCGATGCCGCCGGTCTTCGCCGAGATGAACGAGGTGCCGAACGGGGTCGGTATCCCTCTTCTTCTGCCGCCGCCGGTCTGTATGTAGTAGATCTTTCCGAGCTCGCCGGATTCGACTATTTTCTTTATCATCTGCATATTCGGATTGAATCTCGGCTGGAAGCCGATGGAGAGGACCTTGCCGCTCTTTTTCTCGGCTCTCATGACGTCGAGCGCCTCGTCAAGCGTTACGGTGAACGGCTTTTCGAGCAGAACGTTCACACCGTGCTCGAGCGCGTCTATCGCGCAGGGCGCGTGCTGGGTGTTGTAGGTGCAGACAGATACCGCGTCGAGCTCCGGCTCGTTTTCGAGCAGCTCGTGGCACGACAGATAGCAGCGCGCCTCCGGATATCCCCACGCGTTCATGAAATCGGACGCCTTGCCGGGGATGAGATCCGCCGCCGCGACGATCTCAACGTCGGCCATTTTTTTGTATTCCTGCATATGCGCGCCGGCTATCCAGCCGGTGCCGATGATCGCTACCTTGAGTTTTTTCGAGGTATCCACGACGACCTCGGTCTGATCTTCCTTGAAGGCGTCAAGACTCGTCACTTTTTTTGCCATATGTATTCCCTTCCTGTACTTTCGGATCCTTTCATGGGATCTTTTTTCTTTATTATATCACCCGATCAGTTGATTTGTCAATACCATTCTTAAAAGAATCGGCGCCGCGTCCGCCTCCCGGACGAAAAAAACGCCGGGATCGGTACCCGGCGTTTTGCGTCAGAAGAAGACCCTGAGAGTCCTCTCCTCCTCTTCCTTTTTCGGAGCGTATTTGTTTTTCAGGAATTCCGGCGCGACCTTAGGGAAAAGCGCGCATGACAGAACGTCCTCGTCACACCGTGCGACGTCCTTCATTTCCTCTCGGTATTTTTCGAGCTCCGGTTCTATGAGATCGGCGGGACGGCAGGTTATGAGCTCCTCGTCGCCTATCGCCTTTTTTCTGACCTCTTCGTTCACCTCACCGGGCAGTCTGCCGTATTCCCCGCGCAGAACGCCCTTCGATTCCTTTGTGAACGTCTTGTATCTCTCGCCCATCAGCACGTTCATGACGGCCTGCGTGCCGACGATCTGCGACGTGGGCGTCACGAGCGGAGGATATCCGAAATCCTTCCTTACTCTCGGTATCTCAGCCAGAACGTCGTAATACCTGTCCTCCGCCTTCGCCTGCTTGAGCTGTGAAATGAGGTTCGAGAGCATGCCGCCCGGGACCTGGTAAAGCAGAGTGTTCGTGTCGACACGGAGCACCTTCGGATCGAGGATGCCTTCGTTTTTCAGCCTTTCGGCGACGCCCCTGAAATGTGCCGCCGCCTTTGACATCAGGTCGAGATCGAGCCCGGTATCGCGCGGGGTGTCCTTCAGCGTTGCGACAAGGGATTCGGTCGACGGCTGGCTCGTGCCGTTCGCGAACGGAGAAAGCGCCGTGTCGACAATGTCGACGCCCGCCTGCGCCGCGAGCAGGTTCGTCATATCGCCCGTGCCCGTCGTATTGTGCGTATGGAGGTGGACCGGTACCGATACGCGCTCCTTGATCGCCTTTATAAGCGAGAACGCCTCGTACGGGAGGAGCAGGTTCGCCATATCCTTGATACAGATCGTATCGGCGCCCATCTCCTCGAGCTTCATCGCGAGCTCAACGAAATACCGTTCGTTGTGGACGGGGCTTATCGTGTAGCTTATCGCCGCCTCAGCCTCGCCGCCGTAGTATTTCGTATACTTCATCGCGCATTCGATGTTGCGGACGTCGTTCAGCGCGTCGAATATCCTGATTATGTTTATTCCGTTCTCGATCGACTTTTTGACGAAAAGCTCGACGACGTCGTCGGCGTAATGCTTGTATCCCAAAAGGTTCTGCCCGCGCAGAAGCATCTGCAGCTTTGTATTCGGCAGCGCCTTGCGGAGAGCGCGGAGACGCTCCCACGGATCCTCGTGCAAGAATCTCATGCAGGCGTCGAACGTAGCGCCGCCCCAGCATTCGAGCGAATAATATCCTATTTTATCAAGTATTTCACAGGCGGGGAGCATATCCTCCGTACGCATGCGCGTAGCCGCCTGCGACTGGTGCGCGTCGCGCAGGATCGTATCCGTGATCTTCAGCGGATTTTTCTGTGTATCCATAATCACCTCAATGAGCGAAAAGCGAGAGCAGGACGCCGGCGGCGATAGCGGAGCCTATGACTCCCGCCACGTTCGGGCCCATCGCGTGCATCAGAAGGAAGTTGCCGGGATCCTCCTCCTGGCCGACCTTCTGGCTTACCCTCGCCGCCATCGGCACCGCGGAAACGCCGGCGGAGCCTATGAGCGGGTTTATCTTGTTCTTTGTGAAGAGGTTCATGAACTTGGCGAGCAGGACGCCTCCGGCTGTACCGAAGCTGAACGCCACGATGCCTATCGCAAGAATGAGCAGCGTCTTCAGATCGAGGAAGTTATCAGCCGTAGCCGTTGCGCCGACGGAAACTCCCAGGAATATCGTGACTATGTTCATAAGCTCGTTCTGCACGGTCTTCGAAAGCCTTTCGGTGACTCCGCATTCACGGAGCAGGTTTCCGAACATCAGGCATCCGACGAGCGGAGCCGCCGACGGAACGATCAGCGATACGACGACAATCATGAGTATCGGGAAAACGATCCTCATTCCCTTTGATACGGGGCGGAGCTGCTTCATCTGGATGGCTCTTTCCTTCTTCGTCGTAAGGAGCTTCATTATCGGGGGCTGGATGAACGGCACGAGCGCCATGTAGCAGTACGCGGCTATGGCGATCGGTCCGAGCAGCTCGGGGGCGAGCCTTGTCGCCGTATAGATCGCCGTGGGGCCGTCGGCGCCGCCGATTATCCCGATAGCGCCGGACTGCGCCGCCGTGAAGCCGAGGCTTCCGGAGGACAGCTTATAAAGCCCGTTCGCCGCGGCGTAGGTGACGAAAATACCGAGCTGAGCCGCCGCTCCGAGCAGCATGCTGCGCGGATTCGCGATCATGGGCGAGAAATCCGTCATGGCTCCCACGCCTATGAATATGAGGCACGGGTAAATACCGAGCTTGACGCCGAGATAGAGTATGTCTATGAGTCCCGCCTGACCCTGCGCGAATATCGACCAGTCGATATGACCGCCGGCAAAGACCTCCGAATGGAAGAGCCCGGCGCCGGGAAGGTTGGTGAGTATCATGCCGATCGCTATCGGAACGAGCAGGAGCGGCTCGAATTTCTTTTTAATCCCGAGATAAAGGAGAATGCCGCCGATAACGAACATTATCAGGCATTTCCAGTTATTGTCGACCGAAAAAAGGTAAAAACCGGTCTGCTTGAGAAAGTTTACGAGAGCGTCCATACGTCAGCCTATCACGCACAGGACGGTGCCCGCGTCTACCTGCGTACCGGCGCTCACGGCGACGGACGATACCGTGCCGTCCTCCTTCGCGAGGATCTCGTTCTCCATCTTCATCGCCTCGAGTATCATCAGCACCTGACCCTTTTTCACGCGGTCGCCCGCTTTGACGCTTACCGTCGTCACCGTGCCGGTGAGCGGAGCCTTCACGGCGCCTTCGGCAGCGGCGGACGGAGCCGTCACCTGCGCGGACGCTGTCTGTACGGGCGCCGCCTCGTCGTCCGAGACGAGCTCGATGAGCACTTCGTATTCAACACCGTTTGCAATTACCTTGTACTTTTTCATTTTGTGACCCTCTTTACGGATATTATTCTGACAGCCGATACGTCTTTGCCGAGCTCCTCGGCCACGGCGGCGCCTATGACCGCGGCAAGCTCGCCGTCGGGCTTGAACGCACCTTCATCCGCCGGCGCCGCGGAGCCTTCATCCGCGTTTTTTTCCGGCTTTTTTCCAAGCTGCAGCGCGGAGCCCGCGAGCAGTATCAGACGGCAGACGAGCATAACGAGCAAAAGCCCGGCAAATACGACGCCTATTCCCATAAGCATCACGTTCAGTATCCCGGGATCCGCCGTCACGGCCGTCACCGCCTCTTCCGTTATTCCTTCCATAGCTCTCCTCAATTTCAAAAAAATCGATTTATTATATCACTCGGGCTATTAAGTTTTCTATACCATTTAATTGCGGTTTTTGCGCAAATTATTGAAAAACCGTCGGAGAAGTTCCGAGCACTCCTCCTCCATCACGCCGCCGTGCACCTCCGGCATGTGGTTGAACCTGAAATCCCTCAGATCGCACACGCCTCCGAAGCCGCCGAAGCGTATATCGGGCGCGCCGTAGTAGACGCGGCGTATCCGGCTGTTCACGCAGGCGCCCGCGCACATGACGCACGGCTCGAGCGTGACGAACAGATCGCCTTTATGGAGCCTCCAGCCACGGAGCGACGAGCACGCGGCGTCGATCGCGGAGAGCTCCGCGTGGTAAAGCGCGTTTTTCCCCGTCTCGCGCCTGTTGCGGGCGCGGGCGACTATCCTGTCCTCCCAGACTATCACGGCGCCGACCGGCACCTCGCCGAGCTCGTACGCTTCAAGCGCCTCGGCATACGCTTCGCCCATGTAAAAGCGGAGCTCTTCTTCCGTGTATTCCTTCATATCATCCCGCAAGCCGCGTCAAAAACGACATCCCGAACGTGAGCAGGGTTATAAGCAGCGCCGCGCACACGTAGATCACGAGAAGCGGCGACAGCTTTCCGTGCAGACCGCCGCGCAGATCGACCCTGAGCGGCTCATCCGTCACCGTGCAGAGCGCCGTCCCTTCGTTTTTCTCCTCACGTCTGTGTTTTATAAGAAAGATCCCGGCGGCGGTACCGGCGGCGAATATCACGGCGCTCACCGAAAGCTCCGCTATAAATGATACCTCGGGAGACAGAAATTCGGGGAGCGACAGGAAAAGCACGCTTAAGAAGTTGTTGATGAAGTGCACCGCCATCGAGACGCGCAGAGTGCCGCAGCTGAGCGCGGCGTACGCCATGGCTGTTCCGGCGATGAATGCGAACGGGAGCTGTACCGGGTTCATGTGCATCAGAGCGAACAGGACGCCGGACGTCATGACCGCGAAGCTTTTTCCGAACGGCAGCAGCTCTCCGAGCACCAGACCGCGCATCGCCAGTTCCTCAAACACCGCCGGGAAAACGGCGATATAGATCACCCGCAGTATGAAGACCGCCGGGTCTCCGGTCGGCTGCGCCGCACCGAGGTTCGGGTCCGCGCCGATCCCGGTCAGCGCCGCCGAAACGACAGCCGCCACGAGCTGCGCGAAGTAAACGACGCCGAGCGTGAAGACGCCGACGGCGAACGTCCCCTTTTTCCCGCGGCGGAAGCTGAAATATTCCGCGGGGCGTCTTCCGGTGACGATCCCGAACAGAAAGACCGGGAGCGCCATATATGTAAGATAGATGATCGCCTGCGAAAGCTCGCCGTAAAAGCCCTGCTTCTGCAGGGCGACCGGTATGATCGGCACGAAGCTCACGTAGAGGTTTATGCCGAGTATTATGAACATGAGCACGGCGACGCGGCTCTGCGCCGCTCTGAACCGGGCGTTCCTCATGATCTCCCCGTTTACGGGCGGGTCCCCGAAACCAAGATCGTTCATGGTACCATATTACTCATAATTCTGTGAATAAGTCAACCCAAGAGCCACAAAATAATGTTAAAAAGCGCTGTTTTGTGTATTATGCACAAAAATTCAGCGGTAATTTCATGTATTTTGACATCAACGTGTTGATCGTTGTTTACAAATTCGACGTTGTTTTATCCGAGTTCCAAATGTATAATATAAAAATGGATCCGGATAGGGTCCGGATTTCAGCGCGGAATTTTTTCAGGAGCGTCACGGCTTATGTCATTGAAAGGTAAAAACCGAATATTCCCGGCGGTCATCTGCATTCTTCTTGCTGCCGCCGCCGTACTGATGATAGCGTCCGTATGCTCCGTCAGGGTCGGGCTTCGTCTGTTCATTGACGGCGTTGACATCGGAGTAGTGGAGAGCGCTTCCGCGGTCCGGTCCGTCGAACAGCGCGTGCGCGCCGATCTTCCGGCGCTCGCATACGGCTCGGACACCGCGGTGTGCCGCATCACGTACGGCTACGCCGAAGGGGCTGAGGTCAGAAACGTCCTCACGGATGATGAGATATATAAGGCGATCTACATAGCCTCGCTCAAGGAGCACACGGCGGCATACGGGATATACGCGAACGGCGCGTTCGTCGCGGCGAACACCGATCCGTCGGTGATAGCGGACGCCGTGACCGCGGTCAGGATCGCGGCGCAGGGCGCCGAGGGGAGCGAGGTCGAGCTGACGGGCACGCTTGAGGTGCGTTCGCTCTACTATCCGGTATCTGTCCTCAGAGCGGGCACGGAGATCACGCAGCTTCTGCTTGAAGGATCCGGAGAGCTTTACCGAACGGTCGACGCCGGCAGGTCATCGATCATCGCGGTCGACGTTGAGGCGAACGAGGACGAACCGAAATCGTTCGGACCGGGCGGCGGACAGATAGTGTCGTCCGAAACGGAAGAGGACGGGGCGATAACGGTCAGCGTCAAGGTCACCGAGACCGTTCCGTACACCACGGAATACAGAAGGAACGAGGATCTTTTCATCGGCAGCTATGAGAAATCTCAGGACGGCGCCGACGGAAAGAAGGAAGTCATATACAGGATAAGATACGAAAACGGGATACCGGTCAGCCGTGAGATAGTCTCGGAGGAGATCGTGTTTGCGCCTTTGCCGAAAATAATCGACGAGGGGACGAAAACAAGATCGTCCGCCGCGGCGGGCTCAGGCTACGAATGGCCGATCAAGCGCAGCTACACGCTGACCGACACCTTCGGTGGAAGGACCGTGTTCGGTAAATACAGCTACCATTACGCGATAGACATAGCGGTACCCGGCGGTACGCCGATCTACGCGGCGAACGGCGGCGTCGTGACGAAGGCGGAGCGGAGCTCCTCATACGGATACTACTGTATGATAAAGCACGACAACGGTCAAGAGACGCTTTACGCGCACATGCGGTCGGAGCCCTTTGTTTCCGTCGGCGAACGCGTCTATCAGGGTCAGCAGATAGGCGAGGTCGGTATGACCGGATACGCCACGGGATATCATCTGCATTTCGAGATCAGGATCGACGGAGAAAAGGTCGACCCGCTCAAATATCTTCCGTAAACCGGAAAGAGGTCCGACAGGGCCTCTTTTTTTGTTTTTCCCGAAAAAGCGCGGCGCGGGATGATTTAACGTGTATTATTCTGCAAAACGGCTTGACAAAATATATAAAACGTGCTATAATGGTATTCAATACCAGATTATGCGGTCATGTGAATATTAAATTGTGAAAAATAGGTTGACAATATCCTAAAATCGTAGTATAATAAAGCAGTATTTTCAAAAGGAGGCCGGCGAATGAATATAAATACAGACAAGATCGTATCCATATCCGACGCCAACCGCAACTTTTCACAGACCGCGCGTCTCGCTGACAAGCTCGGAGAGGTCTACATTTTCAAGAACAACAAGCCGAAATACAAGCTGACGGTCATAAGCGAAGACGAGCTGACGGCGGGACTTCCCGCGGAGCCTTCCGAAGGTCAGGAGGTCAGCAAGAGCAAGCTCGACCGTCTCATGGCTCTGATCAGAAAATACCGCAGCGGGCTTGAGGAGCTGCTCCGGATATCGGATAAACAGCTGTAACGGACGGCGGGCGATCCGGTATCAACCGTAAAACGGAGGACGTTTTGAAGGACAGGATACAGTATTACATAAGCGAGGACGAGGAGTTCTCCGGGACCGATTTCAACGGTCGGAAGGTCGACGGCGATTACGTCTACATAAGAAACGGCGTGGGGACGCGCATACTTTACAGCGTCATAGCGCGGCCGATCGCGTTTCTTTACTCGAAGCTCGTGCTCCGCCAGAAGACGGTCGGGCGGAAAAAGCTGAAGGGCTTCAGAAATACCGGGATATACGTTTACGGCAACCACACTCAGCGTACCGGCGATCCCTTCATGCCGAATTCGTTCCTGTTTCCGAAGAGGGTATATTTCGTCGTCCACCCGGACAACATTTCGATACCCGTTCTCGGAAAATACACGCCGGCGCTCGGCGCTCTTCCGCTGCCCGGCGATATGAAGGCGTACCGCAATTTTCTCTCCGCGCTTGACACCCGGACGGGCGAGGGCGGCGCCGTCGTCATATATCCCGAGGCGCATATCTGGCCGTATTACACGAAGATCAGGGATTTTCCCGACACGTCGTTCGGCTATCCGTGCCGCGGAAATACGCCCGTGTTCTGTTTCACCAACACGTACAAAAAAAGCCGGCTTTTCGGAAAGCCGCGCGTGGTGACTTATATCGACGGTCCGTTTTATCCCGACACGGAGCTGCCGCTGAAAAAACGTACGAAGGATCTGCGCGACCGCGTTTACGACGCGATGTGCGCCCGCGCCGCCCTCTCGGACTGCGAATACATCAAATATATCAAAAAGGAAGGCTGACATGGTCAATATACTGTTCTGCGGGAACGGATACGTCTTTGACGGGATGCTCACCTGCGCCCTCTCCATCCTGAAGCGCTCCGAGAGCACGGAGCCGTATACGTTCTACGTATACACGATGGACGTTTCACATCTGAAACCCGCGTACACGCCGATACCCGATCCGATGATCGGATTCTTCGATACGGTCATCAAGTCGTACAACCCCGAAAACAGAGTCGTGAAGACAGACGTTACGGATCTTTATATGAAGCATTTCTCCGGCTGTCCGAACGAGGGCGCCTACTGCTCGCCTTACACGCTGATACGGCTTTTCGCCGATCTCATAGACGGGATGCCGGACAAGCTTTTGTATCTCGACGCGGATATAATGTTCAACCGTGACATACACCTTCTGTATGATACGGATATAAGCCTTGTCGAATACGCCGCGGCGAGAGACCACTACGGAAAATATCTGCTGAACCCGAACTACGTCAACGCCGGCGTCCTGCTGTTCAATATGAAAAAGATAAAAGAGACGGGACTTCTTGAAAAAGCCCGCGGCTGGATAAAAAAGCAGAAGCTCACGTTTGCGGATCAATCCGCGATAATCAGGTCCACTACCTCGAAAAAAATGCTCCCGCAACGTTTCAACGATCAGAAATTCCTGCACAAGCACACCGTGGTGCGCCATTTTTCAAAGCGGCTCTTCTGGCTGCCGTATCCGCACACGGACAACATAAAGCAGTGGCACGTCAGCCGCGTCCACAAGGTCTTCGGATATTACTGCTTCGACGATATCCTGTACGAATACATATATCTGAAGAAAAAATATGAAACCGAGGTCGACCCCAGATGAGCAGAAAAAACATACCCATTTTCTTCGCGTGCGACGACAACTTCGTAAAATTCACGATCGTTTCGCTCTTTTCGATAAAAGAGAACGCGTCAAAGGAGAATCATTACACGGTCTACGTCCTTCACACGGGCATAACGAGCGCGATGATGGAAAAGCTGTACGAGCTCCAGGACGAGAACTTCACCGTGATCTTCCGTGACGTAACGGATTATCTCTACTCCATCTCCGACAAGCTCCCGATCAGGGATTATTATTCAAAAACAACGTATTACAGAGTCTTCATCGCGGAAATGTACCCGGAATACGACAAGGCGATATACATAGACAGCGACACCGTGGTACAGGGAGATATAAGCGAGCTTTACGACACCGACATAGACGACTGCTACGTCGGCGCGTGCCACGAGCAGGTGATGGTGCAGGTGGACGAATTCGGCACATACGTCGAGCGCGTCATCGGGATCGACCGCAACAACTTCTTCAACGCGGGACTTTTGCTCATCAACTGCGTAGAATTCCGCGAGCATATGGTGCTCGACAAATTCGTGCATTATCTGAAGCAATACACTTTCGTCGTCACGCAGGACGAGGATTATCTCAATCTCATCTGCAAGGACCGCGTCTTCTGGCTCGATCAGAGGTGGAACACCGAGGTGTTCGGAGAGATACCGTATCCCGCGGAGGAGGCGAAGATGATCCATTACATAATGGTCAACAAGCCGTGGCACTACGAGGACTGCCGCTTCGGCGACATTTTCTGGAAATACACGGAAAAAACGAGCGTATACGGGGAGATAAAGCAGATCCTCGATTCATACCCGGAGGAGAAAAAGCAGCGCGACACGTTGTCTGCCGAAAACCTCGTGAAGCTCGCAGTGGAGGAGACCCTGCGCACGGACAATTTCAAAAACCGTCAGGATTCTCTGAAGGATCAGGGCAGAGTCGCGGTAGTAAAGAAGATAGAGGAATACGAGCGCGCCGGCAGATTTGCCGAGGACGTCGAGGACGACCCGCCGACGATACCGCTCGACCCGGACGATATAGATTATCTGCGCCGTTCCCCGCTCGCGAAGGCGCGCACGGCGGCGGCGTTCTCCGCGGCGAGACGCTTCGTCAACAGGCTGACCGACGACAAAAAGCTGATAATAAAGGAGATCCGCGGGATCGAGAACCTGACCGGGCTCGAGACCGGCGCGGTACTCACCTGCAACCACTTCAACGCCTTCGACAGCTTTGCGATGCAGATCGCCGTGGACAGCGCGAAGCTGAAAAACAGAAAGCTTTACCGCGTGATCCGGGAGGGCAACTACACGTCCTTCCCCGGCTTCTACGGTTTTCTGATGAGGAACTGCAACACGCTGCCGCTGTCGTCGAACCATAAGACGCTGAAGAAATTCATGGAGGCGACCGATACGCTCCTCGGCCGCGGACATCTCGTCCTCGTCTATCCCGAGCAGAGCATGTGGTGGAATTACCGCAAGCCGAAGCCGCTGAAAAACGGCGCGTTCACGTTCGCCGTCAAAAACAACGTCCCGGTCATACCGTGCTTCATAACGATGAGGGACACGGACCTTGTCGGAGACGACGGATTTTTCGTGCAGGAATACACGATACACATAGGCAAGCCTCTCGAGCCGGACAGAGATCTTCCGTATTCAAAGAAAGTCCAGGCTCTGGCGGATGAGAACTACAGGATCTGGAAGGAGATCTACGAACGTGAATACGGAATGCCGCTGCGTTATACGACAGAAACATAAAACAACTGAAACAAGGCGTTGACACGCCGTAAAAAACACGAGGTACGGATGATGAAGAAAAAACTTACCGTTCTGCACAGCAACGACATCCACGGTGACTTCCTGCCCAAGCGGGGAGCGCACGGCATCTTCGAGGGAGGTCTTTCCCGGCTTTCGGGATACGTCAAAAAGGTCAGGAGCGAGGAGGAAAACGTGATCCTTGCGAACGCCGGAGATATGTTCCGCGGCTCCATCATAGACTCCGAATTCATGGGACTTTCGACGATCGCGCTGATGAACATGCTCTCGCCCGACGTCATGACCGTCGGCAACCACGAGGTCGACTACGGTATCGCGCATCTTCTTTTCCTTGAAAAATGCGCCAGATTCCCGATAATCAACGCGGATCTGTACATAACCCTGAACAACACGCGTCTGTTCCGTCCGTATATCAATATAGAGGTCGGCGGCATGCGGGTCATGTTCATAGGGCTGCTCACAGAGGAGGTCATCAGCTCCACGAAAAACGAGCGCGTCATCGGCTCGTACATAAACGTCGCGGAAGCGGCGAAGGAGGTCGGTATAATCGCGGACAACTACCGCACAAAGGACACGGATATACTGATCCTTCTGACGCACATCGGCATTGAAAAAGACCGCGAGCTCGCCGCCCTGCTCGATCCGGACTGGGGCGTGGACATGATAATCGGCGGCCATTCCCACACGTTCATGGAACAGCCCGAGACCGTGAACGGGATACAGATAGTACAGGCGGGCACGGGCTCCGGTCAGATCGGCAGATTCGATATAGAATACGACGACGAGGAGCGGAAGATAACAAGATCCGAATGGCGCCTGCAGAAGATCAACGAGAGCACCGCACCGGCGGATCCTCTGATCGACACGCTGCTCGATACGTACAAAACGCAGACCGACGCGAAATACCACCGTATAGTGACCGGCTTCGCCCGCGAGCTCACGCACCCGAGCCGGATACAGGAGACCGAGATGGGCAACCTCTACTCGGATCTTCTGCAGGAGGATTCGAGCTTCGACATAATGATGATGGGCTCCGGCGCCATACGCAAAAAAGCGATGGGACCGATAGTCGAGTATCAGGACATGCTGGAAAACACGCCGTTCGACGACCAGCTCTGGATGATAAAGGTCACGGGAGACGAGTTCCGCCGCATGGTGAAATATATAATGCGCGACGACGCGTGGGAGGGACACACGGAGTTCTACCAGTTTTCAAAGGGCGTCCGCATAGTATACAGGAAGAGCACGCACACGCTTGAAGAGCTGTCGTTCCGCGGCAGGGAGGTCGCTGACGGCGACGAATTCCTCATAGCGATGCAGACGTATCACTTCAACAATTTCGAGGAATTCTTCAACGTTCCGGTCGAACCCATAAAAAAACGCATGCGTCCGCGCGTCGTGGCGACGTCGGTCAACAATATAGTCGAGGAGTATTTCACAACGCATCAGAACCTCGACGCTCACGTCGAGGGCAGGATAACGATACTCGACTGAACAGCGCAAAACGGCGGAGAGATCCCGCCGTTTTCTTTTTGAGCCGCTTTGTGCTTTTTTTCTATTGACTTATCGCCCGTTTTATGGTATCATTACGGTAATAACGCAAAGAAGGTACGGTATCATGATAGGAACAAGCAACGTATCTCTGCAGTTCGGCGGGAGGACTTTGTTCTCGGGGGCTGATCTGCAGTTCACCCGCGGCAACTGCTACGGTATAATCGGCGCGAACGGCGCCGGAAAATCGACGTTTCTGAAGATCCTTTCGGGCGAGCTCGAGCCGACGAAGGGCGATGTCTTCAAGACTCCGACGGAGCGTCTTTCCGTGCTGAAGCAGGATCACTACGCGTACAACGACTGCACGGCGCTGCGCACGGTGCTTCTCGGCAACCCGGAGCTTGTCCGTATCGGCGACGAGCGCGACGCGATCTACTCCAAGGAGGAGATGACCGAGGAGGACGGAGTTCGCGCCGGCGAGCTTGAGGAAAAATACGCCGAGCTCGGCGGCTACACCTGCGAATCCGACGCAGAAATGCTCCTCAACGATCTCGGCATAACGGACGAATACCACTACATGCCGATGTCGGAGCTTTCCGACTCGCAGAAGGTCAAGGTGCTTCTCGCGCAGGCGCTTTTCGGAAACCCGGACATACTGCTTATGGACGAGCCGACGAACGGTCTCGACCTCGTTACGGTCAACTGGCTCGAGGACTTCCTCGCGGATCTCGACAGCACGGTCATCGTCGTGTCGCACGACAGACACTTCCTCAACAACGTATGCACCCACATCGTCGACGTTGACTTCGGCAAGATCACGATGACTGTCGGCAACTACGATTTCTGGTTCGAATACACGCAGATCCGTCAGCGTCAGATGCGCGAGCAGAACAAGAAGAACGAGCAGAAGGCGAAGGAGCTGCAGGAATTCATACAGCGCTTCTCCGCAAACGCTTCAAAATCCAAGCAGGCGACGTCCCGCAAAAAGCTGCTTGAATCGATCAACCTTTTTGAAATGCCCGTCTCGTCCCGCCGTTTCCCATTCATCAGCTTCGAGCCGTCGCGCTCCATCGGAAACGACCTGCTCGAGGTAAAGAACCTCAGCAAGAACATAGGCGGCAGACAGGTGCTCGACAACGTCAGCTTCATCCTCCGCCCGCGTGATAAAGTCGCGTTCGTCGGCGACGACCCGATAGCGAGGACGACGCTTTTTAAGATCCTTGCGGGCGAGATGGAACCCGATTCCGGATCGTACAAATGGGGCGTCACGACGAAGGTCGCGTATCTGCCGCAGGACAACTCCGAATATTTTGACGGTCACGAGGAAAACCTCGTAGACTGGATCAGGGCGTGCTCGACGCTCACGTATGAATCCGACGTTCGCGGCTGGCTCGGAAAGCTGCTCTTCTCCGGCGACGAGGCGCTGAAGCAGGCGAAGGTGCTCTCCGGCGGCGAAAAGGTGCGCTGCATGCTCTGCCGTATGATGCTCTCCGGCGGCAACGTCCTCATAATGGACGAGCCGACGAACCATCTCGACCTTGAATCTATCACCGCGCTGAACAACGGAATGACGAAATTCCCCGAATCGATCCTGTTCTGCTCACGCGACCATCAGCTTAACCAGACGGTCGCCAACCGCATAATCGACGTCACGACCGGCAGCTTCTACGACAGGCTGACGACGTATGACGAATATCTTGAAGAAACGAGGAAATAAGAATGAGACAGCTTACGGTAAGACGTGAAAAAACGTTCGTCGGCTCCGCCGCGAAGGCGCACGTATACATCGCGGATCCGCAGGGAGATACCGTCATAAGCGGTATGAACTGTTCAAAGCTCGGCGAGCTCAGGAACAATGAGGAAAAGACGTTTGAGATCACGGAGGAGGCGACGCGCGTGTTCGTCACCGCGGACAAGCTGAGTCAGAGCTTCTGCAAGGACTCCGCCGCCGTTCCCGCGGGTACGGAGCCCGTGCTCCTCACCGGGAAGAACAAATTCGATCCCGCAAAGGGCAACCCGTTCCGTTTTGACGGAGAACCTGACGATTTCGCTCTGCTTGACAGGAACAGCGGCGGCAAAAAGGGCTCTCTGATCATGATCATAGCGCTTGTCGTCGGCATCATCGCCGGATATTTCGGGATGAGGGCGATATTGAATCATGAAAAAAAAGGTCGACGTGACGTTCCACGGGCTCACGATGCAGCTCACGGACAAATACACGGAGGATAAAGACAGCTCGATCGTCAATGAAAACTCGCGGCTTTTCGCAAAGGGCAAAAGCAGCCTTGAGGTAGCGGTACATCTGCTCCGCGAGCCGACGGTCGGCGAATCGGAAATACTTGCCGATCTCAGCGAAAAGGAATACGCGGAACTGATGCTGAAGACGTACGGCTGGGATGATAAGACGTCGGTCGAGCAGAAGGACGGTCTGACGTTCTTCAAAAAGACCGAGACACTGCAGGTCGGCGGGAAGGACACGGAATTCTACTATACCTATTACATATTCAAAGGCAAGGACGCCTTCTACCGGGTCATGCTTTACACGGTACAGAAGTCCGTGTACGAAGGATCGACTTTCTCCGACATCATAAAGACCGTAAAGGTCAAATGAATCCGGCAATAAAAAACGGACGGCTTGCACAGCCGCCCGTCAACTTGCAGACAAAGTTTTTATTCTTTATTCTACTCCTTCCGTCACGACTGAACGTCGTGACACCTCCCTCAAAGAGGGAGGCAAAACAAGGCTCCTGACGGCTTGCACAGCCGCCCGTTTTTATTTATCTTTCAAAGATCATCCGGCAATCTGTGATTTACACAGTATTCAAGACAGTTCAGAACTTCGTCGACCGTTATGCTGCCGGTCCGGCCGGCTCCCATATCCTCGTTGAAGAGATAAAAGCCGAACGAATTGTGATAATCCCTGCTTTCCCTGTCCGTTATATTGCGCTCGTATATCACGCACTTTCTGTCCATATCAATGAATATGCGTTCATAGCACTTGTCGCCGCTGTTTTTTATATCATACGTATAGCCCGCCATGCCTGTCCTGTTGCTGCGCCACGACGCGGAAAAGAACTTTTCCGCCCGGCCGAGACCTTCCAGCACTTCTTCAAAGCTGTCGCTTTCATTTACTATGTCGCAGACGGTCTGAAGATCGAGCTTCGGATATCCGTATTCCTCCCGGAGTCCGAGACGCTTCAGATCCGTATAGAGCAGGATATGTGCCTCCGGAACGGATCCGTCGACGCCGCGGCGCTTCAGCAATTCGTCGATCCCGTCGCCTGTCGCGCGGGAATACTCTACGTCTATCCCGAGGTATGTGTTATCGATATATTCCTTTACTTTTTCGATCTCTTTTGTATCAAGCTTCTCTCCGTTCCTTTCACGGATAATATAACCCGCGAATTCTTCAGCCGATATTAAATCGGTTTTACTTGTTTCGATTTCAGCGGATTCAGCCGTATTGTCAGAATTCGTTTCCGGATTCTCGGTTTGTTGTTTGTCGTCGGTCGATCCATCGGGATCCGCGGAAGTGCCTGCGTGCGGAGTTTCCTCTCCGGTCATGGTCTGTCCCGATGCGGCACCGACGTATTCGGCTACCTTTACGGCGTACCGTTTCTCCGTTTTTCCGGCTACACCGTCTTCACCGACTTTCTTTTCTTTTATTACGACCTCGACCCACAGCCCGTCTTCCGCGGGTATGGCGGTACAGGAAACCTTTTTCCTCAAAACTCCCGGAATATTTTCATCCGACGCGCTGCAGATCCTGTTTCTGTCAAGCTTTATACCGCTGAAAGGCTCAAGCGCCTTGTCATACAGCTCGCCGCGGAATTCGAGGACCGTCCCGTCGTTTCTTATGACGGCTTTTACGTCGTCTCCGCGTCTTATACCGTCAGTCTCCCTGTAAAAGGTGAACGTGTATTCGGCTCTGAAATCCCTGTCTTCTTTCGTGTAATTTCTGAAATCCGCGGTCTTATCTTCATCGGTGGATACGTGGATGAGGGACGGCTCGGTCACGTGCGTGTCAACGTCATATTTCCATTCCCTCGCGTCGACGCCGGTGTATTCAAGGATAACGGCTCTCGCGTAATCCGCGTAATCCTTCTCCGTTGAATCTTCATTGATAGGACCCGTGAACGTAAGCGTGTCTGGCGTCTCGTCCGGACTGTACGTGTATCTTACGATCCCTCCGGTCACCTCATCAAACCATAACGCCGCAAACGCACCCTCAGTCCCGTTCCAGTACATATCGGCGCCGTGGCCCCTTTTGAATATATTTTGAGTCCATTCATAACGAAGGCTGTATTCTTTTCCAAACACCGTTTCGGTTTTATCCGGAACGTTTTCCTTTTTATAGTTTTCAAATGCATGCAGATTATCAAGGATCTTTCCCTCTTTCTGGGATGACAAATCTGCCGCCTGATATTCCACTGTACGGTATTCAGACAATTCCACGGCTTTTCTTGTTTCGATTTCAGCGGATTCAGCCGTATTGTCAGAATTCGTTTCCGGATTAGCGGCACCGACGTTCCTGTGCGCGTCCTCATACGCTTTCTTTGCGACCGGTATCAGGCACACGGCAAACAGTGACACGATGAGAAGTCCCGCGGCCGCAGCCGAAAGAACGCTCAGAAATCCGTGCCGAAAGGACGGCTCCGCGTCCGTGCCGGTATTTTTTATTTGAGCTTTGAGGATCGCTCCCTTCCTCTCCCGGATGAGAGCGTCAGCCTCCGTATTGAGAAGCCTTTTCATATCCCGCTCACTCATTTTTATCACCTCTGTCCGTAGTATTTTTTCATTTTTTCCACCGCTCTTCTGTACCGTTTCTGCACGGCGGCTTCGTTCTCCGAAGTTTCCGCGGCGATCTTTTTGAATTTCATGCCGCAGAGAACGTGGAGCGTGACAACGCGCTTTTCCTCCGGCGCGAGCCTGTCGAGCGCGTCGAGCAGCGTCAGAGACGAAGCGACATCCGTCTCCTCCGCAGGGAGTTGTTCCGCCTCCTCAAGCTGTTCCGTTCCCCGCCTTTTCCGCAGACGGTTGAGCGCCTGATTGCGCGCGATCGATATCACCCAGGCGCACGCGTCCCCGCCCGAGTACGATCCCGCGCTTTCCAGCACCTCAACGAACGTGTCCTGCGCCGTGTCCTCCGCGTCGCACCGCTGCCCGAGTACGGAATAGGCGGTGAAATATACTTTTTTGCCTATCAGGTCGTACAGCTCCGAGAGCGCTCCGGAATCGCCCCGGGCTATACGTTCAAGCGCCCTTTTGCAAAGCGCTTTTCTTTTTGTATCGCCCATCAATTTTTGAATCTCCGATCATCGTGGTTCATATATATAGTAACGCGTAAGAGCGAAAATCGGACAGATAAATTGTAAAAAAATAAAAAAAGCTTTATCCCGCGGACGGGATAAAGCGCGTTTTTCGTTATCTTCCGTTTCTGCCGCCGCGGCAGCCGCCGCAGTTGCAGTAGCAGAAAAGAATGAGCGCGATTATTACGATGAACCATATATTATCGTCGTCGAAGATATCGCATAAGCAGTTCATTATCGGACCTCCGAATCATATTTTTCGTATTGCCGGATGCATTCAGCCTCCGTTACTATAATATGACCCTCCGTCAGACGGTGACACAGCGGTCAGAGGAACCTTCTGTCCCGGCTGCCGTATCTTACGCTCTGCGACGACTGCACGGCGTTCTCGATCTGTCCGATCGAATCTATGAAATACCAGACCGATCCGTCCTCAGCCCTGTGAGTGCTGACTATGACCTCGATAACGTCTATCCTCGGCTGAAGGCGCGTCGGATGCTCGAAGAGATACTGCTTCGCCGCCGTGGCGACGGAATTCTTTTTGAAGGCGTTGACGGCGGAGGCGGGTCTGCCGTATCTCAGGCTTTCTCCGTTGTATCTCGTTTTGACCTCCGCTATGACGAGGTATTTGTCGTTATACGCCACGATATCGAGCTCACCGCCCGAGGCGTAGTAATTCCGCGCCGCCACGGTGAAGCCCTTCCGCTCAAGGTATTCCGCGGCGACGCCCTCTCCGAAATACCCGAATTCCCTGTTATTCATTGTCAAGAAACTTCAGAAAGGTTTTTCTGTGAGCGGGACACGGGCCGTATTTGCGGAGCGCCTCCATATGCTCGCGCGTGCCGTAGCCCTTGTGCTTCGCAAAACCGTACTGCGGATACTCTTTATCAAGCTCATAACAGAGTCTGTCACGGCTGACCTTTGCAAGCACCGACGCCGCGGCGATCGACGGCACCTTCGCGTCGCCGCCGACTACGGTCTCTGCCGGGATCTTTATATTCCTTTTGCAGTTCCCGTCTATCAGCGCAAAATCGGCTTTGACGGAAAGCGCCTCTATCGCGCGTTCCATCGCGAGCATGGACGCGTTCAGGATATTGATCTCGTCTATCTCCTCTGCCGAGGCGAAGCCTATCCCGTACGCGACGGCGTTTCCGGTTATTACCGTGAAAAGCGCCTCGCGCTTTTTTTCGGACAGCTTCTTGCTGTCGTTGAGCCCTTCTATCACAAGACCGCGCGGCAGTATCACCGCCGCGGCGCATACGGGGCCCATAAGCGGGCCTCTGCCCGCCTCGTCGACTCCGCAGATGTTCGCGTATTCCTCGGCGGCGTACGCTTCTTCATACGTATAATCAAGCATTTTTCGGTCTCTCCAGCGTTATTTTCCCGATCTTTCCGGCGCGCAGCTCGTCAAGCAAAAGATCCGCGCAGCGATCCCTGTTTATCTCGCCGCCCTTCAGCAAAAGCCCGCGCTTTCTCGCCGCCGCCTCGAATATCTCGTGAGGCTCGGCGCCCTCGACAAATTCCGGGTCGAGCTTGTATCTCTCACACAGAAGCGAAGGATAGAGCCTCTTCAGCCTCTCGCACAAAGCGTAGGCGACAGCCTCACGCTCGACTACCTCGTCCTTGACGGCGCCGGTCATGCTGAGGTTTTCGCCGACCTCGCGCTCGTCGAATTTCGGCCACAGGACGCCCGGCATATCGAGCAGATCTATACCGAGCGACGTCGTCACCCACTGCTTCGCGGTGGTGACGCCCGGCCTGTTCTCGACCTTCGCGCTCTTGTTTTTCGCCAGACGGTTAATGAGCGACGATTTGCCGACGTTCGGTATCCCGACGATCATCGCCTTGAGATGTCTTCCCGCCATCCCCTTGTCCTCATAGCGCTTTATCTTTTCCGACAGCGCGGTATTCACGGCGTCGCGCATGCGGTCGAGCCCGTATCCCGTGAGGCAGTCCGTGAAAATGCAGCTTTCACCGTTCTTTTCATAATAAGCGCGCCAGATCCGGCACGCCTCGGGGTCGGAGAGCGTGTATTTGTTCAGCACCGTGACGTGAGGCTTCGCGCCGATCAGGCGCTTTATCTCCGGGTTCTTCGAGCTGTAGGGGATGCGCGCGTCGAGCAATTCTATCACTATATCGACGGAGCCGAGATTTTCCTGTATCAGCCTCCGCGTTTTAGCCATATGGCCGGGAAACCACTGTATCTGATCCGACGGCATATTCTGTCCTTTCCTTTCCCTGTCAAAAGTCCCGCCTTCGTGGGACTTTCCCGTTCAATCCAAAGCGCAGAGCAACGCTCTGCGCCGGTATCTTCTGTTAAAACTTCACCGAAAACGGCCAGATCCGGAAAATGACCTTTCCGAGAACGTAGCGCGAATCGACGGGACCGAGGTTCGACCTCGAATCGGACGAGCCGTTGCGGTTGTCTCCCATGCAGAAGAGCATCCCATCCTCGACCGTCAAAGGATATGTTCTCGTATATCTGTCCTTGATAATCGGTGTGCCTTCTGCGTAGGTACTGCGCATCGGTTCTATATACGGTTCGTCGAGCGGCTCGACCGTTGCGAGCACTTCGTCGACCGTGAGCGAGCTGTCGTCGTAGACGTAGACCTTCCAGTTATCGAAATCGATATACACGGTCTGACCGCCCACCGCTATGACGCGTTTGATTATCGGCTCTGTTATTATCGGGTACGTCGTATGCGAGCCCTCGGGTACCTGGAAAACGACTATGTCGCCCTGCTTCGGCGTATAGAACAGGTTTGAAACGACGATCGACTCTCCCTCGTGAAAGGTGACCTCCATCGAGCCGCCGTCAACGACCGCCTGTCTCGCGACGTACGAGAACATCAGAAGCACAAAGGAAAGCGAAAGCGCGATTATCTCGACCCATTCGAAGACCTCCTGCGCGGCGGACTTCTTCTCTTTTTCCTTCTTTTTCTTTACGGGAGCCGTCTCTTCCGCCGTCTCCTCTTTTATCTCTTCTTTTATCTCTTCGTTACTGTTGTCCATTCTCTTCCGTGGTCTCCTCTTTTTCGGGTGCGGGCAGCCTTATCATGAACGGGATGAACTTGAAGCCCTCGGGCAACCAGAACCCGCTCTTCGCGGCGTTCAGCTCCGAAAACGGCTTGTTTCCTACCTCCGTCCTTGTGGAATTATACATAAAGAACGGCGACTTTTCCGCGGTGTAAGCGCGCGCTTCGACGGAGCACGCCGCGCCCGACGTGACAAGGATCTTGAACTGATCGCCGCAGCCGCACAGATATTCGTATACGGGCGCGAGGATCGCGGAATCCGTTTCCTCTATGGCGCGGACCTTCGCCTGCGCGTCGCCGTCAAACGAAGCCTTGAGCGCCGAGCCGACGTGTACGAACACGAGATCTGCTCCGGCGGAAAACTCCGCGACAGCCGCGGCGGCCTTCGCGGCGTATTCACCGTTTTCGCCGGGCACGGCGTCAACGCATCTGATACCGGAGATCGCCGCGGCGGCGCGGACATCCGGATCGGAGCAGACAGCCGCCGACGAGACCTTCCATTTTTCGTCAAAGTTTTCGATATCCGGACGCTTGCCGGCCGCCCACAGCCATACGGAGTTGAGCGGCTTTTTGCCCTCCGCGCGGCGCTTGACGTTGACGGGATGATCGTTCAGTATCGTATAGCTCTTTTCAAATACGGGGACGAGACGCGCCGCGCTTTCGCCCGCCGGCAGGAACGGTCCCACCGGTCCGCCGACGATATCGGCAGGGCTGTACATCTCCTCGATGCCGGGCGCTCTCTTCCAGAGCAGGCAGTGCTCTGTGCCGGCGCCCGCGTAGAATTTCTTGATCTTCGTGGAAAGCCCCTTGTTCAGAGCGCTTATGAGCCTCGCCGTCTCCTCGGGCGTGACGTCGCCGTCAAACGCGGAGATCATGGTCTTGTCCCTGTAATCTCCGTCCTCGGAAAGCGTGACGAGCGAGCATCTGTACGCCGTGTCCTCGGCGTCGATCGCAAGACCTCTGCCTGCCGCCTCAAGTATCGCGGTGCCCGAAAGATCCTTCACGTCGGATCCGAGGACCGCGAATGCCGTGGACGATACCGTCGGTATCACGTCCTTTTCGGGATAGCTGATCAGTCCGTTGAAGCTCCTGTACGCGAGCATGTTCATCGTCGGCTTCACGGCGGCCTCCATCGGTGATTTTCCGTTGAGCGCGGACAGCTTGCCGTCTGACATACCGTCACACATCAAAATAAAATATTTCATAATAACTCCTGAAGTCATAATCGACCTATTATATCAAATAGAGTGTATCATATAATTTTATCGCAGGCAAGTATAAAATTTAAATTTTGACGGAGAAAAGCATTGACATTTTTCAAGGCGTGTGATATGATTTGTGCGTATCCACATGAAAGGAGTTCAAAATGAAGAAATATATTTCATTTTTAGTGTGTGCGATAATGATGATGACGTTGATAACGGGATGCTCCGGAAAGCCGGAGACGACGGGCACGGTCACAGAGACCGGGACGCCCGAGCCTTCCGTGACGGAGACGGAGCCCGTGACTGAAGAGACGACGGAGCCCGTGACCACGGAACCTCAGGAGACGCTCCCCGTGGTGACGGAGGACGAGGAGGCGATGAAGGCGGAGCCCGCGTCGTCCTTCACGGTCTCCCGCGCGTTCGGCGACGGGATGATCCTGCAGAGGAACGAATATATACGGATCTGGGGCTGGGCTGACGATTCTCAGAACGGGAAGCGCGTCGAGGCGGAATTCTCCGGCCTGCACGGCGCCGCCGTCATAGAGAACGGCGAATGGATGCTGACGCTCGGAGGCACGCTTCCGGAATGCACCGAAGGCAAGCAGCTCAGAGTATTCGGCGCGGACGGTACGGAATATAAATACGAGGACGTCCTCGTCGGCGACGTTTACTGGGTGATCGGTCAGTCGAACGTCTGGTATCCGGTCTCCTACATCAAAAACGAACCGCTTGCAAACGAAAAGGGCAGGAACGCCGAGATAAGCAACGAGCTTCAGATAAGACTGAACAGGACGTTCGCCGGCGACTTTGCCGGTATCGACATCGGCACGGACGCGGTAAGCCGCGACGTCGTCAATAAACGCGGCTGGCAGAAGCCGGAGCAGGGCGCGATGGACTTCTCCGCCCTCGGCTACTTCAACGCTCTCATGATATACGAACAGCTCGAGCGCAAGGTGCCGGTAGGGATGATAGAATTCGACGGCAACGGCTGCGCGCTTCACGCGTTCCTTCCGAACAAGGTGCGTGACGATCTGCAGGTAAGCAAGCTGTCGGGCGGTCATTACACCGCCGCCGGCGCGAACGCTCACGTTTCCTCTTTCATGTACAACCACGGAATGTATTCGTTCCGGAAGATGCCGATAAGAGGGATACTCTGGTATCAGGGCGAGTCCGACCTTCAGACGACGAACGACAACTGCACCAAATACGCCGAGCGCTTCACCGCGCTGATAAAGTATCTGCGCGACGACCATGACCAGTTGAACCACGATTATCCCGTATATATAGTCGAGCTGCCTCCGATATTCATAGCGTTCGATTTCGCGGCGGTGAGAGACAATATGGGTCTGATCCCGACTATGCTCGACGAGGCATATATCTGCACGACGTCGGATCTCTGGTCCGACAGGACTTACAACAAGGACGCCGTCAGAAACAGCCTGCATCCGTACAACAAATGGGAGATAAGCGAGCGTATGTCCGCGATGATCCTCGCGCATGATGACGGTATCGGCGAGCTCGATCAGCTTTGCGGCCCGCAGATAGACAAGATAGAGCTCTCCGAGGACAGACAGACCGTCACGCTGACCTATAAATACACGGGCGGCGGTCTCAAGTCCGACTCGGCGCTCAAGGGCTTCAAGGTGAAGACCGAAAAGAAAACGTCTTGGGCAAAGCCCGCGTCCATGGAGATAACCGGAGAAAACACTGTCGTGATCAAAGCAAACGCTCCGATAACGCAGGTGGCGTACGAGACGCAGAGAGACGACACGTTCCCGAAGAATCTGACGCTCTCCTCCGGCACCGGGATCCCCGCCGGCGCATTCAGCTTCCCGTTCCCCGCGGAATAACGCGATCTCATTCTCAGTTGAGGCGGATTTAATTGAAAAAAGCACGGCGGTGTACTTCGTAAAGAAGTACACCGCAGCTAAATTCGCCTTGCGGCGAGCTAAATTGGGCTTCGCCCAGCTAAATTTGCTTCGCAAGCTAAATTCGGCTTTGCCGAGCTGAAA
>CACYWW010000010.1 GCA_902778145.1 uncultured Ruminococcus sp.
TTTGCTCGGCGCAGATTTTTTGGGCACCGCAAACCGGATGTAAGGCCGGCTTTCCGGCCGCGCCCCCTCAGATACTTCTGAGGGAGGGGTAAGAGGGGGTCAGGGGGAGTTTTGAGGGGTGGGGCTCCCCCGGCATTGAAGTCGAAGAGCACGATCGGTCGAGGTGCAGACTTCATCAGCCTGCCCTGTTTCCCGTTGATCACCGATCACTTGAATTCGGAATTCAAACCTGCTTTGTCACGCTTCCCCGTTCTGAATTCATCATTCCGAACTCTTCATTCTCTCGTGTTTTCAATTTATTTTCTTTTTATTCTTGATAATACGCAAAAAAGATGGTAATATGTAAGGTGACTGAAAATACAACAGAGAGGTTTTATATGTACAACAAGAAATCGATCACGGACATCAACGTTGCAGGCAAGAAGGTTCTTGCGCGCTGCGACTTCAACGTTCCCATGCAGGACGGTGTTATAACCGACGTCAAGAGGATCACCGGCGCGATGCCGACGATCAAGTATCTTTCCGAGCACGGCGCGAAGGTCATCCTTTGCTCCCATATGGGCAGACCGAAGGGCGAATTCAACATGAAATATTCCCTCGCTCCCGTCGCGGAAAAGATCTCCGAATACCTCGGCAAGCCCGTCATTATGGCGAAGGACGTCATAGGCGAGGACGCCAAGGCTAAAGCCGCCGCTCTCAAGGACGGCGACGTGATGCTTTTGGAAAACGTCCGTTTCCACAAGGAAGAAGAAAAGAACGATCCCGAATTCGCGAAGGAGCTTGCCTCCATGGCTGATATCTTCGTGAACGACGCGTTCGGTACCGCTCACAGAGCCCACGCTTCGACCGAGGGTGTTTCCCACTATCTGCCCTCCGTATGCGGCTTCCTTATCCAGAAAGAGCTTGACGTTATGGGCGGCGCGCTTGAGCATCCCGAGCATCCGTTCGTCGCGATCCTCGGCGGCGCGAAGGTCTCCGACAAGATCGGCGTCATCAACAACCTGATCGACAAGGTCGACACGCTCATCATCGGCGGCGGCATGGCTTATACCTTCCTCGCGGCGAAGGGCTACAAAATAGGCAGCTCCCTCTGCGAGACCGAAAAGCTCGACCTCGCGCTCGAACTGCTTGCGAAGGCGAAGGAAAAAGGCGTTGAGCTTCTCCTCCCCGTCGACAACAGACTCGGCGACAAATATGATCCCAAATGCAACTTCATGCTCGTTAATTCCGACGAGATCCCGGACGGCTGGATGGGTCTCGACATCGGCCCCGCCACCGAGGTCCTCTTCGGCGACGCGATCAAAGGCGCGAAGACCGTCGTATGGAACGGCCCGATGGGCGTTTCCGAATGGGATAAGTTCGCCTCCGGCACAAGAGCCGTGGCACAGGCCGTAGCCGACAGCGGCGCGGTCTCGATCATCGGCGGCGGCGACTCCGCGGCGGCGATCGAAAAGCTCGGCTTTGCGGACAAGGTCACCCACATCTCCACCGGCGGCGGCGCCTCCCTCGAATTCCTTGAAGGTCTCGTACTTCCCGGAATAGCCTGCCTCGAAGACAAATGATCAGATAAAATATAAAAGAGCGGGCAGCACGGGTCTTTCCGGCTGCCCGCGATCACTGAAAGGAAAACATCATGAACAAAAGAAAAAGAAAAGCCGTTATAGCCGGCAACTGGAAAATGAACATGACGCCCGACGAGGCATCCGCGATGATCTCCGAGCTGCGCGAGCTCGTAAAGGGCAAAAGAGGCTGTGAGATAGTTCTCTGCGTGCCTGCGATAGACATCCCCGCCGCGGTCAAAGCCGCGAAGGGCTCAAGGATAAAGATCGGCGCGGAAAACGTCCATTTTGAGGAAAAGGGCGCCTTCACCGGCGAGATCTCCGCAAAGATGCTCACGTCGTCCGGCGTCGAATACGTCATCGTCGGTCACAGCGAGCGCAGACAGTATTTCGGCGAGACGGACGAAACCGTCAACCGCCGCGTCAAAGCCGCGCTCAACGCGGGTCTGAAGGTCATACTCTGCGTAGGCGAAGTCCTCGCTCAGAGAGACCTCGGTATAACCGCGGAAGTGCTGAAGATGCAGACGAAGATCGCACTGAACGGCGTTCCCGCCGAACAGCTTGAAAACCTCATAATAGCATACGAGCCCGTATGGGCGATCGGTACCGGCAGAGTCGCCACGCCCGAACAGGCTGACGAGGGCAACGGCTTCGTCAGATCCGCGGTCGAGGAGCTGTACGGCAAAAAAGCCGCCGAAGCGCTCACCGTCCAGTACGGCGGCTCCATGAACGAGAAAAACGCCTCCGACCTGCTCGGCAAGGTGAACGTCGACGGCGGTCTCATAGGCGGAGCATCTCTTGTGGCGTCTAAATTCGCCGCGATCGTCGACGCGGCTCAGTAAAATGAAACACAGATACGCCGCGCTTATTCTTGCCGCGCTGCTTATTTTCACGTCGATCCCGGTGTACGCCGCGTCATCCGGCGAGGCGGTCACCGCGCTGTCGGCTCAGATCAGCAAAAACGGCAGATATATCGAGATAAAAGGCTCGTTCTCCCCGTCGGACGTCAACGCTTACGCGGACCGTCAGCTCTCGCTTTTCGCGGTCGCGCCGGGCTCCTTCCCGGGTGACGACGCCGCCGTTCTCACGAACATAAAGGCCCGTGACAGTATATCCCTGCAGACGTCTGTGCCGGGAGACTGCCGCGTCGGCTACGTTCTCGCTTACGAGGAGGACGGAGCGTATGTCCCGGTGACTGAAAAAGCGTATATATCCAACCCCGACGCTTTGGCGAAATACACGTACGACTACCCCGCCGTGACCGGCAAAAAGGGTCTTGACGTCACGCTTTTCGCCGACGCTCAGCTGCTCGGCGCCGCGCACACCGTCATCAGGGTGCCGGTCAACGAGTATCTGACCGAGGACGAATCAAAAGCCGTCCGCTTCAAGAGCGGCGGCACGACGTACCTCTTCAGCAAGGACAAGACGGCGTACCTCGATCACCTGGTAAAGACGTACAGCGACGCGGGGATGCGCGTTTATATCCAACTCCTTCTGACGAAACGGGCGGAAGGCCAGCCCGGGTATCTCTACTTTCCTGACGCCGATCCGTCGGCCTCGTATTTCGCGATAAACACGTCGTCGAAGGAGGCGTGCGACGCGCTTTACGCCTTCGTTTCGTTCCTTGCCGGCAAATACACAGCTCCGGGCGACGGCGGCTTCTGCGGCAGCTTCATACTCGGCTCCGAGGTGAACTCCGGCAGATACACTAACAGCGCGGGTCCGATGGCGCTGTCCGAATACACGGAATACTACATGCGCGCGCTCCGCATAACGGACACGGCGGCGCGTTCCGTGTACTCAAACGCGCGCGTCTTCGTATCCGTGGCGAACAATCTCAACAAGCCTTCATATGACGGCAGCGCCGATCCGATGCTCGATTACTCCGTTATGGATTTCCTCTCGCATCTCGGCAGGCTCGTCTCCTCCGGCGGCGACATACCATGGCAGCTGTCGATCGACCCGTACAACGCCGATCGCGCCAAAGCCGATTTCCGCGGCGCCGAGGGCTCCGAATACAGCTATGACGCGCGTTACGTAACGATGGACAACATAAACATCATCACGTCGCTGCTCTCACAGCCCGCGTACCTTTACGGTACGGAGCGCAGGAGGGTCATAATCGGCGAGATCGCCTATCCGTCCGGCTCCGGCTCGGACGAAGCGCAGAAGGCGCAGGCGGCGGCTTACGCGCTCGCCTATTACAAGGCGGCGGCGAACGACCAGATCGATGCGATCATATACACGGAACAGGTCGACCGGGTCTCCGATCCGCTGAACTGCGGGCTTTACAGCCGCGCGGACGGGACGGACGAGACGCCGTCTTCTCAGAAGAGCATTTACCGCGTCTTCAAGTACATCGACACGGATTACGCCTCCGTCGTGACGGAGCCGTATCTTTCGTACTACGGTCTCGTATACTGGGGCGAGGCTGTATCCGGATACGATCCCGCGTCGTCCGGGCGCACGGTGATCTCCGGCTACGCGTCGACCGACGCGCCATCCGGCGGGAAGCTCACGCGGATCGCGGATTTCAACGGCTCCGACCTCATATTCTGGCCGTCCGAGAACACGCATCTCATCACGACCGAGCAGGACGGCGAGGCTTCGTCGCTCTACGGCTCGGCAAATTCTCTTGTCGCGGAGCTCAATGAAGTCCCCGCCGACGAATACAGAGGCGTCTCCGCGACGCGCGCCTTCGACCTGAGCGGCGCGAGCGCCGCGGTGCTCGACATGAAGCTCGAGTCGGCAAACGCGTCCGGCATAGCCGACGTCATGTTCAGGCTGACCGGCAGGGATGAAAACGGACGCGGAGCCGTATACGAGGGCAGCTTTTCCGTTACGCTCGGCGCATACCACCGTCTTTACTTTGATCTTACCGAATACATGAAGACGTGCACCGGCGAGATCAGCCGCGTGAGCGTCTGGGTCAAGCCGCACGGATCGACCGAAAACGGGGCGTACAAGCTTTTCATAAACGGCATATCCGTTATAGGCTCGGGCAAAAAGACGACGGCGGGCTCCGTTGTAAAGACAGTCGTCATCATCGTGATCAGCCTCGTCGCGGTCGCCGCGGCGGCGTACGGCATCATGTATCTGCGCGCTCTTATAAATTACCGCAAAAAGAAGAAGAAAATAGAAGAAAAGCGCCGCAGAAAGCAGGCGCACAAATGATCATCGGCAGCGCAAAGAAAGAACAGGCGGAGCAGATTGCCCGCCTACTCGGATATATTTGCGACTACCACGCAGACGGCAGACCGGATATATTCATTAAAGGCGGATCGAAATACGACGCCGAAAGCGTTTGCCGTCTGATAGACGATCCCGGCGTGACCGTCCTGACCGCGGCGGAAGGCGACAGTGTGCTCGGATACCTGATCGCAAAAGTGACCGTGACCGGCGGCGATCCGCACATAAAGCGGATGAAGACGTTCTACGTGGACGACCTCTGCGTTTCGCCTGAGCACGCTCGGACGGGCGTCGGCACCGCGCTTTTCAACGAGGCGAGGCGCCGGGCGAAGGAGCTCGGATGCGAGAGGATCGACCTCAACGTCTGGTCGTTCAACGAAGGCGCGATCCGCTTCTATGAAAAAATGGGGCTCTCCGTCTACCGTATGCACATGGAAGAGCTGCTTTGAAACAGCAAAAAACAGAGAGGAAATTTTCTCTCTGTTTTTTTCAGCCCGGCGCCGGTCGAATTCAGCTCCGCGGCAGCTTTCAGCATCCCGTCACGTAAGTGTGATCTCATCGGACTCGCAGAATTTATCCACGCTGTCCTCGGTTATCCTGTATTCCTTGCCGCAGCTGCAGCAGCGAACGGCGAAAGACTCGTATCTGACCAC
The DNA here is from genome assembly GCA_902778145.1 of uncultured Ruminococcus sp. Lineage (GTDB taxonomy): Bacteria > Bacillota > Clostridia > Oscillospirales > CAG-272 > UBA1248. Next base: position 5,402 of record CACYWW010000010.1, read on the forward strand.
AAGCTCTATATCGCCGTTGCAGTTGTTTTCCGGTTCTCCGCCGAGCAGGAGCATATTGTTCACGTCCGCGGAGGAAAGCGAATTTCCCTGCTTCACCTGACAGCCGCAGTGTATCTTCCCCTCGTACATAAGCTCCTTTACGACGGTCGAGACGATCGGCAACAGCGACAGATCCGGTGTTATCCTGCCGTCGTACTCCTCCTCCCCGTCTTCGCCGCCGTCCTCGTCGAAGAAATCGAGCGCGTCGTTTTCCTCAAGCAGCTGATGAAGCTCGCGGTCGGCGCGCTCAAGCTGCTCCTCGACGTTTTTCTTCGTCCCTATGAAACAGATATCTATCCCGGTGAACGGGCAGGAGAGCAGAGTCTGCTCGCGCTCGAGCACCGCCTTGCGTGAAAGCGTGAATTCGTGATCCTTGCCGCAGAGGAAGCACGGGACGCCGAGCCTTATTTTTCCGTCCTGAGTGTACGACATCCTCATTTCGGAGCGAAGACACAGGCATTTCAGTTTGAGCATGTCTCCGGAGAGTGAGAAAACGCCGACGACGCTTTTCACGGCGCCTCCGCAGTACGGACAGCGGTACGCTACCGTCGTATCCTTCGGTTTTACTATCATTGCAGGCTCCTTTCGTAGTAGAACAGATATTGCTGAGCGATACCGGCGTATTTGCCGAGAGATCTCACGTCAAGCTTTCCGCCGAAATATTTATCTATGACCTTTTTTATCCACACGTCGACGGGGAACGCGTCGGTCTTCCCGAGCGCGAAAAGCAGCGTGCAGGACGCGACCTTCGGTCCCACGCCCTTGATGCGGCACAGCGCCTCAAGCCCCTGATCGTACGTGTATTCGTCGCGTATCAGACAGAGGTCGAGCCCGCCGAGCACGTTTTCCGCCGCGGATATAAGATAACCCGCGCGGAAGCCGGTCTTCAGCGCCTTGAGTCCCTCCTCGCCCGCGTCGAGCAGCGCCCGGGGCGACGGGAACGAGTAGTATTCAGCACCGTTTACGGTGAATTTGTCTCCGTAACTTCTGCAGATAGCCGAAATGAGCGACTTGATCCGCGGGATATTGTTGTTCTGCGAGATTATAAAGCTGCACAGCGTTTCCCACGGCTCCTGACGCAGGATCCTTATACCGTCTCCCGCCTTCATCGCCGCCGCCATAGTCTCGCCGCCGAAGTTCGCTTCTATGTCCGCGTTCACCTCGTCGTAATCGGTATCGAGGCAGAGGTAGCTTTTCCAGAGAGAATCGTATTCCTCCCTCGTGCAGTTTATGTATATATTCGAGTCGTCCTGAGAGACGCGCAGCAGTTTTCCGTACGCCACGCCCTCCCAGACGCCGTCCGCGCCCTTCTCGAACCGGAACGACTGTCCGCAATCAAATATCTTGTCAAGATCGAAGTGCGGCGGACGTACTGTTTTCAGATTATTTTCCATGAGCTCTTGATTTTTCTCCGGTTATTTGGTATCATATCATCATAAAGTAAAAAAGGAATCAATGTAAAATGAAAGAACAGATCTACACGATCCCGGTAAACACGGCGTTCGAGAAGTCACGCGACGATAAAAGCTGCGGATGTCCGTTCTGCACGATGCAGGAAACGCTTCAGAAAAACGAGCTCGATCTGATAACGGGCGCCTCCATGATGGAGCCGGATATCCGTATAAAGACGAACGAGCAGGGCTTCTGCCGCAAGCACTACGACATGATGCTTCTGATGAAGAACCGCCTCGGCATCGCTCTCATGCTCGAAAGCCATCTCGACGAGGTCAGAGGCAAGGTCAGATCGAAGGGCATCGTACCGATGCTCAAGGGCAAGGGCACGGAGGCGTGCGATCAGCTCGGCAGGCTCGAGCGCTCCTGCTACGTCTGCGGAAAAATAGATTTCCACATAGACAAGATGTTCGAATGCGCCGTCTATCTCTGGAGCACCGAGCGTGAATTCCGCGAGAAAACGGACGCGCAGCCGTTTTTCTGCCTGCCGCATTACAGGCGCTTCATAGAATACGCGAAGCGCGATCTTCCGAAAAATGATTTCGGCGACTTTTACGACGCCGTATCGAAAATAGAGAACGCGTACATGGACACCTTGTGCGAGGACGTTTCATGGTTCTGCAAGAAGTTCGATTACCGCTACACGGACGAGCCGTGGGGCAACTCGAAGGACTCGATAGAACGCGCCGTGGCTTTTCTGAACGGAAGGGTGTGACTATGAGGCGGGAGCAAGCTCCCGCCCCTTTTTTTATTTGTTTATCACAGGGAACCACTTTTCGAGATATTCCGCTACGTCGTCCTCGCGTTCTTTGTATTCTTCGAACGAAAGACCGCCTGAAACGAGCTCCCCGAAAGCGCCCGCCGTATTCGCGTAAAGCGTCGGGAATCCGTCCTTCATCGCGGTGACAAAATCGCAGTTTCCGCCGTCAAGGATGATATCAAGGCAGTTGACCGAGCCGTTGTCGCGCAGGACGTCGAGCATATAGTGGTATATATGATCGTACTTGATATATCCGGTCGAGCAGGCAAAGAAGGCTTCGATGAAATCTCCGCTGAGCCTGTCGTCCGAATTGCACACGGGCACGCATAATACCGTCGCATCCGGGGCGATATATCCGGAGTAATCCGACTCGCGGTCGGCTTTCGGCATCGGGAGCATGCCCCACACGGTGTCAGACGACGACATGCTTTCCGCCGCGCTGACGCGGTCGACGTAAAACAGCGCGCCGCCTTCAAGAAACTTCTCCGTCGGATCGTCCGCCGGAAGCGGAGAGGGAACGGCCGAGATCAGCCTCACCGCGTTCTCAAACGAAGAGCCGAAGGTCAGCGCCCGCGGCACCATGTCAGTCCCGTTTTCGGTGAAGTCGAGGCCGGCGCCGAGGTACAGCGCCGTCTGAAGGTCGAGCCCCTTTTCCGTCACGGTGTCGGAGGACGTGGAATTCAGGATATCCGCGAATTGTTCAAGCGTCCATTCGCCCGACGACACGAGCCCGTACAGATCGAGGCCGAGCGACGCGGCGAGCGTCTTGTTGAAGTATACGCAGTATATCTTTTCGGGCTCGAAGCACCCCTCGCCCGAAACGGCGTAAAGCCGGTGCCCCGCGGAGAACGCGTTCACGGTATCGGCTGAGAAATACGGCGCCTTGTAATCGAACGCCGGCAGCGTGCGCAGGCTCTTGATCAGCCCGTCCGCCGCGAGCGTTCCGGCGAGATACCGCGGCACGGCGATAACGTCGGCGAAGTATTCCCCGCTGTCAGACGCGCTTTTCAGTTTATCGTAAAGCTCCTTCTCCGAAAACTGCGCGGCGGCTATGTCAGCGTCGAGCTTTTCCGCGAGCTTTTCTATCCTGATCGCCCTGTCCGAGGTGAGAGCCGTCAGCTCCCCGTCCCCCTCAAAGAACGTGAGGTCGACTCCGGCTACGAAAAGTCTGGCTCCGGAGATCTTCAGCGTGTCGAGACCGTTTAAGAGCTCGTCCGCTCTGTTTCTCATTTTCTCCGGCGTTTCGGGATCGACGACTATCGTCCGAGGCGCGGTCGTCTCGCCGCCCCTCTCCGTCGCCGCCGGGTCCGTCACGGCGGCGGTCGTTTCCGTCCCGTGATGTATGACGACTATCCCGCAGGACTGCAGCGACGTTATCACGGCGCATATGATCAGCGCCGAAAGAAGCTTTTTCATGCCTGCTCTATAAGATCCACGGCGCCCTTGAGGAGCCCGGAATCACATTCGTCGACTCTTCCCTCATCGGACAGTCCGGCGAGCTTCGGATCGAACGGGAGCCTGCCGAGCACCGGCAGCCCGAATTCGACCGCCGCCGCGTCCGTCGCGCCCTTGCCGAAGATATAATGCTTTTTGCCGCAGTCCGGGCACTCGAAATAGCTGAAGTTCTCGATGAGACCGATTATCGGTATGTTCATCATCTTCGCCATGTTCACCGCCTTTGAGACGATGAGCGACACGAGCTCCTGAGGACTCGTGACGACGACGATGCCGTCAAGCGGGATCGACTGGAAGACCGTCAGCGGCACGTCGCCCGTTCCGGGAGGCATATCCACGTACATGAAATCCACGTCTCCCCAGAGCACGTCTGTCCAGAACTGTTTTACTGTGCCGGATATGACCGGACCTCTCCAGACGAGCGGGGATTTTTCGTTTTCGAGAAGAAGGTTCACGGAGATGACCTCTATGCCGTCCTTCGTCGTGAACGGGATTATCCCGAGATCGTCGCCGTCGCAAAGTCCGTGGAGCCCGAACGCCTTCGGGATCGACGGCCCCGTTATATCCGCGTCAAGTATCGCGGTCCTGTGTCCGCGTCTCGCCGTCTCGAGCGCGAGAAGCGAGGTGACGGCGGATTTGCCGACGCCGCCCTTGCCGGATACGACGCCGATGACTTTTTTGATGTGTGAGTACTTATTGCACGGCTCCTTCGACGGCACGCGGGAAGCGCAGTTCTCGCCGCAGGTCGAGCAATCGTGAGTACAGTTTTCTGCCATTGTCCTGTTTCCTTTTCAAAATGTATTCTGTTTTTCCATTATACCCCGCCCGGGCCTTTATATCAATAAAATTTGTTGGATTTTTTATTAAAAATATTGGAGGGTGTTGATTCCTTAACAGAAATATGGTACAATGAAACAAAACCGGCGCGAAAGGAGCGCGAAAGGAGCACAGATGGAACATCTCAGACTCGATCCGGGAGACGCGGTACAGCTGAAAAAGAAGCATCCGTGCGGCGGAGACGTTTTCCGCGTGCTCCGCGCCGCGTCCGACGTGCGCGCCGTATGCGTGAAATGCGGACGCGACGTGACGTTCGACCGCGTGCGATTCGAAAAAAGCGTAAAAAAGATCGTTGGTGGAGACAATGACGGAGAAACTTGAGGCGATAGCCGAAAAATTCATAAAAACAGAACAGATGCTTCAGGATCCGGTCGTGATCTCGGATCCAGGAAAATACCGCAGACTCATGAAGGAGCGCAAATCGCTTCTGCCCGTCGCGGAAAAATATAACATGTATAAAGACCTGACCGCGAGACGGGACGAGGCGAGGGAGCTGATCTCATCGGGAGATCCCGAGCTTGCCGAGCTTGCGAGGGCGGAGCTTGCCGAGGCTGAGGAGGCGATCGCGAAATGCGAGGAGGAGCTGAAGATACTGCTTTTGCCGAAGGACCCGAACGACGACAAGAATGTCGTCATCGAGATCCGCGGCGGCGCGGGCGGCGACGAGGCGGCGCTCTTCTCGTACGTGCTTTACCGTATGTACTGTATGTACGCCGAGAGCCGCAGATGGAAGACTGAGCTCATCAACTGCAATGAAACGGAGCTCGGCGGCTTCAAGGAGGTCTCCTTCACCGTCTCGGGCGAGGGCGCGTATTCGCGGCTGAAATTCGAATCCGGCGTGCACCGCGTCCAGCGCGTGCCGGAGACGGAGGCGCAGGGCAGGATCCACACGTCAACGGTCACCGTGGCGGTGCTTCCGGAGGCTGACGACGTAGAGGTCGAGATAAATCCCGCGGACATAAGGTTCGAGACCTGCAAGTCGAGCGGCGCGGGCGGACAGCATATCAACAAAACGGAATCGGCGATAAGGCTTTATCACAAGCCGTCCGGACTGATCATCGAGTGTCAGGACGAGCGCAGCCAGTTCAAGAACAAGGACAAGGCTCTCAAGCTGCTGAAAACGAAGCTCTACGACATGAAGCGTCGGGAGCAGCACGACAGGATCGCGTCCGAGCGGCGGAGCCAGGTCGGCACCGGCGACAGGTCGGAGCGCATCCGCACGTACAACTATCCGCAGAACCGCGTCACAGATCACCGCATAGGCATGACCCTGTATTCGCTTGACGCGTTCCTTGACGGCGATCTCGACGCGATGATAGACGCGCTGATCACCGCCGACACCGCGGCAAAGCTTTCATCAGAGGAAGAATAATTGAAAACCATCCATTTGAAAACGACCGCCCGCAGCATAGCGCGCGCGGCGAACATAATAAAAAAAGGCGGACTCGTCGCGTTCCCGACGGAGACCGTCTACGGACTCGGCGGCAGCGCGGAAAACGCCGGATCCGCGAAAAAGATATACGCGGCAAAGGGCAGACCGTCCGACAATCCGCTTATAATCCACGTTCCGCACGCCGAGGACGCGGAGAGATACGCAGTCACAAGCGATCTGTATTACAGACTGGCCGACGCGTTCTGTCCCGGTCCGCTGACCATGATAATGCCGAAAAAGGACACGGTCCCGTATGAGGTGACGGGCGGGCTTGACACGGTCGCCGTAAGGATACCGTCGCACCCCGTCGCGAGGCTGTTTCTTGAAAAATGCGGGGTGGCTGTCGCCGCGCCGTCCGCCAACGTCTCCGGCTCCCCGTCTCCCACCTCCGCGCGTCACGTCGCGAAGGATATGGACGGACGCATAGACGCGATCATCGACGGCGGCGAATGTGAGATCGGTCTCGAGTCGACGATCGTGCTTCTGAAGGACGATCGCGCCGTGATACTCCGGCCGGGCGCCGTTACCGAGGAGATGCTCTCGGCTGTCGTCCCGGTGAGCCGCGATCCGTCCCTGCTCGAAAAGCCGTCAGCCGACTTCAGACCGCAGGCGCCGGGCATGAAATACCGTCACTACGCGCCGTCCTCACCCCTGACGCTTCTGCGCGGACCGCACGGCGACGCCGTGGAATATATGAAGGCAGCGCTCAAAAGCGATCCGTCGACGGGCGTCATCTGCCTTTCGTCCGACAGAAATATCATCCGCGGCAAAAACGTTGTTTACCTGCCGGACGAGCCTTCGGGCCAGGCGCGGGGGCTTTTCTCGGCGCTGCGTTCGTTCGACGACCGCGGGACGCCGGGGATACTCTCGGTCATACCGTCGCGTACCGGCGTCGGTCTCGCGGTCTGCAACAGGCTGGTGAAAGCGGCGGGCTACGATATCCGTCCGGTGGGGATAACGATCCCGGTGATCGGGCTGACCGGGCAGAGCGGCGCCGGAAAAAGCACCGTTTCAAAGGTCTTCGCCGGGTTCGGCGGCACGGTGTTCGACTGCGATGAAATATATCATTCCCTGCTTTACCCGGGATCTCCGCTCTCAAAGGCGGTGATCGCGGCGTTCCCGGAGTCGGACTCCGACGGCGTGCCTGACAGAAAAAAGCTGTCCGCGGCGGTCTTCTCCGACAGGGGCAGGCTTGAGCTTCTGAATTCGATAACGCACGGCGCCGTGCTCGACGAGGTACGCGCCGGGATAAAACGCGCGGAAAAGGCGGGCGCCTCGTTCGCCGTCGTTGACGCGTCACAGCTTTTTGAGGCGGGCTATGACAACGAATGCACCGCCGTGATCGGCGTGTGCGCTCCGTATGAAACGCGCCTCGGGCGGATTATCGCGCGTGACGGGATCAGCGCGGAGCGCGCCGCGTCAAGACTTGAAAACCAGCATAACGAGGACTATTTCCGAGTATACTGTGACGAGATCATCGAAAACGGCGGGAAGGACGGCGATCTGTCGGCGCTTACGGCGCAGGTCCGCCGTATCATTGAGAAATACGTCGGGTGGCTGAAATGAAACAGGCAGTAAAACGGAGCGCGGTGGCGATAATACTCGTCGCGCTCGCGATATCGGCGGGCTTCCTCATACAGAAGCTGTATTACGCCGTTCAGAACAAGAATTATCCGAAGGGATATTCCGAATACGTTGAAAAATACTCCGCGCAGTACAACGTGCCGGAGGAGGTCATTTACGCCGTTATAAAGGTGGAAAGCAACTTCGTTTACAACGCAAGATCGTATAAAAGCGCACACGGTCTGATGCAGATCATGCCGGGGACGTATGAATGGCTCTGCGGCAAGGAGGGCATAGATCCCGACGCGCAGAGCATAGACGATCCGGAGATCAACATCCGGATAGGAACGTGCTATCTGTCATATCTGTACGGTCAGTTTGAGATCTGGGACACCGTGTTCGCCGCGTATAACGCCGGTCACGGCATCGTCCGTCAGTGGCTTTCCGATGAAAGATACGGCAAGGACGGACACCTGATCAACATTCCCTACCCCGAGACCGCGGCATACGTAAAAAAAGTCTCGTCGGCAAAAGCGGTGTACGAAAAGCTGCTCGCAGAGTAAAAAACAAGCCGAAGATCAAAAACGCGGGATGATACGTTCGCAGTGTGAAACGAAGGAATAAGATCCGCATATTTTTCCTTTTCTTCGCTTTCGCTCAAATAGACCCGCTTCGTATCGCTCGCCCCGTTCTGAATTCATCATTCCGAAATCTGAATTCTCTGCCGCGCCCCCTCAACTACGGCTGAGGGAGGGGTAAGAGGGGGATAGGGGGGAAAACGGGATTTGCGCCGCCAAAGGGGTTCCCCGCCGCGAACTTGTGAGCGGTGGGGGTTCACGAGTGAGGGGTGGGGCTCCCCCGGCGTTGAGGCCGCAGGGCACGAACGACCGGGGCAGAGTCTTTCGCCGGGTTCTCCGAACATATGCTTTCCATGAACCGACAGCCGGGTCAGGGGGTTCCCCCGCCCCCCCTTATCCACCCCCTTACCCCCGCCATCCCCCCAAAACTTTTTTGGGGCTTTTGACGTGTAGGTTGGGGGATTGTTCCCGTCGGTTTCTTCTGGTTGCTTGTAGAAATGATGTTCGCCTCATCCACCACTTCGTGGTCCCCCTTCCCCAATCGGGGAAGGTTTGCCGCGCCCCCTCAACTACGGCTGAGGGAGGGGTAAGAGGGGGATAGGGGGAGGTTGAGGGGTGGGACTCCCCCGGCGATGAGGCCGCAGAGCACGAAAAATCGAGGCGACAGACTTCCGTCTGCCGCCCCGTTTCGCGTTGATCGCTTTTCACTTTGCGTTTGACTTCACAATTCTTTCCGCCGCCGGAAGCGCGGCCTTCAGCAGCAGACCGTTGACGGTGCCTGTCACGGCGGCGGCTGTCAGAAGGACCGGAAGATAATAAAACGCGTACCCGGAGCCGAGCATGAGAGAAGCGGCCGTGATCTGCGCCGTGTTGTGAGCCACCGCTCCGCCGACGCTCACGCCGACGAAGCCGAAGGCCTTGCTTTTTTTCAGCGCCAGCATGACGGCGAGGCTGAGCGCGCCGCCGCAGAAGCTGTAGACCAGCGACGTGAAGCTGCCGAACAAAAGCCACGACAGAAGTATACGCGCGGCGGATATGACAGCCGCCTCTCCCGCGCCGAGCAGATAAAGCGCCGCCATGATCATTATGTTTGCAAAGCCCGGCTTGACGCCCGGAACTCCGGGGATCCCGACCGGGATGAGAAATTCAAGATAGCCGAGCGCGAGCGCGAGCGCCGCGAGTATACCGGTGAGCGCCGCTTTTTTTGCCTTTTTCATACCCTCGCGTCCACCTCTCCGCCGCCCGTAACGCGTATTATCACGGCGCCGGGCAGACAGACTATCGTCTCGCCCGCGCGGCTTATCGCTCTTTCGCGCACACAGTCGCCGCCGCGGCACGACGAAGACACGACGGACGCGCGCCCGTCCTTTATCGACACGACGAGCCTGCCGTCAACGTCGATCTCGCGGTCATCGTCAAGCGGATAAGTTCCGTATACCTTCCCGTCGACCGTTATCTCGACCGCGGTGCCTTCTCCCCGGCTTACGCGGAACGCGCAGAAAAGCGCCGCGGCGACAAGAACGACCGAGGCGACAAGTATCAGATCGCGCTTCGCGTTACCTTTCATATGAAGAAAACCCCTCCGTTTTCGAAATCGTTCCGTCCGCTCTGATCCACAGGGCTTCCGCGCCGTATTTGCGGCAAAGCGCCGCGCCGCCCGCTTCATCCATCAGGAAAAGAGACGTTGAGAGCGCATCGGCGTACGCCGGATCGCGGCAGATGACGGTGACCGCGCGGTATCTTGTCGCCGGCATCAGCGTGAACGGGTCGATTATATGGTGATATCTTACCCCGTCGACCTCGAAATACCGCTGATAATCACCGCTCGTCACGACAGAGGCGTCCGTGACGGCGAGCTTTGTTATAAAGCCCTCGCCCGTCGGATCCGTGACTCCCACGACCCAGTCCCCGTCCGGTTTTTTTCCGGATACGAGGACGTTCCCGCCGAGATCGAGCACGAAATCCGAAACGCCGGCATTTCTCGCCGCCCCGGCGGCGGCGCCCGACGCGTACCCCTTTGCGACGGCGCCGACGTCGAGCGACATATCGGGATATTCAAACCTTACGACGCCGTCCGACATAAACACCCGGTTGAACGACGCGTGCTCATCAGCCGCTTCAAGCGCGTCCGTATCCGGCAAAACGCCCTTTTCCCGGCAATCGTGCCATATGCGGAGCACCGGGCCGAGCGCCGGATCGAGCAGACCGCCGGTATCGTACCAGAACAAACCGTATACCGAAAGCAGGTCTCCGATCGCTTCCGGCACGGGTACGCCGTCTCCCGCGAGCCTGTTCACGGTCGCCAGATTCACCGTACCGTCATATTCGTTGTAAATATCGAACAGCCGGTGAAGCTCCCCGAGCTTGTCCCGCACCGCCTTTTCCGCCCGGTCGAACTGACTTTCCGACACGCAGTACGCCGTGAAATTCGTCACGGTGTCAAAAAACTCCGTATACGTAACGGAGTATCTTTTTTTTGTTTTGCCGCAGGACGGCAAAAACAGCGCGGCGGCAAGCAAAAGCGCCGCCGCGCGGCATATCACGCGTTTCATCTTCTCTTCACTATTATCTTCGACGGGCATTTTTCGGCGCAGGCGCCGCAGCCCGTGCATTTTTCCTGATCGATATGCGCGATATTGTTCTCCACCGTGACAGCGCCCGCGGGGCATACCTTTGCGCAGATGCCGCAGCCGATACAGCCGTCGGTGCACGCCTCCCTCACCGCCTTGCCCTTGCTCTTCGACGAACAGCGGACGACGTATTCCGCCTCATACGGGATTATCTCGATAAGATGGTTGGGGCAGACGTCGACGCAGCGTCCGCAGGCGCGGCACTTTTCCGGGTCGACTATGGCGAGGCCGTCCGCCACGCGTATCGCGTCGTACGGGCAGAAATCGGCGCAGGTGCCGAAGCCGCAGCAGGCGTACGCGCATTTTTTCGACCCGTGACCGGGCGCGAGATACGCTATCCGGCAGTCGTGAGTACCGGTGAAGTCATAGTTCGCCGTTGTTTTCGTACAGTTGCCGGAGCAGTGCACATATGCGGTCATACGCCGTTTTTCCTCGACCGTCACGCCGAGGATCCGTCCTATCTCCGCGCTGTCCGCGGCGGTGCAGAGACCGGGATCGGCGCCGTCGTGCACTACCGCTTTCGCGTACGCGTCGCATCCGGTATAGCCGCAGGCGCCGCAGTTGGAGCCGGCGAGCGCTTTGCGGAGCTTCACCTCACGCGGGTCCGTATCTACCTTGAATTTTTCTCCGAGTATTCCGAGGACGATACCGATAACGAGACTGACCGCGGCGATGACGCCGCACGCCGTCAGTATCGGCACGACGGGGGAGACGGCAGCTATAATGAACATCTCCGCACCTCCTCAGAACGAAACGCCCTTGAAGCCGAAGAAGGCTATCGCCATAAGGCCCGCGGTCAGCAGGACTATCGGCATACCCTTGAACGATTTCGGGATCTTGTTGTATTCTATCCTCTCGCGTATTCCCGCCATAAGGACTATGGATATGAGAAATCCGAGAGACGTGCCTATCGAGAACACCATCGCGTCGAAGAAGCCGAGGCCCTTCTGCGCGCTGTCTATCGCCACGCCGAGGACGGCGCAGTTCGTTGTGATAAGCGGCAGATAAACTCCGAGCGCTTTATACAGCGACGGTATTTTTTTCTTCAGTATTATCTCGACCGACTGGACGAGCGCCGCGATTATCAGTATGAACGCTATCGTGCGCATATACACGAGGCCGAGCGGGATCAGCACGTAACGGTTTATGACGTACGTTATTGCGGACGACAGCGTTATCACCGCGACGACGGCGGTCCCCATGCCGGCGGCGGTCGACGTCTTCTTCGAGACGCCGAGGAACGGGCAAAGCCCGAGGAAACGGCTGAGGACGACGTTATCGAGCAGGGCGAAATTTATGAGCCCGAGCAGGAAACCGGAAACGTATCTCATTTCTCCTCATCCTCCTTTTTCCCGAGGCTGCAGGAGGCGTCCATACAGCCGGCGCAGTTGCCGGAGCAGAATTTCTCCGGGGGCTCGGTTTTGCTTTTGCCGAGCTTCAGCTTGTTCTGAAGCGCGGTGAGACCGGCGAGCACGAAGAACGCGCCCGGCGCCATTATCATTACGGTCGCGGGGACGAATCCCTTCGGCATTATATCGAAGCCGAACACGCTGCCCTTGCCGAGCAGCTCGCGGAACGAGCCTATGAGCGTCAGCGCGAGCGTGAAGCCGAGACCCATACCGAGCCCGTCGAAGAACGAGGGCAGCGGCGGATGCTTCGAAGCGTACGCCTCGGCTCTGCCGAGGATTATGCAGTTGACGACTATCAGCGGTATGAAAAGCCCGAGGGCGTTATAAAGCGGACGCACGTACGCCTGCATCAGAAGCTCAACGACCGTGACGAACGTCGCGACTATGACTATATACGCCGGCATCCTCACCCTGTCCGGTATGAATTTGCGCAGAAGCGATATGATCAGGTTCGACATCATGAGTACGGCGCACGTCGACAGTCCCATGCCGAGACCGTTTGTCGCGGAGGTGGTGACGGCGAGCGTCGGACACATGCCGAGCATGAGCACGAACGTCGGGTTTTCCTTTATTATGCCGTTGTAAAGTCTTTCTATCGGTTTTATCATCAGGCTCACCTCCCGGCAATGTACGCGCGGCAGAACGCGGTACCGGAATTGACCGCCTCAAGCACGGCCTTTGTCGTTATCGTGGCGCCGGTTATGGCGTCGATCTGATCGTCGCCCGGGTTCCCGTTCTTGACGTAACCGAGCGTATCCGCGGTCTTTCCTTTGAACTGATCCGTGAAATCCGCGCTCTGGCAGTTGGCGCCGAGACCGGAGGTCTCGCTCATCCCGGTCACGCGGACTCCGGTTATCTCGCCTTCCGGCGAAACGCCGACGGAAAGCACAATATCGCCGCCGTAGCCGTTGTGTGATACGACGGAGGCGACGACTCCGGCAAATCCGCCGTCCGCGGTCTTCGCCTCGTACGCCTCAAGCACGGCGACGCCGGTCTTATCCGCGTTGAACGCGCTTATCACGTCTTCCGCTATAGCCTCGAACGAATCCGCGCCGTCGGAGACGAGATAGAACGAATCCGTTTTTTCCTTCTTCTCCGCCTCCTCTATCTTGCCGGACGTGATCCTGTACACGAGCGACAGGCAGAGCGCCGCGGCGATCGTTATCACGAGCAGGGCGAGGGTGTCCTTAAGTATCTGTTTTTTCATTTTTTTCCGCCTCCCCTCACGCCGAAGGGCTTCGGATACGTGACCTTCTCGATTATGGGCGTCAGAAGGTTCGCTAAGATTATGGCGAACGATATGCCCTCGTACATACCGCCGAAGCAGCGGATGACCGCGGTGAAAAGGCCGACCGCCACGCCGAATATTATCTGGCCCCAGAAGGTGACGGGCGTAGTCGTATAGTCCGTCGCCATGAAGACCGCCGCAGCGAGAAGACCGCCGCCCAGGACGTGCACGGTGAGAAAATTGAGGGTTATCGGCTCACCCTTGATCGCGGTGAAGAGCGCGACGAACGCCGCGGTGGAGCCGACGACGGAAAGCGGCACCTTCACGGTTATGACGCGCCTTATCAGAAGATACGCCATGCCTATGAGTATCGCTATCGCCGACGTCTCACCGATCGAACCGGGGTGATTCCCTATGAACATCTGAGCGTAGCTGACCGTCCCTCCGTCCTTGACCAGCTGAAGCGGCGTCGCGGAGCTCACCGCGTCGACCGAGGCGACCTCCGGATACGTCGTCATGATCGACGAAAACGCGAGGACAAGGAAGCACCTCGCGGTGAGGGCCGGGTTCATGAAGTTCTGCCCGATACCGCCGAAAAGCATCTTCACGACGAGTATGGCGAACACTCCGCCGATGATCGGGATCCACCACGGCGAGGTGGAATAAAGGCTGAGCGCGAGGATCAGTCCCGTCACGACGGCTGAAAGATCTCCGATCGTGACCGGCAGCTTCATCAGCTTCTCATATACGAACTCCGCGGCAACGCACGACGCGACGCTTATCGCCGTGATAAGCAGCGCGCGCCAGCCGAAATACACGAAGCCGAAGATCATCGCGGGTGACAGCGCTATTATCACATCGAGCATCACGGATCTTGTCGTTTTCGGCGTGCGTATATGCGGAGAAATCGAAACGTTGAGCGTTTTCAATCAAAAAATTCCTTTCGATACGGCGTCATTTCAGCGACGCCGCTTTTTTCTTTTCTATCATCACGAACTGCTTCGCGGCGACGATGGACTGCGAGAGCCTGCGCTTCGCCGGGCAAATATACGTGCAGCTTCCGCAGCCGATGCATTCAAGCCCGTGGAGCCGCTCGAATTCCGCGTAATCGCGCTCGTCAGCCGTGTTTTTCAGCTTTATCGGCATCAGGTGTTCGGGGCAGACGGTCAGGCATTTGCCGCAGCGGATGCATTCCGACGGCTGATACACCCTGTCGCGCTTGTATGACAGTATGCACGACGTCGTCTTGTTTACCGGCAGATCGAGATCGTACACGGCGAAGCCCATCATCGGGCCGCCGAATATGACCTTTTCCGGCTCCTCTGTGAAGCCGCCCGCAGCCTCTATCAGCTCGCGCGCCTTCGTCCCGATCGGAGTGAGGAAATTTGAGGGCTCGCGCACGGCGTCTCCCGTCACGGTGACGACGCGGCGCGTCAGCGGCATATTGTAAGCCACCGCCTCCGCCACGGCTATGACCGTTGAGAAATTGACGACTATGCATCCGGCGTCCGCCGGCAGCATCTTTGAGTTTATGCGGCGCTTCGTCACCGCCTCGATTATCATCCTCTCGCCGCCCTGCGGGTACTTTTTCTTAAGCGGCAGGACGGATATGTTGTCATATCCCTCGCACGCCGCGCTTACCGCTTCTATCCCGTCCGGCTTGTTGCCCTCGATCCCTATGACTCCGACGGAGCCAGGGAAAAGCGACGTGAGGATCCTCATTCCGAGGACGGCGGCGGATGGCTTTTCAAGCATGAGCCTGTGATCGCAGGTGATATACGGCTCGCACTCGGCGCCGTTGCATATCACGTGATCGATCTTCACACCCTCTTTTACGGAAAGCTTGACGTGGGTCGGGAATCCCGCGCCGCCCATGCCGACGACGCCGGCGTCTCTGACGGCGGCGATGATCTCCGCGGGCGTCATGCTCTGCCAGTCGCGCTCCTCGCCGTAGCCGGGGACGGCCTCGTTCAGCCCGTCATCCTCGAGGACGATCGCCGTCGCCGTGTCGCCGTTCATGCATTCACGGCCGGTTACCGCCTTTACCGTGCCGGAGACAGGACTGTAAAGCCCCGCCGAGACAAAGCCGCCGGGATCTGCGAGCTTCTGTCCGAGGAGCACGCGCTCCCCCGCTTTGACGCACGGCACGGCGGGCGCGCCGATGTGCTGATTCGTCATCAGCGTCAGCTCGCCCTGCGGCTTGTATTCTTTTATCGCGGAGGCGGACGACAGCTTTTTACCGTCTCTTATATGTACGCCGCCGCGGAACGTTTTCAAAAACATTATACGTACCTTTCAGCATATCGGATAAGTATATTTTACCATCACGCCGGGTCGTTGTCAATACTTTTTTGTCACCTATGACCAAAAGCGTCTTATTCTCCCGAAGGGACAGCTATCTTTTCGCTGCGCGGCAGGGGTTCTCCGAGCAGCGGTGTGCCGTCCTCGTCAAAATCTATCCTCTGTATATACGCGTATCTGCCCTCGACTCCGGCGTCCGGCGTCGCCATGCCGTGGTAGGCGATCCACGTTTCCGTGCCGTCGGGGCTCTGGAAGAAGCTGCAGTGACCGACGCCGTAGACCTCGTTCGCGGATTCGAACACCGGTTCCTTGCTCTTCACCCAGTTGTCGGGATCGAGAAAGTTCTTTCTCGACGTATCCTTGCCCTTGTATTCGAGCATACCGAGGCAGTACCACTGAGACCAGCAGCCCGAGGCGGAATAGAGCAGGAAGATCCTGCCGTCGCGCTTCAGGAATATCGGTCCCTCGTTCACTCTGCCGTCGTTGTTTGCGTCGGTCCCGCGCTTTTCCCATTTGTATTCGGGAGCGGTGATTATGACGCGCTTCGATCCGACCTTGTAAGGGCTTGTCATATAAGAGAGCATTATGCACTGTCCGCGCTCGTTGAAATCGCAGAAGGCTGTGTAGAGCTCACCGCTCGCCTCGTCGTAGAACACGGTCTGATCTATTCCGATGCGGTTGCTGATCGTCAGGCCCTTGAACGTATAGTCGCTGAACGGGTCGTCCGTTTCGGACTCAAGGCAGAACATACGCATGGAGCCGAAGTCGAAGCCGTCCGTGCACGCGCAGGAGTAGACGCACCATTTGCCCGTCGTCGGGATATAGTGGATCTCGGGAGCCCATACGTTCCAGCCGAGCGTCTTGCCGCCGCCTATGTCGTTTCCGGTCTGGAAGATATCCTTGTATTCGCCCTTCGTGAACAGATCCTCTACCGTTTTGTTCCTGTAAAGGCGCACGAACGGCACGAGCGTGGCAAGGCCGTAATAATATCCGTCATGATACGTTATATACGGGTCCGGTGCCGAGATATCAGATATGGGGTTGCAGAACGTTCTTACGGGTTCCATCGGTTTTTCCTCCGTTTCTGTGATTTCCCGTGTTTCGGTCTCGGTTACGCTTTCGGCCGGCGTCCCGGTCGCGGGGGCGGCGGTGCCGTCCGCGTCGGTTTTGCCGCAGGCGGGAAGCGCGGCGAGCGTCAGCGCGAGCAGGACTGATATGAGTTTTCTCTTCATGATGTCTCCTTTATTTTTTCACTTCTTTCAAAAGCGAATTCTTTATTACTATGTCACGGTCGAGCTTTTTCCGCCCGTACAGATCGAAATCCACCGTTATGTACTCACGGTCGGTCTTTGATACGGCGCCGGATCCGAAAACGGGATGCCTCACACGCTCGCCCGGGTAAAACGGTTCGTTTGACGCCGGCTTATCGCGCCCGCGGTCGAACAGCTCCGCACAGAATGAGGACGGTTCGCTGTCCGCGCTGAACACATAGAGCGCGTTTTTCGCACGCGTCACGGCCACGTAGAAGAGCCTTCTCTCCTCCATATATTCCCGCTCTTCGGGGCTCCCCGGTTTTGCCGCGTCCGCGGGATCCGTTTTCGGGAGCATGCCGTCGAAAACGTCAGTGAGGATCACCGTGTCGTATTCGAGTCCCTTGCTCGAATGGACGGTGGAAAGGACTATGCGCCTCCCCTGAAGATCCTTGTGCGCCTCGGTTATATCCTTCAGCTCGCGGAGCCTTTCCGAAAACGACGCGATATCGCGGCAGCCCGCCGCCGTCGCGCGGAGTATGGGCAGCTTCTCGGCGCCGGCGCCGCGGTCTGAGATCCATTCCTCGTATCCGAGCTCACGGTAAAGTATATCGAGCGCGTCGGAGGCGGTCGCCGTGCGCACGCGGGCAAAGCTCTCCTTCAGCTCGCGCATCCGCGACATCACGCCGTACGGCAGAAGTCCCGAGGCGTACGCCGCGCCGAATACGGACAGCCCTCTCGAGCGGGCTATCGCGGTGATCTGCGCCGTCTGATCCTTCGTCAGATACGAGCCGATCTTATAATATATCTCCGAAAACGCGTCCGTGTCCGTAGGATCGAGCGCAAATCTGATCATATTCTCCGTATCCGTCACCGCGCGGTGCGTGAAGAACGACATCGTCTCCGATCTCATATTGACCGAGAAATCGGCGCCGGCGCGGTCGAGCAGGTCGATCAGCGGCAGCGCGCATTCGTTGTCCCGGTACAGGACCGCCGTCTGTCTGTCCGACGAAACGAGCAGCTTTACGGCCTCCTCGTACTGTCTCATCCGGTCGGGGACCCTGATCCGTTCGACAGTGCCCTGATCGGATCGCTCGGCGATCATCTTTTTTTCGCGTCTTCCTTTATTCTTTTTTATGAAGCCGTCAGCCATGGCGACCACGCTCTTGCACGATCTGTAATTCTTCTCAAGGAACATAACGCGGGCGCCGTCATGGTCCTGCTCGAACCGCGCCAGCGCGTCAGGCCACGCCGCCCTGAAGCCGTATATGCTCTGATCCTCGTCGCCGACCATGAAGATACTGCCTTTTCTGCCGGTGAGCATCCGGATCATCTCGTGCTGGAGCTTTGACGTGTCCTGCGCCTCGTCGACGCAGATGTGCGTATAGCGCCGCCTCAGCTCATCGAGCATCCCCGGGCTCTTCCGGAGGATCCTGTGTGCGTAGACGATCTGGTCGTCGTAGTCCATCAGGCGGCTGCCGCGCAGTATCCTGCCGTACCGCTCCGCCATTTCCTTCATATCGCGTCCGAGCTCCTCCGGATCGCAGCCCGTGTTTTTCAGATACGTTATATCCGTTCTGAGCTGCTTCACGTCGGCGTCCGTCGGATACGAGCCGCGGACGTCTTTATATACGCTCCTCAATATATACGCGGACTCCCTTTCGTCGGAGACGAGCCTGAACGGCTCCTTCCCGGTGAGTCTGCCGTACCGTTTTATTATCCTGTCGCAGACGCCGTTTATCGTTCTGAAGGCAATGCCGTCGTCGCCGAACACGGATTCGTATCTTCTGCGCATATCCTTCGCCGCGGAGACGGAATACGTCATCGCGAGGATGTTTCCGGGGTCGACCCCGAGCACGTGTACGAGATATCCGAGCCGCGCGGTGAGCGCCGTCGTCTTGCCGCTGCCGGGGACGGCGGCGAGAAGCGTGGGAACATCGGCGGAGCAGACCGCCGCCGCCTGTCTTTCGTCAAGTCTGAGCTTGTATTTTTCCGCAAATCCGCGGTATGCGTCATCCATCGCGTTTCATTATATCAAGGAACGCCTTCGCCGTGCGGATATCGGCGTCCCTGAAGTGGTTTCCTTCGTTGTATTCGAGCACGGCGGACACGCCCTGCGAGCAAAGATATGAATACGTGTCCCGGATGCGGTCGCCGACGCGCGCCATTACCGGGTTTTTGGCCTTCTCCTCCCGGTCGCCGACGCTCAGGTATACGTTCTTACACGTCATGCGGCGGGTGCGGATATACGCGTCCCAGCCCTCGTACCACACGGACGGCGAAGCGGCGGCGATGCCGTACAGGCCCTCGTAGTTATAGCCTCCCCACAACGCGAAAAGCGCGGAAAGGGAATATCCGCCGAGGACGGTCTTCACGCCGCGGGGCAGACCTTCGAGCGCCTCCGGTATGATCTCTGTTTCAAGGGCCGAAAGCGTACTTTCCGCGCCTCCCCGAAACGGCGTCTTCCCGAAAACGGGCGGCGCCTCCCACGGCGACAGATCGGCAAACCAGTCGTTTACGCGCACGGAAAGCATAAGGAAGCCGCGGACGGTGTGATCCTTTATATATTCAAACTCCGGGCGGATATCCTCGTCCCTGTCCGTCATCTGAACGAGAAGGAATTCCGGCTCGCCGCTCAGGTACTCTGTTTTTTCCATTCGGCGAGCTCCTTATCCGTTATGCCCATCTTCGTGACGAGCCCGTTATAGCTGAATTCGAACTGCTCGCGGCTGATCGCGCCGTGCTCGAGCAGAGTTTCCATCGTCTTCACCTGTCTTAAAAACAGGTCCTTTTTCTGCTTATCTGTCATATCCTCTTTATCTTTTCAATGATCTCTTCATCCGCCGGGCAGAACCGAAGATCCCCGATCTGATCCTTTGTTATCCATTTTATATCGACGTGCTCGAGAAGCCGGGGCTCGCCCTCGGTTATCCGGGCGTTGAACACGGTCAGATCTACCGTCAGATCCGGATAATCGTGTATCAGCCGCGCGAATACGGACCCGGGCTTCACCGTGACGCCCAGCTCCTCGCGGCATTCCCTGACGAGCGTCTCCGGAAGCGTCTCCCCCGGCTCGCGCTTGCCGCCGACGAATTCCCAAAGAAGCCCTCTCGCCTTGTGCGGCGGTCTCTGACAGACAAGGAACCTGTCCCCGTCGCGGATCAGCGCCGCGGCGACCTCTACGGTCTTCTTCGTCTCCGCCGCCTCCGTGACGTCATAACCGTCAAGGAACGAATGGAGCGCGCCGCCGCTCTTATACGACGGGAACGTGTCGAGGCAGACGTTGTGTATGCTGTTGAAAATGCTTTTTTCTATATTCGGGTTCGTTTTTTTGAGCTGTTTTATCAGATTTTTCGTCTCGAGCCGCTTCGACGCGTCCTCCCGCTCCGACGACAGCTCCGTGAATCTGCACGCGCAGCGGATGAATTCGAGCCCGTTGTACGACGCCCAGGAGATTATATCATCCTCATGCACGCGGTAAAGCGGACGGATGAGCTCCATCCCGCCGAAATTCTTGCTGTGCAGTTTCGGCAGCATCGCCTGAAGCTGCGAGCCGTAGAACATAGCCATAACGGTCGTCTCTATGACGTCGCTGAAATGGTGCCCGAGCGCGATCTTGTTGCAGCCGAGCTCCTTCGCCTTCGCGTAGAGATGCCCGCGGCGCATACGCGCGCAGAGATAGCACGGCGCGCCGCCTGCCCCGTTCGCTATCTCGAATATGTCCGAATCGAATATCCGGACGGGGATCTTCAGCGCCTCCGCGTTTTCGATTATCTTCGCCCTGTTCTTTTCGTTATACCCCGGATCCATCACGATGAATTCGAGTCCGAACGGCACCTCGCTGAATCTCTGCAGCATCTGCAGAAGCTTCGCCATCAGCATCGAATCCTTGCCGCCCGATATGCAGGCGGCGATCCTGTCTCCCGGTTTTATCAGCTCATAAGTCTTCACAGCCTCGATGAACGGGTTCCAGAGCGTTTTTCTGTACTTTTTCGTTATGCTCCGCTCAGCCGCGGCGCAGAGATCAAGCTCCTTGTCCATATCTCACCTTTTCTCCCGTACGCCCGTTATATCCTTTATCACCTCGCCGGCTATGATCAGACCGACGACCGACGGCACGAACGCAACGCTGCCGGGCGCGTGCCTGCCGTGCTCCTCTCCCGCCGTCGCCTTCACCGGCTCCTCGCGCGAGTACACTACCTTGAGAGAATCCACGCCGCGCTTTCTCAACTCGGTACGCATGACGCGCGCGAGCGGACATACCGATGTTTCGTATATGTCCGCGACGCGAAACGCCGTCGGATCGAGCTTGTTTCCCGCGCCCATGCTCGAGATGACGGGCACGCCCGCCGCCTTCGCGCACATGATCAGACCGAGCTTGCCGGTCACAGTATCTATCGCGTCGACTACGTAGTCGTACGACGAAAAATCAAATTTACCTGACGTTTCCGGGGTGAAAAACGTTTTATTGACCGTGACTTTGCAGTCCGGGTTTATCCGCCTGACGCGCTCGGCGGCGACGTCGACCTTGTATCTGCCGACGGTCTCCGTGTCCGCGATTATCTGGCGGTTGATGTTTGAAACGGACACGACGTCGTTATCCGTCAGATCGAGCGCGCCGACGCCCGTACGGGCGAGCGCCTCGACGACGTAACCGCCCACGCCGCCCACACCGAAGACCGCGACGCGTGCTCTCTTCAGTTTTTCCATGCCGTCCGCGCCGAGGATCAGCGCGGAACGCGAAAACCGTTCATCCATATCAGTCCCTCATGAGAAACGAGTAAATTCTGTTCTTGTAATCCGGCGCCTCGTCGTACACCGCGTGACCGTACGGCGCGCCGTATATATAAAGCTCGCAGCCGAGCGCAAGGGCGATATCGAGGCTTCCCTGCGGCGGGATGATCTTATCCCCTATCGCGCCGATGACGAGCGTCGGGCATTTTATCCCGCCGAGCTCCCCGTAAGCGTCAAAGCCGTCGCTTGCGCGGAGAGAAACGGCAAATCTGTCAAGCTCTTCCTCCGTCAGCTCAACGTCCGTCGGATCGAATCCCGGCGCCGCTTTTTTAATGAAATCGTCGGAATACAGCCCGGAAAGGAAGGAGAGCGCCGCCTCCCTCGCTTTTTCACGCGGGACGGGCGCGACCGTCCGGACGGCGTGCGGCGTCGTGGAGCCGAGCACCAGTCTGTGCACGAGCTCCGGATGATCTATCGCGATGAACTGCGCGATCATGCCGCCCTGCGATACGCCGAAAACGTCCGCCCGTTCTATCCCGAGCGCCTTCATCGCCGCGGCGGTGTCAGCCGCCATATCCCGGATCGTGTAATTTTCGGGCATACCGAGTCTGCGGTCGAAAAGATATACCGTGAAATCACGGGCGAACACGTCGTATGCCGCCGTGATCTGATCCTCCGACATAAGCACGCTCTTCACACTGAGCCCGGGTATCACGGCGAGCACGCGTCCTCCGCTGCCGAATTTTATATACCGCATCGAAAAATCTCTCGTATCGACTGTTTGTATCATCAGACCGGCCTCCGTCGTTTTATCGTATTATTATACAATATGTTTTCGGTAATATCAAGGCTGTTTCGGTAAAAAATATAAAAAAGCGCCCCCGACGGGAGTCGGGAGCGTTGTTTTTTCGTGTCAGTCCTCGTCCGTGGGACCTTCATCCTCTTCGATGTACGAGAATTCCTCGTTGCAGGACGGGCAGATGAGATGCGCGTAGTCGACCGTGGGCGGAACGCAGATCGTCTCGCCGCAGTTGGGGCATTCGATCTCTATGACGTCGTCGTCATAATCTTCGTCCTCGTCGTCGAGATCGAAGTCGTCGTCCTCGTCGTAATCGTCGTCATCCTCATACTCGTCGTCTTCGTCATCGCCGTAGAGGTATTCCTCCGCGTCGCCGAGATCCTCATCGATCTCTTCAACGTAATCGTTCAGACG
Organism: uncultured Ruminococcus sp.; assembly: GCA_902778145.1. Lineage (GTDB taxonomy): Bacteria > Bacillota > Clostridia > Oscillospirales > CAG-272 > UBA1248. The sequence continues at coordinate 28,283 of CACYWW010000010.1, forward strand.
GTCGCACTCGTCCTCAAGCGCGGTCACGCTGTCGGCAACGTCCTCAAGCACACCGATTATCTCGGTAAGGAGCCTTCCCTCGTCACTTTTGCCGTCGACCTTCATGCCTTCGGCAAGACCTTTAAGATAAGCTACTTTTTCACTCAACGTCATAACAGTTTACCTCCTTTGGCGGCAAAGCTCACTGCTTTGCTCTTTCAAGATATTCGCCGGTCCTCGTATCTATTCTCAGAACGTCGCCTTCGTTTATGAACAGCGGGACTTTGATCGTCGCGCCTGTTTCAAGCGTCGCGGGCTTCGTTGTACCGGTCGCCGTGTCGCCCTTGAAGCCGGGCTCGGTCGCCGTGACGGCGAGCTCGACGAACATCGGCGGCTCGACCGCGAACACGTTGCCTTTATAGGAGACGAGTCTGCATATCATCTCTTCCTTGACGAACTTGAAGTTGTCGCTCAGCTTGTTCGCGTCGATCGGAACGAGCTCATAGCTGTCAAGATCCATGAAGTAGTACAGATCTCCGTCGTTATACGAATACTGCATATCCTTGCGCTCGACCACGGCCTCTTCGAATTTGTCCGTAGGCGAGAAGGAACGCTCTATCACGGCTCCCGTGATAACGTTCTTCATTTTGGTGCGGACGAACGCCGCGCCCTTGCCGGGTTTGACGTGCTGGAATTCGACGACCTGCATTACCTGACCGTCGAGCTCGAACGTCTTGCCGTTTCTGAAATCACCTGCCATCAACATAAATGGTATCCTCCGTAAACAAATCTCTGGTTTATCTGATATATGATACACTACACATTAAGTGCTTTTCAATACGAAATCTGAAATAATTTTTAAATTTCAGTCCTTTTTTGAGGTAAAACCGGCTTTTTTCACCGTTTTCCCCCTCCGGCAGTATACATTCTACCACAAATGTCCCCGTTTGTCAAGAGCAAACCTCGCAGCCCGGCGTCAGGCGAATTCAGCTTCCCGACTGTCCTTCAGCTGAATTGCCGCTCCGCATCATCCGGATCGCACACCGAAGGCCAAATATTTACAAATCGTTACTGCAAAAGTGTTTAAAACAGCGTAAAGTTGCGGTATCATTTACAAAAAGACCCCGGAGGCGGAATATGAAAAGATTCATTTGCATATTGCTCTTGGCAGTGATCGCGCTCTCCGCGCTCGTTTCGTGCGGGAGCGCCGAAGATATACAGACGACCGCCGCGCCGTCAACCGACACCGGTACTCAGACGTCAGCGCCGGAAACGGCAGATACCGCGGCTGACACGGAGGATACGGCGGAGGGCGAAACGACGGTCACGGAACAGGTGACAGAAGCTCCCCAACCGTCGCCGTACGGTCAGTTCACATATACGGAAAACAAGGTGAACGCGATGGTCTCGGCGCCGTATGCGATACTGATCGACGCGAAAACAAAGGAAATACTCTACATCAACTGTGATCCCGACGCGAAGATATATCCCGCGAGCACGACGAAGGTGCTCACGGCGATAGTGGCGCTCAGGCACTGCGATCCGGACGTTGTATTCAAGCCCGGAAACGAGCTTGAGCTCGTTGCGAAGGATTCGTCGATCGCGTACGTCAAATCACGTCACGAGCTGTCGCTCGAGATGCTCATCGAGGGCATGATGCTCCCGTCCGGCGGAGACGCGGCTTACGTCGTCGCGGCGGGCGTCGGCAAAAAAATAGCCGGCAACGATTCGCTCACCGGGAAGGAAGCGGTCGCAGTATTCATGGACGAGATGAACAGATACGCAAAGGAGGAGCTCGGGCTCACCGGCTCTCACTTCACCTGCCCGGACGGTTATCACGACGACGACCACTACACCACGCCGATAGATATCATGACGGTGGCGTACGCCGCGCTGTCAGAGCCGATCATCATGAAATACGCCGCCACGTACGAGGACGACGTGAGATACGCGAGCGGTCACAAGAACACCTGGGTCAACACCAACTCGCTGATAGATCCCGAAAGCCCGTATTTTTACGAGAACGCCACGGGGCTGAAAACGGGGACGACAGACGAAGCCGGGTGCTGTCTGCTCTCATCCGCCGCGTTCGGCTCGAAAAAGGTCATAGCCGGAGTGTTCGCCGCGGAGAGCAACAAGGTCAGATTCTCCGATTCACGGGCGCTTCTCACGGCAGGGATCAACAGATGAAAAAATATCCCGCCGCGGCGCGCGTCGCCGTCGGCGTCGGTATCCCGGCGGTGATCGCCGCGGGCGTGCTGTTCTTTATCAAAGCGGGATCTCCGCCGTGTTTCATCCACGCGATGACCGGGCTGTACTGCCCCGGGTGCGGCGCCGGCAGGGCGATCGACGCGCTCATGCATCTCCGCATACTTGACGCGCTGCAGTACAACCTGCTCTTCACGCTCGCTCTGCCCGTCGGGATACTTTTTCTTCTGAAGTGGTATATATCCGTCGTCGGCGGGCGGGAGATCATGAAGCGCGTGCGCATAACGGACAGAGGCGCATGGATCTGCCTCGCCGTCATACTGTCGTTTCTCGTGCTCAGAAACATACCGGCGGCACCGTTCAAATACCTTTCGCCGAACGATTTTTTGTAAAAAAACATTGACAAACAGCCCGTGCGGTTGTATAATAGATAAAAATAACCATGAAAGGAATCTGATAATATGCCAGTATGTCCGAATTGCGGTTCGGTCTGTGAGGAAGGCAGTTCCTTCTGCACCGAATGCGGTACCAGGCTTGTAAAGCCGGAGCCCGCTGCGGCTCCCGTTCCCGAGCCCGAAGCTCCGAAGCCGGAGACCGTCGAAACACCCGAGCCTGTCGTTATACCCGCGCCCGGGGCATCCGTACCGGATCCCGCGGAAATACCGAAGCCGGAGATCGATGAAAAGATCGAGACCGTTATAAACGAGGCGGCGGATCAGACGTTCCGGCCCTCAGACGAACCGGTGAAGCCCGAGCAGCCCAAGTTTGAGCAGCCCAAGTTCGAGCAGCCCAAGTTCGAGCAGCCCAAGTTCGAGCAGCCCAAATTCGAGCAGCCCAAAGCCGAGCAGACTCAGCAGACGAACGGTCAGCAGTCGTGGCAGGAAAGATATCAGCAGCAGCGCCCGCAGTACGGCCAGCAGCAGTATCAGCAGTTTGATACGCCTCAGTACGCCCAGCCGACGTACCGGCCCGCGCAGGAACCCGAGGACGACGGTGCCGGCAAAGCGTCCGGCATAGTCAGCCTTATATTCGGTATACTCGGACTTCTCTGCTGCCTGTGTCCGCTCTTCTCGGTAGTGGGTCTTATCGCGGGTATCATTTCCGTATCGAAGAAACGCAGAGGCACGGCGATCGCGGGTCTTATACTGTCGATCATCGCTCTCGTGCTGTTCGTCGTTTCGATCGTGCTCTCCGTGATATTCTTCAAAGACGCGCTCCTGTACTTGCAGGAAACGTGGCCCGATCTGTTCGACCGCTTAAAGGAAGCGGTCCCCGAGATCAACAAGTATCTCTGATAAGTCCGCGCGTCGCGTGACGCGTTCAAAACCGAAACAAAACCGACTGACCCGTGTCAGCCGGTTTTTCTTTGTTCTGACTGCGGAAAGCCCCGGATCGCTTCCGCCCGCGCAAGCTCCGCCGCGCCCCTCAACTCTCTCGGAGTTGAGGGAGGGGAAAGGGGGTTTGGGGGTTATGAGGGGTGGGCACCCCCAAGAACGTGAAAGCAGAAGAGCACAAACGGTCGAGGTGCGGACTTCATCGGCAATACCCGTTGATCACCTATCACTGCGCACTTGAATTAAGAATTCAAAACTTCCGCTCCGCTCGGGATGACACCGCTTTGTATCGCCCTCTCATTCTGAATCCTTCATTCCGAATTCCGAATTTCTCAATGTATCACTACCGTCACCGTTCCGTTCGCGGGGACCGTGACCGTGAGCGTGTTCGCGTCGGGTCTGATCTCATGAAGCTTCTTTTCGTCGCTTCTGCAGAGATAAGCGCAAGCGATCGGGCGGCAGGCTGATATTTTCGCCTCGCGGTCCGCGCCGGTCGTATCGAAAAGGCGCACGGCGATGCCCGCTCCGTCCTCGGACGGCTTTACCGCGGACACCTCCGCGCCGTCGACGGACAGAGCCGATCCCTTGAGCGGAAGGGCGCCCGGATGCTTCGTTGCCGAGAAGAACGCGATCGGATGGACGAAGGACGACGATACTTCCCTCTCCTTGCCGCGGCCGCTCACGGCGACGCCTATGCGGATGTCATGGATACCGCGTTCGGGATACGGATCGGGATCGTATGCGCTTCTGATCAGCGTCACGGAAAGCTCGCCGCCCGCCGATCTGTAACCGTATTTCGTATCGGTCAGAAGCACCAGGGACGCGCCGTTCTCCGTATCCTTCGAAACGTATGACAGCGCGGGGACCGCGTGCGCGGCGTCCTTCATGCGGAGCGTTCCGTACGGGATATCACGGACGAACGTGTCATCCGTAAACACGGCCGCCGGGACCGCGAACGCGAGCTGCGGCACCTTCCTGCCGTGTTCCGCCGGTTCGTTCCAGTCGATCCTTGCCGTAAATCCGAGTACGGGCGAGCCTTCCGTGAGCCTTACCGAGCAGTTTATGACGGACGATCCGAACCGGAGCTCATAGTTGAGCCGGCTGAATACGCCGTTTGACGAAAACGACGTGTAGCGTGCGCCGTATTTTCCGTTCAGGTCCTCCTCGAGCGTGTGCGGGCCCTCTCTCCAGCTCGTCATGTGATAGACCGGGTTTTCCTCGACATACCTGAAATAACACGACGGCTCGCCGATCATCTCGGCTCCCGTCTTTTTATCTGTCAGCGAGATAAGGCGGCAGCTCTTCTTTTCGAACACCGCGCGGATCAGACCGTTTTCAAGCACGAACGGGTCGTCGTTTATATGTGAATCGACGTATTCATACACGCGCGGGCTGATCTGCTTGTGTCCGTCGTGCTCTCTCTGCGACAGGACGAGCGTCGTATATCCGTACGGCTCAAGCTCCGCCTTTACGAGCAGAGCGGAATACCTGTGGCCCCAGTAGCCCTCGCCTTCTTTGATCACGGAAAACGGGATCTCCCTGCCCGCCGGATCCGTGATCCTCGCGTCGGCAAAGCCGGGGGTATAGTCCCACACCGTGACCTCGGTGAATTCATTTCTCGCGTAACCCGTCGGGTTGAAAAGCTGCAGCGCGCGCACGGGACCGTTCCCGCGCTCCGCGGCGGTGAAGTTATAGTGATTTCCCTGCGCCTGCAGATATCCGGCGCCGCCGCCCTCCGATACGGTCTCACCGGGATCGCTGAACGGTATGGCGGTCGTATCCGTCGCCTCGGAGATCCGTCTTATGCTGAGCGTGGCGTATGTGTTGAGATCGGCCATGGCCTCCTGGAAGCGTCCCATTGCGAACTCGCGCGTCTCGACGGTCCCGGAGCCCGGCAGTATATCGTGAAAATGGTTGAAAAGCGTATTTCTCCACGCGCGGTCGAGTCTGTCCGGCTGTACGGGTGCCGACGTGAGCAGATGTGCGGCGGAGGAAAGCGCCTCCGTCTCGTTCAGCCTCGCCTCGGCTATACGGTTAGACATTTTGATGCGCGACTGCGTTATATAGCATCCGGTGAACAGGTAATTGCGCTCGGTACGGTATACCGGGAAATCCCTGCCCGAGCCTTCAAGCGCGCCGAAAAACTCACGGAACGTGCCGAATCTCATCGTCGGGACGAGGGGCCAGGTCATATATTCCGTGATCCTCTCGATATCGCGTCTCGACGGCCCGCCGCCGTGGTCTCCCACGCCGAACACGCAAAGGTACGTGTCCACGCCCTCGTTCCGGCAGAAGCCCGGGACGAGCTCGAATTTGTGAGGCGTTATCTCTCCGTTGTACCATTCATATTCACGGTAGACGAGGACGCTTTTTCCGGACGGCGACTCATAGCGGTATACGCACGGTCCTTCATGTCCCCTGCAGTGATACATGTATTTCACGCCGGCGTCGGCGAGGATCAGCGGAACGTTCGCGTTGTGTCCGAACGTATCCGGGACGAAATCGATGTCCAGCATCTCCGGGTCGATCTTCAGGATCCTCTGAAGATATTTGCGCGCCTGGAGGATCTGCCGCGTGAGCGACTCTCCGTCCGGCATGTTCTTGTCCGGCTCGACCCATTCCGCGGCGGTCACCTCCCATCTGCCCTCGCGTATGCGTTCTTTGATGCGCGGCAAAAGCTCCGGGCAGAAACGGTCGATTATCTCGTAAGTCGACGCCTGCGACTGTGCGAACGTCATCCCCGGGAAATCGTCCATCAGATCGAGCACCGTGCGGAACGTGTCCACGGTGACCGCCGCCGTCTCGTTGTAGCCCCACATCCAGTTCATGTCTATGTGAGCGTGCGATATGAAAAGCTCCGTGTATTTCTTCGCCGCGGGAGACAGATCGAGAAGCGAGTCCTCAACACGCTTCGCCGCTGACGCGGTCAGCGTTCCGTCCCGCTCTATGGCTGACAAAAGCGAATCAGCCGCCGCCTCTATACGCGCGTCATACGCGCCGTTTTCATTTGCGGACACGCCGTCAAGATACGTAAGCTCAGATATTATCCGCTCCGCGTACCCGCAGCTGCCCCTGTAAGCGTCAAGTTTTTTCAGTTTTTCAAGATACGTCATATTTTCCCCTTAAAAGCTCGACCGCAAGGTCGGATTCAGCCCGGCGTCAGCCCCTCTGCAGGCTCTTGTCGAACGCCTTGACTATATTCTCTATCTTTCTCTTCGCCGATTTCTGGTACGACTTCATCGCGGACGATATGTCCTTCGAGCCTTTGGAGAGAAGGACCCGTACATATGATCCGACTCCGTCGTACATATTAACGTAAGCCATGTCGAACACGCGGTTCCTGACGATATAATCTATCATCTCCGCGGAATCCGCGTCGCGCGTCACCTTGCGTTTCAGATAATTCTCCTTCAGTACGGGCGTTACGATCCTGTAAGCCTCGCTCGCTATGCCTTCGATAAGGATAGAGACGTATTCCCGGTCGCTCTCCTTTACCGTCGCCGGCACGCAGATCATGCTTGAGGCGCCGTTGACGAACGATTTGTATTCCGGCTGGCTCTTGTTCAGCTTCGGGACCGGGATAATACCGAATTCGTCATTCATTTCGCGCATGCTTCCCGCAAGGTTGAGCATCGAATCGAGGAACATCGCCCTGCCGTCGGTGAACAGCTTGTACACGTTGTTGTAGTTCGCCATATCCGTTGCGTAAAACGCCTTGTTCGTGATTATCACGTCGTACAGCTTGCCGTAGATCTCCGTATCGCGATCGAGCTGCGGATCATAGTACGGAACGTCGTCCTGATCCTTCGATACGAGCATGCCGCCCGCCGCGTAGTACAGACTGTACGGCACGTCGAGATGCCACGACGTCAGGCCGTATATGTCGGACGAGCCGTCCGGCGTGATCTTTCCGTCGCCGTCTGCGTCCTGAGTTATGCCTTTTGTATATTCTATCAGTTTATCGAGCGTCCATTCGCCTTTTTTCACAAGCTCGTAAGGATACTCAAGGTCGAGCCTGTCGAACATCGTCTTGTTGAAGTACATACACGACGTTATGCTGAAGCTGAACGGGCTTATATCTCCGTTAAGCATCATAAGATTGTTTCTTATGGAAAATCCGTTTTTGATCGATTTGTCCCACCAGGGCTTCGACAGATCGATGTACGGCAGTTTTTCAAAAGGCAGAACGTCGTTGTCCAGCGCGAGCTCGGCTCCGGACACCATATGGACGAAGCAGAGGTCGTATTCGTCGGCGCCTGATTTCACGCTGTTTTTTATCCTGTTGTTCACGTTGACGTATCCGTCCACGTTTATCTCGAATCTGACGTCGAAACGGTCCTCAACGTTTTTGTTGCGCTCGAACACGGCGTCATGTACCGGCTCGGCTATTTCGTGATTCTCCGTGAAAAAGTCGGACTGACCGCCCTCCTGTAGCAGCACGCGGAACGTCCTGCCGCTGAATTTGCTGTTCGGAAGATCGTCCGGAACGGCGGTTTCATCCGCTTCCGTGGCATTTGCGGTACCGTCTGCCGCCGTCGTCTCCTCTTCCTTTACGGCGCAGCCCTCCGCGAAGAGAGTCGCGAGCAGAAGAGCGAGAGCAATGACTGTGCACAATTTGTTTTTCATACGTTTTGTTATTCCTTTACAGCGAAAATATTGAGCCGACATGCGTCACGGAAGCCGGCAAATGAAGATTCCCGTGATAAATACGTTTATTTACCGAAAAAGGGAGCGCGGGCGTCTCCGCGTCCGTTCTCCCTTTTACACTTCGTTATTTTGAAAGGCTCTTGTCGAACGCCTTCACTATGTTTTCGACCTTCTTCTTTGCGGACCTCTCATAGCTCTTGAGCTTGGAGGATATATCCTTCGAGCCCTTGGTGAGCAGATCGCGCACGTAGGAACCGACTCCGTCGTGCATGTTAACGTAAGCCATATCGAACACGCGGTTTCTGACTATGTAGTCTATCATGTCGGCGGAATCCGCGTCACGCGTCATCTTACGCTTCAGATACGTCTCCTTCAGCACGGGCGTTACAACGCGGTAAGCCTCGCTTGCAAGCGCCTCGATTATGATCGAAACGAATTCGCGGTTCGATTCCGGAACGGACGCGGGCACGCACACCATGCTCGATGCGCCGTTGACGAAAGATTTGTATTCCTGATCGGCCTTGAGCTTCGGGACCGGAAGGATACCGAAATCGTCCTCCATGTCGCGCAGCTCTTCAGCCGTTGCGAGCTTCGCGTCAAGGAACATCGCGCGGCCGTCCGCGAACGTCTTTGCGACGTTGGGGAATTTCGCCGCGGTGCTGTCCGTCTCGTAATACGCGTTATTCGTGATTATCGCGTCGTAGATCTTCGCGTAGATCGCGGTGTCGCGCTCGAGCTGCGGATCATAGTACGGGACGTCGTCCTGATCCTTGGATACGAGCATGCCGCCCGCGGCGTAGTAGAAGCTGTACGGAACATCGAGATACCACGACGACAGACCGAAGGTGTCCTTCGTGCTGTCGGACGAGATCTTGCCGTCGCCGTCACCGTCGGCGGTGAAGTCCTTAGTATACTCGATGAATTTGTCGAAGGTCCATTCACCGGATCTGACGAGCTCGTACGGGAACTCAAGGTCAAGGCTCGTGAGGATCTTCTTGTTGAAGTACAGGCAGGACGTGATGCTGAAGCTGACGGGGCTTATATCGCCGTTCACCATCATAAGATTGTTCCTGATCGAGAAGCCGTTCCTTATATCCTTGTCCCACCAGGGCTTTTCAAGGTTCACATACGGCAAAAGCTCAAACGGGAGCACCTCGTTCGACTGTGCGAGCGACGCGCCGGAGACCATGTGCACGAAGCAAAGGTCATAGTCATTGGAGCCGGCCTTCACGGAACGGCTGATGGCGGCGTTGACGGCAGAATACTCGTTATACTCGACAATAAGATCGATGCCGAATCTATCGATAACGTTGTTGTTTCTGCGGAAGACCGCGTCATGCAGCGGGTCGCTCGTCTCGTGATCCTCTGTGTATACGTCCGTCTTCGACTGCTCCTGAAGAAGCACTCTGAATTCCCTTCCCTTGAAGGAAGTCTCGGGCAGATCGTCGGAGACCTCGGTCACGACCTCAGATTCGGGAGCGGTCGTTCCGTCGCCCGTGCCGTCGCCCGTCGTCGTCGCGGGATCCTTCTTTTCGGCGCATCCCGTAAAGAAGCAGGACGCGAGCATCAGGACCGCGAAAAACACAGCTAAATACTTTTTCATTTTTTTCCTCTCTGTGATTTATTTGATGTCGTCTGTACCGTTCGCCGCCCGGGATCCGGACTTTTACGGTATCATATCTCTATTATATTAATATCATAAACCGGCGGAAATTTCAATAGCTTTTACACATTTTTTTATAACGAAACGGAAAAAATTTGCGCATACCCGAAAAACCGTGCGGCAAATACCGCCACGCGGCGACTAAAACGGCGGTCAAAACAAAATCTTGACTTTTCTTTTCAGATTCTCGAATAAAAACAATATTCTGCGACACTACGGTATGACAATGTTATCGCCCCGGGCGGTGTATCATATAGCAAAGCGACAAAGGAAGGCAAGAAAATGAAGGAAAAAACAAAGTCCGGCGGATACGGAGCGCTGCTGTCCGCCGTTTCGGAAAAAAAGGAGATCATTGTAAAAAGCGTCGTTTTCGCGTTCACGGCGTGTCTGTTCGGGAGGGCGGAGCTTCTGTTCGAGACGTCTCCGCTCGGCCTCGCGTTCGTCTGCGCCGTGCGTGAAGGTATACCGTTCGCGTCGCTCGGGCTTGCGCTCGGCACGCTGTTCGCGGATCCGCTGAAGACGGCGTCGACGCTGTCCGGGCTCGCGGTGTCGCTGTCGTTCAGATACGCGCTTTCATACGTTCTGAGAAGGTCAAAGGGCTCCCTCCTCTCCCTGAACGACGGTCTCGCGGCAAGGATCGCGTCCGCCGCCGCCGGCGGGTTCACCGTATCGGCGATCCGGGTGATATACAACGGCTTCAGATACTACGATCTGCTCGCCGCGGCGTTTTACATGCTTTGCGTCTGCGGCGGCGTGTTCGCGTACTCCGCGTTCCTTGACGCAGGAAGCCGCGGGACCGAGAAGTACGGCGCCGGAGTCGCCGCGCTCATATACTCGGCGGTGATCTCGCTTTCGGGGATAAGCATGTTCGGAATCCGGGCGTCGGCGCTCGCCGCGTTCACGCTGACGCTCATAGCCGGCAGACGCTGCGGCGCGCTTTTCGGAGTGGCGGCGGGATTTCTGTGCGGCGCGGCGACGGAGCTGTCTCTCTGCCCCGTTTACGGCTCGGTCGGCTTTTTATGCGGGCTTTTGTCTCATTTTTCGGCGTACATCGGTATACTGTTCTCTCTCGTATCCGGACTGTTCATAGGCCTGCAGACCGGGGGCTTCTCCACTCTCGTGTCTCTGCTTCCCGAGGCGTCGATCGCCGCGTGCCTCGTTTTGCCGGCGGAATACTTCGGCAAGCTCAAGGGCGGCAGAACGGTCAGACTTCTGAAAAGCGGCGAAAAAGCGAGATCGTCCGCGGCGCCCGCTGCGAAGGACGCCGCCCTGCGCGAAAGGCAGAGCGTGATCCGGATGGCGGAGGCGTACGGGAGCCTTGCCTCCGTGATGCGCGGGATCTCGGAGGATGAACGGCGTCCGGACAAGCGGCGCCTCGCACGGGTCTTTTCCGATACCGCCGCGTCGTTCTGCGGCGGCTGTCCGAAAAAAGCCGTTTGCTTTCCGGGCGCCGTATCGTTCCCTGCCGCCGTCGACGCGGCAGCCGCGGGAAAGCCGGTAACGGCGGATCTGCTGCCCGCGGCAGTCGCGGCAAACTGCAGGCACAAGGACGCCCTGACCGCAAAGCTCGGGATCAGGACCGGCGACTATCTGAGACGCCTGACGGAAAGCGACCGCGCCGGCGCCGCGTCCGAAAGCTGCGCCTTCACGTCAGGACTGCTGAGAGCGTCGGCGGACGCGTCGTCACGCTCCTTCGAGACAGACCGGGAAAGCACGGCTCTGCTCGCGGATCAGCCGCTCTTCAGAGAGGCGTTCCGGGGTGACGTGACCGTCACGGGATCGCGGAAAAAATATATAACGGCGTGCTGCGGCATCGGAGGGCCGCGGCTGAACGCCGCCGAGCTCAGGCGAGCCGCGGAAAAGGCTCTCGGGATCAGTCTGACGGAGCCGGAGCTCAGCCCGTGGGAGGACAGGATCGTGTTCCGGACGGAGCAGTCACCCGTGATTGATGCGGATCACGCGTCGTCCGGCGCGGCAAAGGAGGACAGGTTCATAAACGGAGACACGTCGTTCTCCGTCCGCTGCGGAGATATGCTGTATTTCGCGGTATGCGACGGTATGGGCAGCGGGCGTGACGCCGCGGTCTCGTCAAGGCTCGCCGGAGTCACGCTCGGGAGACTGTTCTACGCCGACGCCGACGGATCGGACGCGCTCGATACGCTGAACAGACTGATGAGGCTGCGGCGGACCGAATGCTTCTCGACGGTCGACGTGCTCGCGCTCGACACGCTTGACGGCTCCGCGGTATTCTATAAGTGCGGAGCGTGCCCGTCGTTCATTATAAGGGACGGCAAGGTGTACGGAATAACCTCGCATACGCCCCCGGTCGGGATCATGGAAAAGCTGAGCGCGGAAAAGATCGCCCTGAAGCTCAAGCCGGACGACACCGTCGTCATGGTGAGCGACGGCGTGACGGGCCAGACCGAGGATACTGAAAGTATTGTCGCAACGCTCAGATCCGCAGCCGGCGCCTCTCCGGAGACAGTCTGCGACGCCGTCCTCGAAAACGCAAAGACCGCCCACGGCCTCCGCGACGACATGACCGTGATGGCGGTAAGAATAAAGAGAATTAAGAATTAGGAATTATGAGTGCGTTGTCATCCCGAGCGCTGCGAATGAGCTCCTTCGATCAGCGCCGCTCACCGTCTGTGCCGCCGTAGGGCGGGGGCTTGCTCCCGCCGCGCGCGCCCCCTCAACTCTCTCCGGAGTTGAGGGAGGGGTAAGAGGGGGATAGGGGGAGTTTTGAGGGGTGGGGCTCCCCCGGCGTTTAAGCCGCAGAGTACGAACGATCGGGGCAGATTCTTCATCAGCCATCCTCGTCGATTACTGCACGTTTATCACTTTGCGGTTGAATTCAGCCCGGCACACCCGGGCCGTTGATTTAATCGGTCCGCCTTTCCGTTCACCTGTCACGTGAAAAGGTCGTTCGCGTTCTGAACGATGCGCGGCTTTACACGGGTGGTGAAGAAATATATTAGCTTTGCCGTAAGGACGCCTGCCTCGCCGAGCCGGCAGACGGACGCTTTCAAAGCGGTCCGGAAGTCGTATTTTCCGTATATTATCTCTTTGTAATGCTCCCTGATAAACCCGCCGACTGAGAGCCGGACGTCTTTTTCCTCCTGCGTCATTTTTTTCCGGGAGGTAAAAGTGCACGTCACGTAAAACGCTGAGGATACGCACTCTTTTATCACGGCGCGCGTGTCGGCTCCTACGGAAACGAACGTCTTGTATCTGTTCAGTCGCGCCTTCCAGCGGTCCGCCTCGACGTCCGGCGTGTGCTTGTGCACAATACTGGAGGCACGCTGTCTGTAATGATACAGCCGATCGGGGATCTTTACCACCTTGCCGCCGTTTTTTATGATCTCGGACGACAGATAATAGTCCTCGAACAAGCGGCCTTCGGGAAACCGGAAACCGTCCTTGAAAAAGCTCGAACGGAACAGCTTGTTCCAAACGTAGACTCCGAGAAGCTCTGTGTATGACGACGCGATCTGATCCGGACCGTTAAGTTCCGTGCGCTTTTCCGGCATGCCCGACGGACGTGTTCCGCTGACATACTCGCGGTCAAAATCACAGACGACGATCTGCGCGTCCGTCTTTTCGGCGCATTCGAGCATCGTCCCGAACATTCCGGGCTCCACCCGATCGTCGCTGTCGACGAATCCGATCCATTCTCCCCGGGCGCTGTCTATGCCGCGATTCCTTGCGGCGGAAAGGCCTTTGTTTTCGGTGTGGAATACCCTCACCCTGCAGTCGTTTTTAAAACTGTCACAGATATCTCCGCTGTTGTCCGTCGATCCGTCATCTATCAGTATAATTTCAATATTGCCGTACGTCTGGCGCGTCAGCGACTCAACGCATTGCGCGACGTATTGCCCTACGTTGTAAACAGGCACAACGATCGAGATCATCTGATCCATTTCTTACCTCATTGTTCCACATCCGTAAACGGGGTGGACGTTATATAAGTTTTTCCGCCGCATTTGGCGGATATTTCAACGTAATAGCTGTGCGCTTCATCCGGCAAAACGGCGCTGATCCTGCCGCCGTCGACCTTGCACGCGGTGAAGTGCCATTCCTGGTCTATTGTATTCTGTCCGTTTATGTGAAGTCTGCCGTTTGCGGAATAGCTGAGCGGCTCCGTTATGCAGCACACCCGCGCTTTGACGGACGACGCGTCGGCGGGGACGGTTATCTCAAACGATATATCGCGCCCCTTGCCCGGCAGAGTCAAGGGCGAGGGAAGCGGCTCGCCGCCCTTCACCGTCTGATCGGCGAAGCGGTATATCTCCTCTCTGCTCCAGCCCTCTATATGGCCGTGTCCCATGCCCTGTATCACCGAAAGGACTCCGTTTTCCGTATCAAGACACGATTTGCTGTTCGAGTTTATCGAAAAGCAGTTGTCGTCCGCCCAGCAAAGCCAGAGGATCGGCGTGCGGCACCCCTTCAGTCTGAGCGACGGCTCCCACAGCTCCTTTGTCCCGGGCGTGTTGAAGTTGTCGCGCATCCATGAATGCGCCTCGTTGAGGTATCCGCTGCCGTAGACCGGCACGGCGAACGCGAATCTGTCGTCGTAACCAAGGGTGACTGACGTTATTACGCCGCCCCACGATATGCCTGTCACGCCGACTTTATCGGCGTCCACTCTCGGATCAGCGCGGAGCAGGGTGTTCGCCGTCATCGTCTGCGCGACGGCGTGATACATCCACATGCGGTCGAGCTTCCCCTGCGACGAATACATACCGTCGTTGTCGGGCGGCATGATCCGCGGATCCGCTTTGAGCGTTTCCGCCGGTATCTCACGCGTCCACGACGAGGCTGAATAAAAGTCAGTCATTCCCTCTTTTGCCGGGTAATATCCGGTGTTTCCGACGGCTATCGCCGCGTATCCGCGGTCGTTCCAGATCTTCACCCACGACGGATACGCGTATCCTCCGCCGCCGTGCAGCAGCACGACCCCGGGCACGGGACTGTCCGAAGACGCGCCCTCGGGAAAGCCTATATACGCAAAGAATTTCGTGTCCTTGCCGCCGTATTTCACCCCGTCCATCCAGACGGCTTTTATGCCCGGATAGCCCTTCGGATCGTATTCGGGGCAGTATTGAAACGTCGCTTCTTTGTTTTTGAGTTCGGAAAACATATATTCCGCCTCCTCGTTTTTTGAGCTGTATGATGATCCCGGATCGTCCGCGCGCCCGGGGAAAAGCTCCGCGACGGGGCTGTCGGTGATGCAGAGCGCGTCTACGGCGCATCTGTCCCCCGCGTCCGCGACCGTCGGTCTCACGTCGAGCTTCAGATAATCGACGTTTCCGATACCGGATATCCCCTCGCTTCCTCTCCACGGTCTCAGAACGTCAAGCGGCACCGCGACGTATCCGCAAAAGCCCGCGGGAACGCGGAACGAGGACGAAGGCCCGGCGTCATCCGTGTCGTTTCCGGCAGCCGTCTCGAAGCTTTTGCCGGAAATGTCCGTCAGGATCGCGCCCGCCGCGTCGGGATAGCTTCTGTGAGATCCGTTTTCGGAGCCCAGGCAGAACGTGAAGCCTACGCTGCTTCCGTCCGGCGCGGCGACGTACATCCGCAGATACATACCGTCTCCCGCTTCCTTGAAGACATCGAGACGCTCTCCTCTTATCTCATAGACCTGACACCAGGTATCGCGCCGGAGCGTCGCAAGAAGCGACGCGCCCTCCTGCGCGTACTCCGTATCGGACGAAAGCTCCGGGAAGCCGATCCCGAAGGTCGACAGATCCGGCATCGTGAAATATTTCACGGCGTCCGTCACGTTGTTGAAATCCTCTATCATGAGGGTCACGCGCGAGGGATCCGGTACCGTTTCCGGTTCGGTTTCCGGCTCTGTTTCCGTGTCCGGCGCCGTCTCAGTGCCGGGATCGTCCGGCAGTGTTTCGGTCGCCGCGGATGAAGGCTCCTCGGTCACCTTCGGATCGGTCACGCCCGCGTCTCCGTTGACGCATCCCGCAAGCAAAAGCGGCAAAGCAAGAACGATGCAGCAAATTTTTTTCATAAAACACCTTTTGAATTAAGAGTGATGGATCAAGAATGCGGAATGATAAGCGCCCCGTCATCCCGAGCATGGCGAAGGAGCTCCTTCGACCGCTGTCGAGTGTAATTGTATGACGGGGGCTTTTCAGTTATGAGCTATGATCGCCTGCGGGCAGTTATGGGCACTCCGCGCGTTTTCGGCCGAGCCCCCTCAACTCTCTCCGGAGTTGAGGGAGGGGTAAGAGGGGGATAGGGGGGAAACGGGATTTGCGCCGCCAAAGGGGTTCCCCGCCGCGAACTTGTGAGCGGTGGGGGTTCCCGCCGTGGGCGGATAAAGCAAATCACGTTTCGTTTGGGCACCGCAAACCGGATGTAAGGCCGGCTTTCCGGCCGCGCCCCCTCAGATACTTCTGAGGGAGGGGTAAGAGGGGGGGGTAGGGGGAGTTTGAGGGGTGGGGCTCCCCCGGCGTTGAGGTCGCAGAGCACGAACGGTCGAGGTACGGACTTCTTCAGCCGGACCCGTTGATCACTGATCACTTGAATTCAGAATTCCGACCCGCTTTGTCCCGCTTTACTCATTCTGAATTCATCATTCCGAATTCCGAATTTTCCTCAGTTGTCCGCTCTCGGGTCGACCGCCTGATACGAAAGGAGCTTATCGGCGTCGGACACGAGCTTGCGTATCATCGAACGCATCACGTAGAACTCACCGCTGTCGTTGACGGTCATGAAGCAGCGGCGCTCGGAATAAGAGTAGAATCTGTACGTTCTGACGGTGCCGTTTCTGAACGTCACCTCCATCGTCAGGAGCAGAGCCCTCTCATCCTCATGCGGTTCCTCCGTGAAATCTTCCCTGTTTATACTCAGTATCGTCTGATAGAACTTTCTGAAGTTGCGTATACCGCGGTTTTCTCCGACGTCCTTGTCGTCTCCTCTGAACGTCGTTCTTCCGTTCGCCGTTTCCGTGGCGACGAGGTCGTCGCCGGTGCCGGTGAGCGTGAAGTCGTAATGCTTGTCCTCCGCGTCGATCTTTATGCGCGAGACCTTGTCGATGTTCACGCTGAAGACCGGCTTGTCGAGATAATCCATGAGCGACCAGTCGAGGAACGTGAGTGCGCTCGCCTCGACCCTCGCTATCGTATCGAAAACGTGCGACGCGACGTAGTAGTATTCGCCGCTGTCATCGCGCTGTTTCGCGCTGACGGACACCATATTGTCGACGACTATACCGTCCGCGGCCTTGTATTTGTAGTAAATATCGAACGCGGGATCCGAAAGACCGTACTTCTCGCCGATCCCGGGCTTCAGCACGTAATCGTGCTCCTGCTCCCCGTTCTCGTCAAGCACGGGGTCGCCGTTCTCGTCGACCGCGGGCACTATGTCGTAGATGCTGTACTCAAGCAGCTGCGAGCCGGACATGTTCACTATCTGTCCGAGAAGCGCCGTCATCTTTTCGGTCGACGCGTCGTATTCGACCGGCTTCGTCACTATATACGGGACCGTGACGCCGAAATTCTCGACGCCCGGCACGTTCGCCTGCTCGTCCTGATACTGGATCAGGGCAAAAAGCGAGCCGTCCTTGCCTATGATGATCTGTGAGATGTTAGTGAGATAAGAGTTGTCCTCTATCGGATACGTAAGGATAGGCGTCAGAAGCGACTTCACGTCGGCAAGCAGCGTCGTCTTTATCGACTGTTCAAGGATGTAAACTATATCGCGTCCCTCCACCATGCAGTAGTAATAATTCTCCGTAAGCGAAGGCTTTCCTATGAACACCTTGTAGGAACGGGTCTGTTCTCCCTCGACCGGGCGCGTGGTGATCACGAAATACGCCTTGTCGTCCTCCGGGGCGAGTCCGTATTCCGAAAGATCCGCGCGATCCTCTCCCGGTAAGAACCTGTCGGAAATGAGCGGGAAGCCCGCCGCGACGATGAGCTGAGAGAACAGTTCCTCGTTATACGGCGCTCCCTCGAGACCTTTGAAGCAGAATCTATCGGTCTCCGCGTTGTAATACGCCGTATATTCGCCGTATTCGTTGTGCACCTCAATCGACTGTATCTGCGAGCGTTCCAGATGCTCGAACATCATGACCCTGCGGCTGCCGGACAGCACCTCGCCCTCGTACAGAACGGGCGGCTGCTCTACCTCTTTTTTGAACAGACCGGGCAGAAATATCGCGGCGAGCGCAACGGCGGCGACGATCACCGCCGAGACGATGATGATAGTCCTGACCTTCTTCGTCGTCTCGGTGACCGTCTTTTTCTCCGTTTTCGCCTCTTCCTTCCGTCCGAAGGTCTTCAGGCTCATGGCGGGCAGCTCTTCCTCGCTGCCGAGAGCGTCCCCGTACTCGGAGTATTCTCCGCCGTAGAGTATGCTGTGCAGCTCGGAATCGGAGTTTTCAGCCGTTATGTCCGTTTCCTTCGGCTCGGCGTCTCCGTTTTCCTGTTTTTCGTATATATCTTCCATTTCAGTGTCTCTTTCTTCTGACCACGACGAACACGCCGACGCCGAGCGTCACGACGGGAAGCACGACCGCCAGAACGACCGTCCAGCCGCGGACGGCGCCGCTCGTCACGGACGTCAGACCGTAGTTTTCAAGATTCTTGTAATCGATATCCACCGGGATCTTGAGCAGCGGTATCCTCGTGAGAAGCACGTTCAGTATGCCCCTGTTCGCGTACGCCTGCGATCCGCAGTATTTCAGCATCTCGGGACATCCGCAGGTGAGGACGTACGAATAATAATCCTCGTTGTTTTCATACTTGAGCTTGCTCGAGACGACGAACAGGTCGAAGCCGTCGGGCGAGCCGGTATCCGCGGGAGCGAGCACGTCGGTATCCGACGCGTACGCCTTTGCCTGCGGGCTCGTACGGAAGGAGCTCGTTATGTTCATCGAGCTCGTCTCACGCTCGGTGAAGAGTATCTGCACCGGCGCCGCGTGCTCGAATTTCGTCCTCAGGTTCCTGTAGTTCTGCTGAACGGACGCGCCGAGTCCCTCTGTCGTGTAAACGACCGAGAAGCTGCGGTCATCGGACGAAAGCGTGTTCACGCTGTCCTCTATCGTGTATGTCGTCTGTACCTTCACGCCCCATTCGGCGAGATAGTGGCTCAGGTTCGTGTATTCATAGCCCGTGGGTCCGAGGAACACCATTATCGAGCCGTGGCGCGATACGAAATCCGCAACCTTGTCAAGCTCCGAATTGCTTTCAAGCGAGGTGAGCTCCGCGGGGATGAAGTCGCGCTGCGGGTCGAGTATGACGATGAGCCTGCAGTCGGGGTCGACATCCTCACGCGTGAGGTCGGAATACCTTATCCTGAAGCCGAGCTCCTCGAACATCCGCATGAAATCCGAATATTTGTTGTCGGTGTCCGAGAGCGACTTTCCGATCGGCTCGCCGTGTCCGGTCGTGAACACGACGACGGGCTGTTCGACTCCCGCAAGCTGCAAAAACGCGAGCAGGAAACGGCGTTCGCCGTTGAAGCCGACGGTCTTGCCCTCAGACGTCGTGAAGAACGAGCTCAGCGTGTAGACGAGCGGAAGCGTCGCCTCCCCGCCCTCCTCCGTTCCGAAGGTGCTCTCGATGATCACGTTCGTGCTCGACCAGCCGGCGCCGGAGGTGAGCTGTTTATACTTCTCGAACTGCGCCGGGTATTTGTATGAATCGAAATATTCCACGGTGATATCCGGTATCTCGTCGTTCTTGTCGTCCTCCTTCGACGCGCGGCTGAACTGATCCGCGGTCAGATAGACCATGAAGAGCTGTGAATTCGATTTGATCGTATCGAGCGGGACGGCGAATTTTATCGTTATCGGCGCTTTTATCTGCTTCAGATAATCCTTTGCCTTGTCGCTCAGAGTATAGAGTCCGGAACCGGTAAGGTCCGTATAGTAGTTGTTCGATCTTACGACGGACGTGATTATCACGTTCGCTATTATTACGACGGCGATGACGACCGCGGAAAGCAGTACCGATATGCCGCCGTATTTGAGCCTTCTTTTAAGGCTTACCTTTTTTGCTTCGTTTTCTGTTTTGTTGCTCATATCTGCCTCCGTGTCATGCCCAGCGTCTGCGCTCGTATACCCTGACCGTCAAAAACAGGAACACGAACGAGATGGAGGCGTAGTAGATCAGCGCTGACCAGTCGATCACGCCGTATGTGAAGTATGTGAAGCGGTTGAACACGGAAAGGAAGTCGAGCACGGCGCGCAGCGGTGCGAAGCCTATGCCGGAGGAATACATGCCGATCACGAGGAACAGCACGATCGCGGCGATCGTCGTCACGGCGGCGACGAGCTGGTTTTCCGTGAGGCAGGACATGAACACGCCGACGGATATGAACGCCGTACCGACGAGCAGCACGGAGATTATGTTTCCGATAATGACCGCCGTGTTCTGATTGCCGTACATATAAAGCGGTATCAGGTTGACGCAAGAGAGCAGGAACGTGGAGACGAACATCGTCAGAGCCGCAAGGAACTTCGCCATAACGATCCCGAAAAGGCTTACCGGGCTAGTCAGGAGAAGCACCTCGGTGCGCAGACGCTTTTCGTCGGCGAAAAGCTTCATCGTCAGAAGCGGTATCAGCACCGCGAACGCGAGCATCACTATCGTGTAATACGACGTGACGTCGGCGCTCTCGCCGCGCGACAGCGTTGTAAGTACGAATATCACACTGCTCAGGAGCAGGAACGTGGCTATGAAAACGTATCCGATGAAGGTGGTGAAATACGCCCTCATCTCACGCTTATATATCGCAAGCATACAAAAGACCTCCTTATTTAGTCAGCGCTATGAAGATATCTTCAAGCGAGGCGCCCACCGGGCTGAGCTCGAGGATCGGCCAGCGCTTTTCCGCCAGCGCGTAGAAAAGCGCGCGGCGCAGATCGGCGCCCTTTTTGCACTGCACCATGAACAGGGACGAGCCGTCCTTACCGGAGGACATATAATCCACCTTGGCGGCGCCTTCGGTCTTGCGCAGGAACTGCGTCACCTCGCCCTTCGGGCCGAGTATGCGTATCGTGAAACGGCGGTTCTCCTCGGCGAGGGTGTTTATGTTGTCGGTCTTCTCGTCCGCGATCAGCCTGCCGCGGTCGATTATGAGTATCCTGTCGCAGACGGCCTGCACCTCCGGCAGGATATGGGTCGACAGGATTATGGTGTGATCCTTCGAAAGCGTGCGGATGAGCTCGCGTATCTCTATGATCTGACGCGGGTCAAGCCCTATCGTCGGCTCGTCGAAGATGAGGATCCGCGGGTCGGAAACGAGCGCCCCGGCTATTCCGACACGCTGCTTGAAGCCCTTTGAGAGCTGGCCGATCAGCCGCTTCTCCATCTCCCGGAGTCCCATAACGTCGATAATTTCGTCGATATGCTCGCGCCTGTTGAGCGTGCAGCGCTTCAGATCGTAGATGAACCGGAGATATTCGATCGTCGTCATATCATAATAAAGCGGAGGCTGCTCCGGAAGGAAGCCGATGAGCCGCTTCGCCTCCGACGGGTTCTCAAGGATATCGATCCCGTTGATGCTGCATTTGCCCGATGTGGACGAAAGATATCCGGTCAGCATGTTCATCGTGGTGGATTTTCCGGCGCCGTTCGGACCGAGGAAGCCGACGACCTCCCCTTCTCCTACCGAAAACGAGATGTCGTCCACCGCGAGCTTCTGCCCGTAATACTTCGTCAGGTGTTCGATTTGTATCATTTTACAGTCCTTTCTTTCCCGCGCCGCGGGTAAAGATTCGTATTCACGGTATATTATAGCAGATATATATAAAAAAATCTTGAATTTTCGTCCGAATATTTAAAAAGGAAAGAGCGGGGGAATTAAGAATGATGAATTCAGAATGCAGAATGATAAACGCCATGTCATTCCGAGCGCAGTGAATGGTCTCCTTCGGCATCATTGCACGCCGCCACGTGCCGCCGCGCTTCGCCGTAGGGCGGGGGCTTGCTCCCGCCGTTTTCAGTTATGAGTTATGAGTTATGATCGCCTTCGGCGAGTTATGAGCGCTTCGCGCGTTTTCAGTCGAGCCCCAATAGGGGAAAGTATAACGCACCGCGTTATCCTGAGCAGAGCGAAGGAGCTCCTTCGGCATCATCGCACGCCGTTGTATGGTGTTCGCCTCATCCACCACTTCGTGGTCCCCCTTCCCCAAAAGGGGAAGGTTTAACGCACCGCGTTATCCTGAGCAGAGCGAAGGAGCTCCTTCGGCATCATCGCACACCGTTGTATGGTGTTCGCCTCATCCACCACATCCCGCGAACCCCCAACGCTCACAAGTTCGCGCCGGGGAACCCCGGGCGTGGTCCCCTGTCCGGTTCGCAATCATAGATTGCTTCACCGCTTTGGCTGAAAACTCCACACCGTGGAGTTTTCTTAACGCGTCGCGCCCCAA
>CACYWW010000011.1 GCA_902778145.1 uncultured Ruminococcus sp.
GCGAAGCGTCTTCATTTCTTCATTAGCCCGCTTGCGGGCGTCTTCATTTTCGGCGCGGCAAAGTTTATACAAAATACTTCCTTATCACGCCGCGCCGAATTCGTGGCAGTTCTTTTTTTGACGTTCAGCGGTCTTATATCACCCCATATCCGCCACAACGACCTTCAATTTCGCTTCAAATCCCATATACGTCGCGGTGACCGTCGTTTCCCCGACGGACAGCGGCTTTATCACGCCTTCATTGTCTATCTCTATTATGTTCGTATCGTAACCGGAATATTTGACGGACTGCTTCCAGTACTTGAGCTCCTGTGAGCTGCCGCACGATAATTCCGTTTTCTTTCCCCAGAGGACCAGATAATCGTTCGCCGCGCTTTTCGCTATGAATCCGGGCTGCTTCACCTCGTTCTTATAGTAGAACGTCACCGTATCGGTCTCGGGATAAAACGCGACCGGTGCGTCTCGTTTTATCGAATTCGGTATGATCATCAATTCCGCGGTGAGTGTACCGTACCTTGCGTAAACGCGCGTTAATTTGTCGCCTTTGAGCGTCACTGTCTGATTTTCGGCGTCCACGGTCACCTGTTCGGGATCGTACGTATATTCTATCTTATCGAGTATATCCTTGCCCGCTTCTTTTGTATCGCCGTTTTTGTCGACGTACATGACCGTAAAATCATACGCCATACCCTTGAACCGAACGGGGATATACGCGGATTTATACGGTCCGTCGAGCCGTATGCCGGAGACCTCGGGAGCGTGTTCAATGTCCTTTAAGCTTGTTTTATCAGCCGGGCGCGATATCACGTTTTCCGGCGTATCGTAGTTATCCGAGCCTATGAACTGCACCGGCGCCAGTCTCAGCCCCCAAACGCCCCAGGCGGAGCCCTCGGGACAATACGCGTAGCCGATGAAATGCTGCTTGTTGAATATGTCTATATGTCCCGAAGCGTCGCCGGTAATACCCATGTTATGTATGCCGGATTCGATGAGCGAGCCTTGCGTCGTATGTCTCAGACGCACCTCGCTGCGGTAATATATACCGTCGTAGGATACGTTCACGTGGACGTAACAGCCACCGGAAAATCTGTTGCCCGCCGCAACGGAAACAAAACATTTATAAGCGTCCACATATTTGAAATCCGCGCTGTCCTCACCGAGACCGTCGTGACGGTAGGCTATGCCGCGGAATTTCAGTGTCTCCGGCCAGTTTTCGCTCGTCGCGTCGGCGGTGTAAACTCTTGTCGAAAACGTATCGTCGCACCACGTTACGTAAAGGTACAGCGTATCTCCGACAACGACCATCGAGCCTTCGCCTGCGCCCCATTGACCCTTCAGGCCGTCAAACGCGACGATGGGTCTCGGCTCGGAGCCCCAGCCGCCGACGCCCCATTTTTCAATGCAGGTGCCCGCGGGATCCTTTGTTCTTGCGACGAAAAGGTTGTTGTCAACGCCGCCGGGCCACAGCACGGAGGTATACGTTATGTAATAATAATCGCCGATCTTTATCGCTCCGGGATCGCACGTCCAGTGCCAGTCCTCGCTTGCCTGAGTCGGCCTTACGGCGCCCGTGTCCGGCGTCCACGTCAGACCGCTGTCATACGATTTTCTGTAAACTCCGACGTCCGCTTCGCCGCCGAAGCCGAGAGTACCGGCAAGCCAGCAGTCAATTGAGTCGTCGTCGTTTATTATCATGCTCGGCCCGTACCTGTATGTGCCGTTGAAAATATCCCACCCTTTGTTTGCAAGGCGGAAGACCGAGCCCTCCTCCGGCGCGTCGCCGTCGAGGTACGCGGACTTTATATCATATCCGTCCGCGCGTTTTTGTATATAAAGCTCTCCGTTCTTTTCGATGCACAGCACAAGGTCGAGCTTCAGGGTATTTGACAAAAGCTGCGCGTATTCCGAGTACGTCACATTATCGGAATTCTTTTTGCCGAGATCCATATAATCGGATACTCCCGCTTCTGCGGCTGTCTTTGCGACGCCGTTCTTATCTGCGTAATCCCTGTATCCCAAAGCGTACAAAAGCCCGCGCAGGACCTCGCCGTATGTCACGGGCAGATCCGGCCTGAACTTATCCGAGCCGGGTCTTATCATAAAGCCCTGATTTACCGCTATCTCCGCGAATTTCATCTCCTGCGAATACGCGGTCATATCGGAATAGTCGTTTTGACATATATAATAATGCTCGCGCTGCGCAAAGCCGGAATATTTCACTATGTCGCGTGCAAACGAAGCGCGGTCGAGCAGATCGTCGGCTTTCGCGTTTTCGTTTCCGAAATACGAGCCCGATCTGAGCCTTTCAAATATCGCATCCCCGTCACCGTCGTCCTCAAGCGGCTGATCGGACGTGTTCATGCCCGTCAGATCCTCGTCCGGTATCATGTACTGTGTGCCCTCCGGCTCCGTTTCCGGAGCCCCGCTTGTTTCTGATACCGTATCCGTGTCTTTCACCTGTGCCGCCGTCGTTTCATCCGGTCCCGTGTTACAGCCGGATAAAACCGGCAAAAGCATCAGAACCGAAATAATGATCGCCGTGATCCCTGAACGTTTCATTTTTTTCTGCCTCTCTTTCCGTATGATGTCTTTTGACAGCCGTACGTCCCGTCGTACGGATCGCTTTCACTGCCGCTTATCTGATCCTTTGAAATCGAACGGATCCGTTTAAATATGTATTTTTTCGGACGTGCCCTTCGGCTGTCCGCTCCCGGGCTTATTGCTTTTTTACCCATAATAAGCCGCCCGGCCAAAACCGGTCTTTTGATTATACCACGGTTTTCCGCAAAATTCAACACCAAATCGGGATTTTGAGTGTCTTAAATAAAAAACGCGGGTATTCCCGCGGCCGCCGCACCGCCCGGGCGTGATATTTATGAGCGGATCTGCTTGATTTTTTAAAAAAATCGGTGTATAATGGCATGTACCGATACTTGAAAGGACGGACATTATGATAAAAAGAATATTGATGATCATTGCGGGACTGCTCAGCATACAGATGTGCTGCTCATCCTGCGGAGGCAGCACTCCGGCTGAGCCGGAGACCGAAAGCATACCGACGGAAAACACGGCCAAGGAAACGGAGAGCGACACGGTCACCGAAAAACCGGAGGAGTCGCCGTATCTCATCCCGGATGCGGCGCGAGTGGATCTTTCCGCGTTCACCCCGGAGCTTTTCAAGGCGTCGTTCAAAACCGGTCAGGCGTCCGTACCGGAGCTTACGGCGGAGGGCGTGAAATTCACGGCGAACAAGCAGTCGCGCGATCCGTTCATATATTTCAAAATGAACAGTATGTATGAGGCAGCCGGATATCCCGTGCGCGATGACGGCGAAAACTTCGTACCGTTCACCGCGGACGAAAAAAAGACCGTGGTACTCAAGGTGCAGGCCGAATGGGGCGGCGCTTTTGAGATGTTCTATACCACGGGAAAAAACAAGGAAGTCAAAAGCGGACGCTCGATCATATCCGTATACGGCGGAGATTCCGAGTTCTTCGGAGACAGGGTCACACAGTACGTCGTATTCGACGCGTCGAAGGGCGTGAAGGGCTGGTCCGGCACGTTCAACGACGGCTTCAGATTCGATTATACGAACTACGTCGAGGAGGGCGATACGTTCCTGCTCAAGGGCATAGCGTTCTGCGCGGATCCCGCGGAAGCGAAGGCTTACATAGCGGCCGACAAAGGTGCCGTGACAGAGCCGGCGGCGGTCGGAAAGGGATATTACGTCTGCCTCTATGAGGACAGGCTGCATATACCGGAGAACAACGTCAAGGGTACGGTCTATTCGTCGCTTGACGAAGCAAAGGCGGCGTGCGATAAACAGAAACGGTTCGGGTACCGCGTCGCCGATGAGAACGGAAACGTGGTATACACGCCGTACACGCTTCTGCAGTGCGACCTTCTGAGAGAGGGCCATTACGTGACCGAATACGCGCGGAAGACGAAGTTCAGATACGGAGACTCCTGCACCAATCCCGGCATCAATCACCGCCCTCTCCGCACGAGCTGCGACAGACTCGTCGACTGGATACTCTACCGCACGGGCTTCACCGATCAGCCTCTCGTTCAGGGCTGCGTCGTTTCGAATCTCGTAACGTGGTGCGAAAAGAGCGGATTTGAAAAGATAACCCGTGTGAAAGACCTGCAGCCGGGCGATATAATATTCGTCCGCCCCGCAAAGGACGGCGGGCCGCAGCACACGTTCATGCTCGCGTCCGCGGTCGATAATAAAGGCAATTCGCAGAGATACGACCACGGCTCCGACACGCGCATCATGTCGAAACAGCCGTCAACGGAGCTTTTTGACAAGCCCGAAGCCCCGTTCATCTGCGCATACCGCCCGGTCGTGACCGAAAAGAACAACACATCGTCCGAACGGTACCTCGGTAAATAACGTCAGTTGAATAAGACCGGCTTCGCTCGTTTCAGACCTATAATTCAGAATATAAACCCACAAGCGAAACTGCGTCTCTCACCAATGAAGCAAAGTCGTCCCCGTTTCTTAATTAGCGACCGCAGGGAGCGTCTTCATTTCTTCATTAGCGAAGCGTCTTCATTAGCCCCGCAAGGGGCGACTTCATCGAAAAAGGACTTGAAATGCAAGTCCTTTTTCATGTTTCGTCAGTACAGTCCGATGATCTTCCCCTTTGAAGCCATTTCCGGCTAAGTCTGACGGTTTCGTCTTCAATTTCCTTTTTCAGCTTTTTCGCGTTTTCCGGCGCCTTGTCCTCATCATAAAGAATATCTATAAGGCTGTTCTGTTTCTCGATTATCCTGTTTTTGATCGATCCGGAGGTTTCTATGTTATACGCGATATCCGTTTTCTTCTGATCGATCTGCGTACCTATCTCTTCTAACCTTGCCTCAACGTTCTGCTTCAGCCGCTCGGTTTCTTTTCTGATCCGCTCCATTCTCGCGGCGATCTTTTCCGTTTTGTATATCACATTCGGGTATGCTTCGGCAAATCTTCTCGCAAACACCGAACGGTCACTCAGAAGAGCCCTGATCTCGCGGTTGATCTCCTCTGTGTTGTCCGCCTCGCTTTTCTCAACTCCGGTCTTTACCAGTTTCAGCACAAAATGAGAAATAATATAGTCGGCGGTGATTATTAAGGTCAGTCCCCCTGCTACAGCGATCCTTGCCGGCATTATGATATTCCCGAACAGACCGAGAAGGATCGGATTTGTCAGCTTTACAATGATGACGCCGCCGAGTCCGAACAGAACGAGATTTCCGATCCAGACCCGTCCGTGAAGATTCATGGGCTTTGTGCTGTAATCCCACCATCTTGCGTGAAAACGTTTTTCGAACACAAAACTCGTCAGATATTCGACAACTCCGCAAAGCACGAATGAGACGGCAAAAGCGGTTCCGTATGACATCTCGGTTACGGGTATGATGTCGGACGCAGCTGTTATGAGGAGCGCTCCGAACCCGTATATCGGCAGCCAGGGACCGGCAAGGAATCCCCGGTTTATGAATCTGCGGTACTGTATAAGCTTAAGCGTAACTTCTATGATCCACCCGGCGAATGCATAACTGAAAAATATAAGTATGTAGTTTATGACAGTTTCCATTAACGTCCGACCTTCTTTTACTTGTTTATTTTCTTTGGGGACCTCTTTTTCATCTCATATTTGTCCCGTTCGATATGGACGTCAAATTCCTGTTTCTCGCCGTCCGGCGAAACAATCGTAAGAATTGTGTCGCCTGACCGTTTGAAATCCACGTGAAGCGTATAATCCCCAATGCTTTCCACATACCGTATCTCGGCGTTACCGTATTTTTCGTCCGCGAGAAATACGGTATACGTGTCATCAAACCGATATTCTTCGCCGTTTTCCGCGATCTCAGTGCTGTAAACAGGCGGATTGAGCAGGCAAATGACTGTAAGTGCAGCGATAATGGTACCGCTTATCGCCACACCTGTCACTTTGATCATCTTGTTTTCAAATATCGCTGCAGGATAGAGGATCATTGCGCAAGCACAAAACAGAACGATCAGGATATACCGCGGCATGGAAAACTGAAAATCGGAAAAATAACCCATATATGATCGCGCAGTCAGAACGATCATCGGCAAAAGGATCAGATATCCCCACCATTTGCCCTTCTTCATCCAGTAGCCGATAAACCCCATCGGAAAACAAAGCAGCGTCCATATGAACCACGTCCTGTAATACCCGATCAGCGCCCAACCGTGTTCGCTGAACGGCACCTGTATCAGATATACCAGCGGCTGGCTTATCAGAAAAAACACAAAACATTTCAGCGCCGAGTCCAGGTTGGATTTGCTGTTCATAATGATGAGAATTCCGAATAAGATCCACACCTCAAAGGTTACCGCGATTGTATGAAAAGAAGTATAGCGCAAATCCGGTATGAGCGCCATAACGGCGGTGAATACACCTGCTGCTATGGCCGCTATGATCAGTTTCGGCCACGTCAGATCGATACCGCCGAATACCTTTTTTATTGCCTTTTCCATCGTATATGCAGCCCCTCAGGATCTTTTTTGACGTCCTCCGCCGTAAAACCGTGCGCGTTCGGACTGCCGTTGATAAGTAATACCTTGCTCATTTGTTTTCGTCTCTGTTACCGCCGTTTTTGTTTTTTATATATCAAACGCTATTATCCCGTCGCTTAGTCAGCTGATTATTCAAAGTTCCAGAACCCGGTACCTGTTTCGGGGTCATGCCGCCTTCCGATCGTTCCGCCCCGCACAGGTCTCAGCTCGATCTCCGCCGTATAGAGGACCGTTATCGCTTTGATATGTCCTCCCGCGACGCAGTGAACTCCGTCGCCGTTCTTGTATGTGAACAAGGCGTGCGTATGGGCAAAAAGTCCATCGACGTCGGAAACAACGTTTCCGTTGAGTGAGACAAGCTCAAGCATACCCTGAACGGTCCTTGTTTCAAAATTTCCGGTTTCCGGGATAAAGGTCTGGATCTGAGCCTCACTGCAGCCGCCTATCCCGCTGAAAACGGCGGAGCATATCTTTTCCTTTTCGCAGATATCCAGTATGCCGCGGACGATCTCATCGCCCTTGTCCATGCGTACGTATACCGTGTCATTGTACCTTCTGTAATCCATATCATTCTCCTGTTTCTATATCCGGATGAAATTACCGATCCGCTCAGGTCCTGCGGTAAATACCGGTTTTACGCATCCGGGCTTTCCATCATCCGCCGCAGACGGCGGGCGGATCCGAGCAGTCTTGAAAGTATCGCGTCACGCTCGCTGTCCTGTGCATCAAGACTCTGATGATGAGCTTCAAGAACGCAGTCGCCCGCATAGCAGACCGCCTTGAGATTATCGACAACGCTGTTCCAGTCCACCGTCCCGTCTCCCGGGATCAGATGTTCGTCCATACCCGCGCCGTTGTTGTCCTGAATATGAAGAGATCGCGGAGCGCAGGCGCATTCGCGCAGAACGGACGGCGGAATATCGAAACAGTTTGCGTGTCCCGTATCGAAACACCAGCCGAAATACGGTGTATTAAGCACTTTTACAAGCCCTGCGATCACACGAGGATCCTTTGACGCGCCCCACAGAAGATTTTCGGATAAAACGGCAATGTTGTGCTTTTCCGCGGCTTCGATACAGGCGCCGTACGCCTCGGCGTTTACGGCGATGAACCTTTCTGCTGCTTCGATTATCTTTCCGTTTTCCCGGAATACCGGGTGAACGACGATAAATCCCGCGCCGAGGATCGCCGCGGTCTCTATTGCACGGATCACCGTCGGGTCATTTCCGGCTTCGCCGGGCGCGTGAGCGTGAGTATACGGGACCCCGGTCTTTTCCGCGTGTTCGCGAAGCTCGTAAGCCCATTTCCCGTATCCGTCTGACATAAAAGGCGATCCGGACTCCGTCTGGTAATCAAGCGCCATGTCAAGCCCTTCAAAGCCGATCGAAGCGAGTCTGTCGGCGGCTTTTATCGCCGGATAACCCGGCTCGAACACCGAGGTCGTTGTCACGATCCTTTTCTGTATTTGATCAACCCGGATTTGCATTACTCTCATGACCTCAAATCACAACTCTTTCACAGCCGATCTTGTTTTCTGAAAGGAAACGTACGGCACCCCGCCATAACGTCTTTGGGCACTGTATTCTCCGAATAAAGTCCGTTTCATTCTTCAATATTCCCATCGACAGATGATTGATCGTTTTCGCCTTGTTGACAGAGGCGATGAGCATCACGCGGATCGAGACGCAGACGGCGAATATTCCTGTTTCCTGATAAATGATAGCATATTTGTGTGAATAAATCAAGGGGAACGGAAAACAGTGAAATATATTGCCTGACGGTAAAATGTGAAATAACGGCTTCGCCGATGTGAAATTTTGCGGTTTCACCGCAAAGTGAAATGAAATCCACCCACCCGATAGGGTGGATTTCGTTGAAAAAGCCCGGCGCTTGCGCGTCGGACTTTTTCTGAGCGTGACGGTCAATTTAGATGCATTTCCGTAAAAAACCGGCTTTTCGGGCATCTTAGGAAAAGCAAACGTACATTTTAAATGCAGATTGCCGCTTTAAACGTGCAGAATAGATGCGTCTTTATTTCGACAAACCGGAATTTATCAATAACGCAATTCGTTAAGTAATTCACCAATCCTGCTTTTATAGGAATATATCATGTTTTCCATTTTGTGCAAAGAGCGGTTTCAAATTGACTTTTTTAAAGAGCCCGATTTTGTAGGGTTGCCCCACAACAACCGAGTAATCATCTCTGTGTTCCAAACTTAAAAGAACAGCGTCTGATTTTTCTCCGTTTTCATGCAAAATGCTTGCATTCCAACAAATGCCGCTAGCCTTGATTTCACCTTGTTTCGCTTGCACTTTATGAACCTCAGTCAACCGGTTGATCATACCAGCCGAATCAGGGTGATCATCACCCGAATCAACTGCTGTGAAACTAATTTCGCCATCTTTATTTAATACCGCCCCAAATGGATAGAATTCACCATGTATTTTAAGCTGGTTGACTGCAAACGGTAACAATGCATTGAGTAACTCTTCGCATTCTTCTTTTGGTGTCATAAGATTACCTCCTGAACAGATGAGATCATTTGAAAAATATAATTGTCATTACAATAAAAAGCAATGCCGCTTCTCTTCAAATCCCGGTTTATCGAGTTCATTATAGCACAAAAATGCATTTTTAACCCCTGATGTTACCTTTCGCCGTGTTGATCGAGGCGATGAGCATTACGCGGATCGAGGCGCAGGCGGCGTCGAGGGTTTTGTACGTTTGCTCGTCGATATAGTTCGTTTTATAAAGCAGTTCGAGCCAATAGCCGGTTTCGTTTGCCTCTTTGAGCTCGATTTGCAGTTTTGCGATAAAATCCGGCTTGCCGTGGGCGTACTGCGCTTCACGGATGTTTGCGCCAATGGATGTGCCGGAACGTCCGGTTTACACCTATTTATTATTCTGATTCCAAACTCGTTTCGTCAGAATAAACCGTCCAAGGCTCGTAGCGGCTGACGTCCTTTATCGTACCGTGAAACATACTGAAATGACCTTTTTCGTTCATGTGGAAAAATCCCTCGACGATAACATATTTTCCGTTATACGCCTGCGCTTCCTCATACGGCGTCGCCCTGCTCCCGAGTTCGAGCCATATATCGTTTCCAAGCCGATGCTTATAGTTTTCCATATCAAGCGACAGATAATTGCCCTCGAATTCAAGATTGCCGACGCCTATGACACGGACTAATTTTCCGTCATACTTTTCCGGAGTCGCAATAAGCTGTATCATCGTCACGTCCTCCGCGTACAAATTTACGGGATTTACGCCGTCGCGGTAACCGGATTCTATACGCGCTTTTTCTCGGTATTTGCATACATTTATCATTATCACGCAACTGACAACGCCTGCAATCAAAAGGCTTGCCGCGATAATAACTATAAGCAGTACCGTCTTTTTTCGAGATTTCTTTTGTTCGGGATTCATATCATCACCTCGGATAAATCGTTTTATAAATACAGTGAAGTTTGCGCCTTTGGCGCAAGTGAAGCAGAGTGAAGTTTGCCGCACCGCGGCAAGTGAAGTTAAGTGTTCCGCCTATCGTGGCGAAGCCACACTTCACGCGCGAAGCGCACTTCACTAGGCGAAGCCGACTTCACGTTCCACGCAAGCGGAACACTTAGTTGAAAACCCGATGCTTTCGCATCGGGTTTTCTGGTGGGGGAAGGTGGATTCGGACCACCGAAGTCAGTGACAACAGATTTACAGTCTGCCCCCTTTGGCCGCTCGGGAATTCCCCCATATTGGAGCTGGTGAACGGAGTCGAACCATCAACCTGCTGATTACAAATCAGCTGCTCTGCCATTGAGCCACACCAGCATTTGACGCCGCTTCAAACTCCCGTTCATCTGCGACGGATGGTATTATACCACAAGTGATCCGATTTGTCAATACCTTTTTCAGATTTTTTGTACGGCTTTTTATGTCAAAACGATTGACAATACGCGGGATCGATGGTAAAATAATATGATACACGAAACGCGCGGACGGGAGGAGGTGTCGGCTTATGACAGACGAACGCGACGATTTCTGGGATCTTCCGTCGATCACGCCGAAGAGGCGCGGACCGCTGCCGGGATCGGTTCAGAGTCCGGACACGGACGCGGCGGAGGTATCCTTCGGGACCGGTTCCGGATCGAGAAAATACGTCATCCCGCTGAGGGGCAGGGAGCCTGAAAAGCGGTCCGAGGTGATACTCCGGTACACGCCTGACAATTCACTGATCCTTGACGTGAAGATCTGCCGCTGGCCGACGGACTACTCATATTACAACAGATTCCTGCAGGACACGGAGAAATACTACCGTGCGAAATGCGACGACGCTCCTTTTGTGCCGTTTTTCTCGTATATGCCGCAGTATAATCAGATGAACATAGACCAGCTCCGGTTTTATCTTTACTGGAGGCGGCAGGTCGGACACGGCAACTTCATCAAAACGGATTACAGCTACATTTTCCTTTATCTCTACGAGCTGATCAATCTTGAGTCGGTATCGACGCCGGAAAAGCGGCTCGCGGCGATGTGTTCTCTGCTGCTCGGCTACAGGGACTCCTTCAGGAGCCTTGACAAATACGTCGGCGAATGGATCTGCGATTTCTGTCTCATCCACCGTCTGCCCCCGCCGGAGCTGCCCGCCGGCGTCACGGACGAGCTGATGTCCGTCGTCGCGCTGCGTGAATTCTTTGTCCGTGACAGGGAAAACATACACGACACCGCGCTGCGGGACTTCATCATCCGCAACAACACATACAAATACGAAAATTCCGCCGCGTACAACGAGACGACGAAGCCTCTGTTTGACCGCCATCTCGTCAGATCGGTCATTTATACGCTTGAAAAGACCGAGAACATAAAGGACGGCGAGCCGGAGCTTTCAAGAACGCGCGTGAGCCGCACGGCGTACAACGGCGCGCTCTGTGTTTCCGGCACCAAATGCCGGATAGACGCCGAATATCTTTCGCTCAACCGTTCCTACCGTTTCCGCGGGATGATCAGCAGTCTCGTGAAATGCGCGGAAAACAACATCCGCGCCGCCGCCGGGATCAGGAGCCGCCTGAGCGTTTCCGGGATATCCGCCGGAGCGTCCGACGTGATGCGCGAATATTTTGACCTCAACCTTCCCGCGGTGAGAAATCACCCGGTGAAGAAAAAACAGGACGACGGCGTAAGATACGAGCTGTACGACGCGGCGAGCACCGGCTTCGACCCGGGCGCCGCCGCAAAGCTCGAAGAATCGTCGTGGGAGCTCACGAGACGGCTTGTCGAAGAGGAAGAAGATACAGACCCGGAGCAGGTATCCGGCGCTCTGCCCGACGCTGCCGGAAGCGACGCGCCGGCGCCCGATGACGACGAAAACGGCTACGTCTCGCTCTGCCGCTCGCTTCCCGAACAGCTTCTCACGGTACTGAAGCTGACGGCGGAGGGCGACGGAGACGGCGTGCGCCTGTACTGTCTGCAAAACGGGGTCCTGCCCGACGCCGCGTATTCTGATATAAACAGCGCGGCGTATGAGCACACGGGCGACATAATAATCGAAAACGGAGCGATCATCGAAGATTACGAGCACGACGTTTCCGACGCGTTGAATATGATACGATAAGATCAAAGAGGTACTGCGAAAATGGAACATAACGATATAAAGATACCGAAAAGAGTTCTCTCGTCTCTTCTCTCCTCTCTTTCCGCGGGTGTTGTACCGAGATCCGGTGCGCCTTATATAGCGATGGGACGCCGGGACGAGGTGGGCGCCGTGCTCGACGACCTCGATATCATAGCCGAGGGCGGCGCGGGCATGCGTTTCATAATAGGAAAATACGGCTCGGGCAAGAGCTTCCTGCTCCAGCTGATACGCGGATACGCGATGGACCGCAATTTCGTCACCGCCGACGCGGATCTTTCACCCGAGCGCAGGTTCTGCGGCGCGAAGGGGACCGGACGCGCGACGTTCTGCGAGCTCATCAAAAACCTTGCGTGCAAGTCCTCGCCGGACGGCGCGGCGCTCCCGGTGATCCTTACGAAATGGCTCTCGACCCTGCAGTCCGACGCCGCGGCGGAGGGATATCAGCCCGGTACGCCCGAATTCCGGTCCGCCGTTGAAAAAAAGCTTTTTACCGTGATCCGCTCGCTCGAATCACAGATAGGCGGCTTCGACTTCGCGCTCGTGCTTTCGCGCTATTACCGC
This sequence comes from uncultured Ruminococcus sp., assembly GCA_902778145.1. GTDB lineage: Bacteria > Bacillota > Clostridia > Oscillospirales > CAG-272 > UBA1248. The sequence goes on from CACYWW010000011.1 coordinate 12,713, forward strand.
GCGTACACCGAGGGAAACGAGCCCGGGATGAGCGCGTGTCTGCGCTGGCTGCGCGCCGAATTCACTACGAAGACCGACGCCAGGGCGCAGCTTGGTGTGGCGTCTCTGATCGACGACGACAACTGGTACGATTATATCAAGCTGTACGCCGTTTTCTTCCGCGCGATAGGCTACAAGGGCTTCGTCGTCATGATAGACGAATGCGTGAACCTCTATAAGATACCGAACAGGATCAGCCGCGAGAACAACTACGAAAAGATCCTGTCGATGTTCAACGATTCGCTGCAGAACAAGGCGGAGGGGCTTGAGCTCCTGCTCGGCGGCACTCCGCAGTTCCTTGAGGACAGCCGCAGGGGACTGTACAGCTACGAGGCGCTGAAAAGCCGTCTTTACGACAGCCGTTTCGCCGAAAGCGAATACAAGAACCTCATCGGTCCCGTCATACGTCTGCGCCGCCTCTCGGATTCGGAGCTTTACGCCCTTATAGTGAGGCTGACGAAGCTGCACTCGCAGTATTACGGCTGTGAGGCGCGGATAACGGCCGCGGAGCAGGAGGAATTCCTGAAGCTCTGTCTGTCCCGCGCGGGCGCCGATACGATGATAACCCCGCGTGAGATAATCCGCGACTATATAAGTCTTCTGAACATTCTCATGCAGAACAGTGACGCCGAGGCGTCAAAGCTGATAAACGGCGGCGCCGTGAAGCTCGATCACGGCGGCGATCCGGACGAGCTGACCGACGCCGAAAAGACCGGATACGACAGGACGAAATACGATTTTACAAGTGAGGATATAGAGATCTGATGCAGAACGAAGACGATATTTTCTACCGCTATTCCCCATTCATCCGTGATTTCATATACCGTCACGGCTGGGAAAGCCTGCGCTCCGTCCAGCTCGACGCGGCGCGCTCGATATTCGATACGGAAAACAACCTTCTCATCACCTCCTCCACCGCTTCGGGCAAAACGGAAGCGGCGTTTTTCCCGATACTTTCGATGCTTGAGGAGGATCCGGCGCAGAGCGTCGCCGTGCTGTACATAGCTCCGCTGAAAAGTCTGATAAACGATCAGTTCATCAGGCTGGACGAGCTGCTCGACGAATCCGGGATCCCGGTGTTCCACTGGCACGGAGACGTCGCGTTCTCACACAAAAACAAGCTTCTGAACGATCCGAAGGGGATACTGCAGATAACGCCGGAGTCGCTTGAAAGCATGCTGATGAACCGTTCCAACGACATAGTGAGGCTGTTTTCCGACCTGCGCTTCGTCATCATCGACGAGATACACACGCTGACCGGCACGGACCGCGGCAATCAGATAATCTGCCAGCTCTGCCGCATAGCGAGGCTGATACGCAGGGACGTCCGCAGGATCGGTCTTTCCGCCACCGTAGGCGACGTGGAGGCGGCGAAAAAATGGCTCTGCGGCGGTTCGTCACGCGGATGCGACGCGCCGAAGCCCGATGAAGGCAGGGTGAGCTGGAGACTCGCGCTCGAGCACTTCTTCATACAGAACAGCAAGGCCGACCAGACGTCGGCGACGGACGGCACGCCCGATCCGTTCTCAGACGCGCCGCTCCCGGCGAAGGCCGAAAAGGAGCCTCCGCGCCGCGCCGTGATAGACGCGGGTTACGAGTACATATACGACTGCGTAAAGGATAAAAAGGCGCTCGTTTTCTCCAATTCCCGCGAGGAGACCGAATATATAACGGCTACGCTCAGACAGATAGCCGAGAACAGGCGGGAGCCCGATATTTTCCTGATACATCACGGAAATCTGTCCGCGTCCCTGCGTGAGGAGGCGGAGGCGAAGCTGAAGAACGATGAATACGGCAGGCTCGTGACGTGCGCCACGGTAACGCTCGAGCTCGGTATAGACATCGGCAGACTCGAGAGGATCGTACAGATAGAGTCGCCGAATTCCGTCAGCTCGTTTTTACAGCGGCTCGGCAGGAGCGGCAGGCGCGGCGACCCGCCCGAGATGTTCATGGTGTTCCGCGAGGAGGATCCTCTGCCGGACACCCCGCTGCCGCAGCTCATACCCTGGAACCTGATACGCGCGATAGCGATAATACAGCTTTATATAGAAGAACGGTTCATAGAGCCGCCCGCCGTGAAGAAGCTGCCGTTTTCCCTGCTGTTCCAGCAGACGCTGTCGGTCCTCGCCTCCTCGGGCGAGCTTTCGCCGAAAGCGCTTGCCGAAAGGATCCTCTCCATGCCGCCGTTTGAAAACGTGCCGAAGGAGGATTACAGGACGCTGCTCGTGAGCATGCTTCAGCAGGATTACATAGAGCAGACGGAGGAAAAGACGCTGATCGTCGGGCTGAAGGGCGAAAAGCTGACGAATTCCTTCAAGTTCTACGCCGTGTTCAAGGACACGGAGAACTATTCCGTCCGCTGTGAATCTGACGAGATAGGCACGATCACGACGCCTCCGCCCGTCGGCGAGAGATTCGCGCTCGCCGGACGCGTCTGGGAGGTGACCGAGCTCGATATCGGCAGGAAGCTGATATACGTAAAGCCCGTCAGAGGCAAGATGGAGGTCTCGTGGCCCGGCGATTACGGCGAGATCCACACAAGGATACAACAGCGGATGCGCGAGGTCCTCGAGGAGGACACCGTATATCCGTATCTGAAGCCGAATGCGAGGACAAGGCTCGCGGTGGCGCGGCACATCGCGCGCAACACCGGGATGCTCCGTCATTCCGTCGTCTCGCTCGGCGGTATGACTTACTGCATGTTTCCCTGGCTCGGCACGCGTTCCTTCAGGACTCTGCGCAAGGTGATGAGCAAAAACGCGGACGTGCTGAAGATCTCCAACATAGAATACGAGGGCTGCTGCTACATCACGTTCCGTTACGAGGGATCCGACACGGAGACTCTCTGCCGCACGCTGAACAGGATCTGCAGGGACGGGATCGACACGGAATCGCTCGTCTCGAAGAACGAATCCCCGATCTTCGAAAAGTATGACGATCATATCCCGGGAGAGCTGCTCCGCCGCGCTTACGCCGCCGACAGGCTCAGGACCGACGAGATGATCCCGCGCGTACTGGAAATGTACAGCGAGGAGACCGGATACAGAAAAAACAAGGAAAACGAAAATGATTGAATTTATATACGGCGTACCGTCGTCCGGAAAGACGACGCTGCTCTACGAAAAAATACGTGATAAGCTCGCCGCGGGCGGCGAGGCGGTCCTGATCGTTCCCGATCAGGAGGCGCTCGACGCAGAGGCCTCGCTCGCGCGGATCTGCCGCGATATCCCGACGCTCGGGCTGAGGGTCTACGGCTTTTCCCGCCTGGCGGACGACGTTTTCCGTAAATACGGCGGGATCTCATACGACCTCATAGACAGGTCGGGACAGACTCTCGCGATGTTTTTGTCCGTCGCCGCCGTATCGCGTTCGCTCAAGGTCTACGGCAGGATATCCCCGTCCGATTCTTCGCTCCTCTCAGCGCTGCTGACAACGGTGCGTGAGCTCAAGAGACAGGGTATAACCCCGGAGGAGCTCTCACGCGCGGCGGAAGGCTGCGGCTCTCAGACGCTTTCGAACAAGATCAGCGACATTTCATACATCATGCCCGCTTACGAGGCGGTGCTGAAGCGTCAGGGAGACGACCCGGACGACGTCCTCGGCAGGATGTTCACGCTGCTGTCGCGCCACGGCGGTATGCCCGGCGTCAGCGTTTACATCGATTCCTTCGTCAGCTTCACTGCCGTTCAGATGAGGATAATAGAGCTGTTCATGCGCACCTGCGACGACACGGTGATCACCTTCGGTGTTCCGGGTCCCGGCACGAGCGCGGACAGATACGGACTTCTTTCTCCGATATACGATTCCGAGCGGAAGCTCCGCGCCGCCGCCGACAGATCCGGCGGAGTCACCGATACCGTGCTCGCGGGAAGCCACGCGTCGCCTGTCATGGCGGCGCTCGAGCGCACGCTCAGAGAAGGCAGTACGGAAAAGCTTCCGTCGGGCGGAGGCATCCGCTTCTTCTGCTCCGGCAGCGCGTTCGACAGCGCCGGGCTCGTCGCCTCGGACATACACAGAAAACTGCGCGAGGGCGCGAGATGCCGCGATATAGCGATACTCTGCAGCGACTCCGCGTCGTGGCGCGGTATAATCGACTCCGCGCTCGAAAGATACGGGATACCGTACTTCATATCATCGCGCGACGACGCGCGGCAGAAGGCGCTTTTCAGGCTCATATTATCCGCGCTCAGCGTCTGTGAGAACGATTTCAGATGCCGTGACGTCTGCTCCTATATAAAGACCGGACTGCTCGGCGTCCCGACGGAGTCGCTCGACCTGTTCGACGATTACATAACGCGCCGGAACATAAAAGGCGCCGGGGCTTATACCGCGGAATTCACCGGCTCACCCGACGGGTACGGCCTGCCCGGATCCGCCGAGGCGGAGGAAAAGCTGAAGCTCATAAACAGCGTGCGCGAGGCGGTCATAACGCCGCTTTACGATCTGCGCGAGGAGCTGAGATCGTGCAGGGACGCCCGCGAGATCTCCGGGGCGCTGATACGTCTGCTCGACCGGATCGGGATGACGGAAACGCTTGAGGCACTGCGCAAAAACGCCGTCGCCGAGAACGATCCCGACGAGGCGGAGATGACGGGACAGCTCTGGGATGTGTTCACTCACGTGACGAAGCAGCTCTGCGCGTTCTGCGGCACGGCGGAAATAAACGTATCTCAGTACAGGAGCCTTTTCGATACCGTGCTCTCGGAGACTGACATAGGCAAGATACCGACGTCGACCGACCAGGTCACCGTCGGCGAGAGCGGCATGCTCCGCGTGCGCGGCATAAAGCACGTTTATCTGATCGGATGCAACGAGGGCGAATTCCCGGCGGCAGTCACCGAAAACGGACTTTTCTCCGATCAGGACAGGCAGGCGCTGTCCGACGCCGGCATAGAGCTCGAGGCGGGGACGGACATGCAGAACGAGCGGATGAATTACGATTTTTACAGATGCGCCTGCTCCGCCTCCGAGACCGCGACGTTCTGTTACTGCAAAGGCTCAACGGGACGCGGCGGCGAGAAGCACCCGTCGCATCCGGTATCGGTGATCGGCGAGGCCTTCCCGGACGCGGAGACCGTGACCGAGCCGCCGCTTGAAGACGTTGCCGGCTCCCGCGCGTCCGTACTCGAATACTACGCCTCGCACAAAAACACGCGCGACGGCATGCTGATGCGCCGGCTGCTCGACGACAGCGGAGAGAACGCGTCCATGCTCGACATACCGCTCTCGTCCAAGAACGAAAAACTCTCCGTCGATACCGCCGCGCATCTGATGCCGGGCAATATAAAGCTCTCTCCGACGAGGCTGACGTCGTTTTCCGGCTGTCCCATGCAGCACTGCTGCGGATATTTCCTCAGGCTGCGCGACAGCGGCAGGATAGAATTCAACACGGCGGAATTCGGCAATTTCGTACATTACGTCCTGAAGCTCCTCATCGACGACTGCATCAAAGACAGCTCCGTCATATGTCTGCGCGGCGAGGCTCTCGCCGAGAGGATAGACAGATATATGGAGATATACTGCCGCTCGGCTTTCGGATACAGCCGGGGATCGCTCACCGGACGTATGCGCGCGATGCTGAAGAGACTGCGTAAGGCGGTGCTCGCGGCGGCTGAGGACGTGCTCAACGAGCTTGAGACCGGCAAATTCGTCCCGGCGGCGACCGAGGTGGAATTCGACTTCGGAAAGGACGTGCCTCCGCTCATGTTCGATCTGAGAAACGGAAAAAAGACGTATCTCACCGGCAAAGCCGACCGCGTGGACACGTATACGGAAAACGGCGTGACGTACGTCAAGCTTGTGGACTACAAGACGGACAAAGTCAATGTAAAGCTTGAAAAGCTCATCGAGGGCGACAAATCAATACAGCTGTTCATCTACATGCTCACGGTCTGTCATTCGAAGGGGATCGCTGAAAATCCCGTCCCCGGCGCTCTGTTTTACATGAGCGTCGTCCCCGGGACCGAAGAGTTGACCGGCACGGGAGACGTGCCGGATCAGAAGACGATGCCGCGTTCCGGAATCGCCAACAACGACCCCGCCGTGCTCGGCGCGCTCGAGCCGGGTCTCGACGGATCCGGCGGAGAAATATATAAAATAAAGGCAGGCTCCATGATCATGGCCGACGGCGACAAAATGGAGGCGATATTCGATCAGGTCAGGTACGCCGTGAAAGACGCCGCTGAGCGTATGACGGACGGCGACGCGTCCGTCACGGACCGAGTTGGGGACGACGCGCCGTGCAGATACTGCGCCTACGTCTCCGTCTGCCGTTACACCGAGCGGAAGAAAAACAGGAGGGAACACTGAGTATGGAATGGACAAAAGCCCAGGCGGCGGCGATAAACGTACCGCGTCGGGACGTGCTCGTAGCGGCGGCGGCGGGCTCCGGCAAGACCGCGACCCTCACGGAGCGCGTGCTCCGCACGATCACGCGCGAAAAAGACCCGGTGGACATAAACCGCCTGCTGATCGTCACCTTCACGGACAAGGCCGCGGAGGAGCTGCGGGTCAGGATCAGAAAAAAGCTCGAGGAGAGCGCGAAAAAGGATCCGTCCGACGCGAGGATAAAAAGACAGCTTTCACTTCTCCCCTCCGCATCCGTCAGCACGATACACTCCTTCTACGGCAGGGTCGTGCGTGAGGGCGCGGCGGAGCTCGGACTTTCCCCGAAGCTGCGTACAATGGAAGAGCAGGAATCCGCGCTCATGATACACCGGATCATGGACCGCGTCATCGACAGCTATTACGAGGGCGACGCAGGCGACGGATGCGATATAGAGGACGCGGACGCTCTGTTCGACGTTTTCGAAAAGCTCCGCCCGGGAGAAGAGCTTTACAGGACGATGAACAGCCTTTACCAAAAAGTCACCTCATATCCGGAATATATAGAATTTTACAGGATCTGCGCGGAAAAATACGAAAAAGCGGCAAAAGACCCGGAATCGGGCGAACAGTACGCCTACGTCACCGGGCTGTACATCGGGGAGCTGCGAGACGTTCTGTCAAGGCTCCGCCGGATGGACACGGAATATGACGACGATCCGAAATACGTATCGAAATACCGGCCCATAGTCGGAGAGACCGCGGATTACGCGGAGCTCGCGATAAGCGCGGCGGAAAACGGCTTTGACGCGGCGGAGAGCTTTTTCAGGCACATAGTGAAGATAGATCTCCCGACAGGTCTGAAAGGCAGCTTTGCCTTCAGGGATGAATTCAAGGTGCTGCGTGAACGCGTTAAAAACGCCGCCGCCGCTCTCAGACAATTCTTCGCCTTCGACCGTGCGGAAGCGTCGATGATCTACGGGAAGACCGCGGTGCTTTGCGACGGTATATACAGATTTTTAAAGAGATTCGACCGCATGTACACCGAAGAAAAAAAGGCCGCGAGGATGATCGACTTCAATGACATGGAGAGATACGCGTACAGACTCATATGCGACGATCCGTCGTTTTGCGCGCGTATAGCCGAAAGATACGACGAGATATACGTTGACGAATATCAGGACGTGAACGGCGTACAGAACGACATATTCGCCGCGCTCGGCAAAAGCAACCGCTTCATGGTCGGCGACGTGAAGCAGTCGATCTACGCGTTCCGCGGGTCCGATCCCGGCATTTTCACGTCGTACAGGAACGGTTTCGGATCATATAAGGAAAACTCGCCCGGACCGTCCGTCATATTTCTGTCCGAGAATTTCAGGTGCGGCAAACCGATCATAGACTTTACGAACAGGGTCTTCGGCACCGTTTTCGGATCCGGCGGCCCCGTACCGTACGAGGCGGACGACGCGCTCGTCTTCGGCAAGACCTGCAAGGTCCGCGAGGACGTGCCGGTAACGCTGCGCATCATAACGAAGGGAAAGAAAGAGGATGAGGCGGAGTACGCGGCGGCGGAGATCGAAAGGCTCCTGAAGGAGGGCAGAAACGACGAGGGCGAGCCTTTGAAGCCGTCCGATATCGCCGTCCTCTGCCGCAACGCGGCCACATGCTCGATAGCGGAAAAAGCCCTCTCGGCGCGCGGTCTCGGATGCGTTAACACAACCGACATAAGCTTTTTCAACTCCGCGGAGGTACTTCTCGCCGTCAGCCTGCTCTCGGCGATAGACAATCCGGTCCGCGACGTGCCGCTCGCCGCCTCCATGAAAAGTCCGGTCTTCGGCTTCACGCTCGACGAGCTCGCGCTGATCAGAGCTTACAAAAAGGACGGTTCGCTGTACGACGCGGTGCGGGCATACGCCGAAACCGAAAACGGCGGAAAATGCCGGAAATTCCTTGAAAGGCTCGATCATTTCAGATACAAGGCGCGGACGATGCAGACGGACAAATTCATCCGCCTGTTATACCGTGAGACGTCGATCCTCTCGCTTATATACAACAGCGCCGACCGCGGCGACCCGAAGAAACGCCGCGCGAACCTGTTGACGCTTTACGATCTCGCGAGAAAATATGAATCGGATTCCTTCAAGGGGCTTTACGGCTTCGTCACGTACTGCAATGAGATGATAGACGACGAGCGTTCGTTCAAAACGCCGTCAGACACTGCCGGTCGCGTAACGATCCAGACGATCCACGGCTCAAAGGGTCTCGAATACCCGGTCTGCTTCATTCTCGGCGCCGACGCGTCGTTCAACAGCGACTATTCGAAAAGCCCGGTCGTGACGGATCACGATCTCGGTGTCGGTATCCGCGTAACGGGTGACGACGGATTCATGAGGAAGGGCCCCGCGTACAGCGCGGTCTGCATCAAAAAGGAAACGGACGCCGTGCGCGACGAGGCGTGTCTGTTCTACGTCGCGATGACGCGCGCGAAAAAATATCTTTACATCACGGCAAGTACGAAAAAAGAACCGGAATTCAACCGCGAAGCCTCGCAGGGCGCAGTGCACCTTTGTAAAAGCTTCTTAGCCTTCCTCACGGCGTCGCTTGACGGAAACGAGGATTTCTGCCGTATCATCTGCGGCGCCCCCGAAGAATACGAGGAGGCCGCAAAGCCGCGGGAAACGGCGGAGGCGTACGCGCAGGACGACGAAAGGTACGCGCGCCTCAAGGCGATATACGATTACCGCTATCCGTACGCCGAGGCGGCGAAGCTGCCGAAAAAGGCAGCCGTCTCAAAGCTCTTCCCCGCGTATCTCGACGAGGACGACAGCGCCGTCAGCCTGTTTGACGGGAAGGAGCCTTTGCCGATCATACTTCCGGATCTGTCGGAGGATGAGGCGAAAAAGGACGCCGCCGCCCGCGGCACCGCCACGCACCTTTTCATGCAGTTCTGCGATCTCGACCGCGCCGCCGCGGATATACACGGCGAGGCGGAGCGGCTCGTACGGGAGGGATACATAAAAGCGGAAACGGCGGAGCTGATAAGCTATGACGAGGCGTCGTCGTTCTTCCGCTCCGATCTTTACCGGCGTATGAAGGATGCGCGGGACAGCGGAAGGATATTCCGCCGCGAATACAGGTTCAACACGGAGCTTGACGCCGCGGATTTCACCGATGATCCTGAAAGAAAAAAAGCCCTTGAAAACGAGAGTCTTCTCGTTCAGGGCGTTATCGACTGCTTCTTTGAGGAAAAGGACGGTACGCTGACCGTAGCCGACTACAAGACGGACCGGGTATACCCGAAAGACGCCTCCGTCGCCGAATTCGCCGAGCGCCACAGAAGGCAGCTCAGCTACTATAAAACGGCGGTCGAACGGATAGCAAGGCGCCCCGTCGGCCGGTGCGAGCTTTTTTCCTTCAGCCTCGGAAGATCGGTGGTATTATAAAACGTAGATCACATTTTTTCCGGCTTTGAGCGCCATTTCCACGGTGTTTTTCGTGCCCCCGGGCTTGATATCATGCCCGGGGCATATTGCTATCAGCCCGTCGCAGTGATCCACCATATAGCGGTTGCGTTCGTTGTACAGTCTGCCGTATTCCCCGCTGCGCACGACGCCTTTATGAAGCACGACCACTCCGTCGGCTTGTCTTAAGACTCTGTCATAAAGAGCGAGCTCGTTTTCCGGTATCGTATTTCTGTGTCCCTCGAACGGAACGGCGCACCACAGCTCGATCCCGAGCTTTTCGCGCAGGGAAAGAACGGCGTCCGCCGCGATCAGATCCGAGCCGCGGCACATGCCGGTCATGAAGTATCTGACGCCGAGCTTTGACTGCTCAGTTATTACGGCGCCGAGCTTTTCCTTGAGTTTTCCGATGTTTTCCTCATCCGGCGCAAACGGCAGCTTTTCCGTACGGTAGCCGGTGAATGCAAGTGAAATGTATCTCATGCGGATATGATACCACAAACATGCCGAAAATGCAATAGGCCGGGGCGCAAAAAAGAACTTGACATACGCCTTTAACCGTGTTATAATAAATAAGATTATGGTATATGGGGGAATTATGGCAAAATACAGACTGCAGAGAGTCAACGATGAGATAGTAAAGGAAATGACGCGCATACTCAGATCGGTCAAGGATCCGCGCGTTGCCTCTCATATGACGGTCGTGACCGGGTGTGACATCTCGTCGGATTTCAAATATGCGAAAATATATTACTCGTTCCTCGATCCCGCGGACGGCGGGACGGCGGAGCTCATACGCACGGAGATAAAGAAGGGGCTGATCTCGGCGCACGGCTTTATCAGACGCGAGCTCGCGGCGAGCCTCAATCTCCGCGTGACGCCGGAGCTGACGTTCATCGCGGACACGTCAGCCGAATACGGCAGTCACGTCGACGAGGTGCTGAAAAAGATCAAAGCCGAGGACGAAAAGAGACCGAGGCCGCAGACGGAGCCGGAAGAAGATGGCGAGCGTGACTGACGGCAGATTCCCGCTCGGCTCGTGCGACGTCGCCGTCGTCGGCGCCGGGCACGCGGGTACGGAAGCCGCGCTCGCCGCGGCGAGGCTGGGGCTTTCCGTCATCCTCTTCACAATGAACCTCGACGCGGTGGCGAACATGCCGTGCAACCCGTCGATCGGCGGCACGGGCAAGGGCCATCTCGTTTTTGAGATCGACGCGCTCGGCGGTCAGATGGGACGCTCAGCCGACCTTGTCACGCTGCAGAACAGGATGCTCAACTCGGGCAAGGGCCCCGCGGTCCATTCAAAACGGATACAGGCGGACCGCGCCGAATACCACAAGGTGATGAAGCACGTTCTCGAGTCCGAGCCGCGTCTTCGGCTTTATCAGGCCGAGATCACGGATATACTGACGGAGGACGGCGCCGTTTGCGGCGTCGTGACGTCGCTCGGGGCTGTCTTCGGATGCCGCGCGGCGATCATCTGCTCCGGCACGTATCTGAACGGACGCGTAGTCGTCGGCGAATGCGCGTACAGCTCAGGTCCCGACGGGCTTCTGCCCGCAAACAGTCTGACGGACAGCCTGAAAAAGCTCGGCGTCAGATTCATGCGGTTCAAGACCGGCACGCCGCCGAGGATCCTGCGGTCAAGCGTCGATCTTTCGGTGCTTGAGGAACAGCGCGGCGACTGCGACGTGCCGTTTTCCGCGCTGACGGACAGGGACGAGCTGGCGAAACGCCCGGACGTCCCGTGCTACATAGTTTACACGAACGGGGAAACACACCGGATCATCAGGGAAAACCTTCACCGCTCCCCGCTTTTCAGCGGCGTGATCGAGGGTGTGGGGCCGAGATACTGTCCGAGCATCGAGGACAAGGTCGTGAGATTCGCGGACAAGCCGCGTCACCAGCTTTTCGTCGAGCCGCTCGGCGAGGATACCGAGGAGCTTTACCTTCAGGGCTTCTCCTCCTCCCTTCCCGCCGACGTTCAGGAGAAGATGCTCCATACGCTCCCCGGCTTTGAACACGCGGTGATCATGCGCCACGCCTACGCGATAGAATACGACTGCATCGATCCCACTCAGCTTGACCACACGCTCGCCTTCAGGGATATAAAAGGGCTTTACGGCGCCGGGCAGTTCAACGGCACCTCCGGCTACGAGGAGGCGGCGGCGCAGGGGCTTATCGCCGGTATAAACGCGGCGCTTTCACTGAAGGGTGAAGAGCCGCTCGAGCTTTCACGCTCCGACGGATACATAGGCTTCCTCATAGACGACCTCGTTACAAAGGGTACGAACGAGCCGTACCGCGTGATGACGTCGCGCAGCGAATACAGGCTGCTGCTCCGTCAGGACAATGCCGACGCAAGGCTGACACCGATGGGCAGGCGCGTCGGACTGATAGACGACGAAAGATGGGAAAAATACCTTGACAAGCAGGCGCGTATCGAACGCGAGATCGAACGTGCGGAGAATACGACGCTTCACGTCGACCCGCAGCTCAACGAAGCGCTCGTTCAGGCGGGCACCGCGCCGATTGAGGAGGGCATCAGGATCGCGGATCTGCTGCGCCGTCCGCAGGTGACGTACGCGCTTCTGAAGCCGTTCGACCCCGGACAGACCGAGGACAGGGATATAATCTCCGAGGCTCAGATCAGGATCAAATACGACGGATACATAAAAAAACAGCTTTCCGCCGCGGAGAGGAGCCGCAGGCTCGAGGGGAAACGCATCCCCGCCGACCTTGACTACTCGAAGATCGACGGACTCAGGCTCGAGGCGAGGGCGAAGCTCTCCGCCGCGAAGCCCGGAAGCATCGGCGAGGCGTCGCGCATATCGGGCGTTTCGCCCGCGGACATATCCGTCCTTCTGATAAGATTAGGCGAATAATTTACACATTTGAAACAAAACGCAAAACCTATAGGTTGACTTGAAACAGATTTGCGTGTATAATAAGACCATAACACACATTAAGGAGTTCATTATGAATGGAATGAAGAAAAAAGCTGCTGCAAGGCTTGCCGCGAACGTCCGTATGGATATACTGACAGAGGTATATTCCGCAAATTCCGGTCATCCGGGCGGATCCCTCTCCATAGCGGACGTGCTGGCTTATCTTTATAAATACGTCCTCCGTGTGGATCCGAACCATCCGGACGATCCCGACCGCGACCGTTTCGTGCTGTCAAAGGGCCACACGGCGCCGGCGCTCTACGCGATACTCGCCGAATGCGGCTTCTTCTCGAAGGCTGAGCTGAAGGGCTTCAGGAATATCAACAGCTTCCTTCAGGGTCACCCCGATATGAAGCACACGCCCGGCTGTGACATGACGTCCGGTTCTCTCGGACTCGGTCTTTCCGCCGCCGCCGGCATGGCGCTCGGCGCAAAGCATCAGGGCAAGGATTTCAGGGTCTACGCCGTCTGCGGCGACGGTGAGCTCGACGAGGGTCAGATCTGGGAGGCGGCGATGTTCTCCGCCCACTACAAGCTCGACAACCTCTGCGTGTTCGTAGACTGGAACGGTCTGCAGATAGACGGCAGGATCGTCGACGTCATGAATTCCACCCCGATCGATGAGAAATTCAAAGCCTTCGGCTGGAACGTGCAGGTGATAGACGGTCACGATTTCGATCAGATCGACGACGCGGTCAACAACGCCCTCGAAACGAAGGGCAAGCCTTCCGTCATCATCATGAAGACGGTCAAGGGCAAGGGCGTGTCGTTCATGGAAAACCAGGTCAGCTGGCACGGAGCCGCTCCGAACGAGGAACAGTACAATCAGGGCATGTCGGAGTTGCGTGAGGCGCTCGACAAAGTGCTCGATTCGACGCTTGACAGATAAAGAGGTGAATAACAATGGGTGAAAAGAAAGCAACAAGAGAAGCGTACGGCGAGGCTCTTGCCGAATTCGGCGCCGTATATGATAAGCTCGTGGTACTCGACGCGGACCTTGCCGGCGCCACAAAGACGGCGACGTTCAAGAAGGCGTTTCCGGACAGACATTTCGACTGCGGGATAGCCGAGGGCAACATGGTATCCGTCGCGGCGGGTCTTTCCACTACCGGGCTCATCCCGTTCGCCTCATCGTTCGCGATGTTCCTCGCGGGACGCGCGTTCGAACAGATCAGGAACTCCATCGGATATCCGCACCTCAACGTCAAGCTCGGCGCGACTCACGGCGGCATAACCGTCGGCGAGGACGGAGCGACGCATCAGTGCCTTGAGGACTTCTCCGTCATGCGTACGATCCCGGGCATGACCGTCATTTGCCCCGCGGACGCGACGGAGGCGAGAGCCGCCGTCAAGGCCGCGATAGAATACGTCGGCCCCGTTTATCTCCGTTTCGGACGCGCGGCGACACCCGTGCTTTTCGACCGCGATAAATATAAATTTGAGCTCGGCAAAGGCGTCGTGATGGCTGACGGCAGCGACGTGACGATCGTCGCGAACGGCTTCATGGTCGCGATAGCGCTCGAGGCTCGCGAGCTTCTGAAGAACGACGGCATCGACGCGGCGGTCATAAACATCCACACGATCAAGCCGCTCGACGTTGAGCTCATCCGCGGATACGCGGCGAAGACCGGCGCGATAGTGACTGCCGAGGAGCACAACGTCATAGGCGGTCTCGGATCCGCCGTATGTGAGGCCGTCTGCGGCAAAACTCCCGTACCGGTGCTGAGAGTGGGTGTACAGGATGAATTCGGCAGATCCGGCAAGGTCGCGCCGCTGCTCGAATACTACGGGCTCACCGCCGCGAACATAGCCGAAAACTGCAAAGCGGCGATCGCGCTGAAAAAGTAATATGAAAAACAAGGCAAAGACAAAGCTCAGAGCGTCCACGGTGATCGTCAGGATCGGCGTGAGTGTTTTGACTGCGCTTTGCCTTTTGGTTTGCTTCGTTTTCGCGGGCGTGGCGGTGATCAATTACGGGCCGTCAAAGACCGCCCGCGACCTGTTCGTCGTCTCCATGCTTGAAACGTCCGCCGCGAAATTCCTCGCGACCTGGTACTTCACGCCGGAGGCGATAGACTCGATCTTAGCCGAGAACGCCGTCATCGCCGATACCGGCATATCAGATCCGGGCCTTATCAAAATAAAGCCGCAGACCTCCGCCGCGGAAGACGTGTATTTCCCCGGCGAAACGGAGTTCGGATACACCGACGCGGAAATGCCGCGAGTGACAGGGGACGACAGTACCGACCCGTACGTCACCGAAACTTATCCGCAGACGACGGTAAAGCTCCCCGAGGCGGAGAACGTCGTCTACGGAGACGGTCTCGAGATACACGACGTGTCCGGCTCCACCTTCAAGGGCAAAATGATGATCGTGTACGATCCGTCGCGCATTTTCGTCGGCGTCTGCGGAGACTACTCGGCCGGTGCGCCCGGCAAAACGATACATCAGATCGCCAAGGCGTACAACGCCACCGCGGCGCTCAACGGCGGCGGCTTTGAGGACAAGAACGGCACGGGCGACGGCGGGATCCCGATCGGGCTCGTGATAACCGAAGGGAATTTCGTCTGGGGCGATCAGAGCAAAAAATACGACGTCATAGGCTTCAACAGCGACAATATACTGATAGTAGGCAATATGACCGGGAAGCAGGCGCTCGACGCGGGCATACGCGACGCGCTCTCCTTCGGTCCCGTTCTCGTGATGAACGGCAAGGCTTCGTCCGTGAAGGGCTCGGGCAGCGGTCTGAACCCGCGCTCCGCGATAGGACAGCGCGCCGACGGCGCGGTGCTTCTGCTCGCGATAGACGGCAGACGTCCCGAATCACTCGGCGCGTCGTACGCCGATCTCATCGAAATAATGCTCGAATACGGCGCCGTCAACGCCGCGAACCTTGACGGCGGAAACTCCACCGGGCTCGTATACAAGGGCTCGCTTGTCAACAGGGGGCTGTTTTACCGCGGACTCCCGACGTGTTTTATTGTGAGATGAAAAAACTGCCGCTTTTCTGGAAGATCTATATATTCGCCGTAACGGTCGTGATACTGCTGATCTGCGGCTTTTTCGTGATACTTTCGATCAATCTTCGCAAATACGAGCAGACGGCGGAGGAGGATCGCCGTACTCATCGGCTCGAGGCCGAGGCCGCCGAGCAGAGCCGCGCGCTGTCAGAGGAGCTGAGAGAATATGAGGAGCGCGATTCCGCGGAGCTCGCGGAGGCTTCACTTCCGTCAAGGCTGGCGGAGCTTATCGGCGCCGCGTCATCGGCTCATTCCGCCGGGCGGACGTTCGTCTCGTCGTCGCTCGATTCAACGCCCGAAAAGATAATGGACGCGCTCGTATACGAGCTTGACAAAAACGGCATATCCGCTGTGCGCGGCGTGCTTTCCTATACCGTCGGAAAATATGAAAGCGAAGACTCCGTCATCTCTTACATCGACTCGATGGAAGGCCGGTACGCGTACGAGAAGACAGATGAGCTGAATTACAGGCTGAAAAAAGGCGCCTTCAGCGCCGCGGTCGAGCTTTCTTCCTCCCGCCGTGAGGACGGCAGAAAAACGTACGCACTGAAAAAGGTATCTCCGGTGCTGCCCCTGATCACGTTCAGGTTTCAGGCTCCGGAAAACGCGGTCGTCACGCTGAACGGCAAGCCCATCACCGAGACGCCGGTCATGACGCGGATTGAGACTCCGGATTTCGTCCCGGCGTCGCTTTCGGTGCCCGACTGCGCGGACTACGAGATCACGGGACTTCTCAGCCGTCCGGCGGTCACTGCGCTGATCGACGGCAGGGACTGCGTCAGAGTCAACTATCCGGACAAAACGGTATTTCTCACTCCGTCCGCGGATGAATACGGGGAGACGATACTGCCGTATCTGTCGGAGCTTTCGTTCTCTTATTCGGACTTCGTCGCCGGTGTGTTCAAATTCGCGGAGATGAAAAAGTATCTGTGGAGCAAAACGAAGCTTTACGACACGCTCGCGTCGTTTGACAACCGCTGGTATTACAACTACGATCACATCAGAAACCTCGACGTGAAGGTAACTGATCTCACGGTCTGGAGCGAGCAGCTCGTTTCCGCGCACATCGAATACACGCAGACGCTTTACGACGAAAAAGACAAGGTGAGATTCAGGTTCCCGATAAAGCTCGACGTTTTCATAGGTCAGACCGAGGGCGAGGCGCCTCAGTGGCTGCTCGTAAACGTCGAATAACGCACTTTTACACCGCAAAAAACAAAAAAACAACAAAAAATACTTGATTTTATTGTACGCCCGGCGTATAATTATCATAAATTTCAGATGCAGAAAGGATCCTTCCGCAATGATCGACATCAAATTTTTAAGAGAAAATCCCGAAGCGGTAAAGCAGAACATAAAAAACAAGTTTCAGGATGAAAAGCTTCCCCTCGTCGACGAGGTCATAGAGCTGGACAAGCTGAACAGATCGTATATACTCGAGGGAGACGAGCTGAGAGCCTCAAGAAACAAGCTCTCCAAGCAGATCGGCGCTCTCATGGGTCAGGGCAAGCGTGAGGAGGCCGAGGCCGTCAAGGCGCAGGTCACCGCGAACGCGAACAGGCTCGCGGAGCTTGAAAAGCTTGAGGCGGAGTGCTCCGAAAAAATAAAGAACATCATGATGAAGATCCCGAATATCATCGATCCGTCCGTACCGATAGGCAAGGACGACTCCGAGAACGTGGAGATCACCCGCTATGGCGAGCCGAAGGTCCCGGATTTCGAGATCCCGTATCACACCGATATACTTGAGGCGCTCGACGGAATAGACCTTGACAGCGCGCGCCGCGTCGCCGGAAACGGCTTCTACTATCTGACGGGCGACATAGCGAGGCTTCATTCCGCCGTGCTCACCTACGCGCGTGACTTCATGATCGACCGCGGCTTCACCTACTGCATACCCCCGTTCATGATCAGATCCAACGTCGTCACCGGCGTCATGAGCTTTGCCGAGATGGACGCGATGATGTATAAGATAGAGGGCGAGGATCTGTACCTCATCGGCACGAGCGAGCACTCGATGATCGGCAGATATATAGATCAGATACTTCCCGAGGCTCAGCTCCCGCTGACGCTGACGAGCTATTCGCCGTGCTTCAGGAAAGAAAAGGGCGCCCACGGCATAGAGGAGCGCGGTATATACCGTATCCACCAGTTCGAGAAGCAGGAGATGATAGTCATCTGCCGTCCCGAGGACAGCATGATGTGGTTCGACAAGCTGTGGCAGAACACGGTAGACCTGTTCCGCACGCTCGACATACCGGTACGCACGCTCGAATGCTGCTCCGGCGACCTTGCCGATCTGAAGGTCAAGAGCCTTGACGTCGAGGCGTGGTCTCCGAGACAGAAGAAATATTTTGAGGTCGGCTCCTGCTCCAATCTCGGCGACGCTCAGGCGAGACGCCTCAGGATCAGGATAAAGGGCGAGGGCAAGACTTATCTGCCTCATACGCTGAACAACACGGTCGTTGCTCCTCCGAGAATGCTGATCGCGTTCATTGAAAACAATCTGAATGAAGACGGCTCAGTCAACATCCCCGAGGTACTCAGACCTTATATGGGCGGCAAGACAAAAATAGAAAAATAAGAAGGCGCGCCCGGGATCCCCGGGCGCTTTTATGTGATATGAAAAAGATCCTTTTATCCGTGACCGCGCTTCTTCTCTGCCTCGCGCTGACGTCGTGCGGCGCGGTAAAAAAAATCATTTACGTTCTGACGGGCGTCGGCGGGACAGATACGACCGCCGAGGAAACGTTCGAGACCGTGACATACGTCCCGTCTGACGAGCCCGAAGAATTCTCGCCGCGTATACCCGAGGACGGTATGCCGTATTACAATACCGTGACCCGCTACGCCTGGCAGACTCTCGACAGCACGGGGAAAGCCGATTATTATACCGTGCTTGAGGCGGCGCTCGGCTTCGCGTCGTCTGTCACGGTGCAGAGCCCGGATCCCTCGTATATCTGGGAGTGCGTGTTTTTCGACACGCCGGAGCTGTTTTATCTCGATGAGCGCGCCGACGTGAGCGCCGGTACGCTGACCTTCAGATACGCCTTCGACCGCGAAACGGCTGCCGGCATGGCGCGGGAGCTCGATCTTGCGTATTCCGATTTCATCGCGTCCGTCGGCGACCGTGCCTCGGACGTGTTCGACCGCGTCCTTTTCCTGTACGAATATATCATAAACCGCACAAGATATAACGACCGGGCGGACGAAGACTATGAAAAAGACGTATATAACGACGCGGTATACCGCGCCATCTGCGCGGCGGGCCCGCTGATCGACGGATACTCGATCTGTATCGGCTACGCGCGGGCGACGCAGTACCTCGCGCAGAGGATCGGGATACAGACCTTCACCGTAAAGGGCAGGGGCCACTCAGGTCCGCATTACTACTGTCTCGTCAACTTTGACGGGAAATACAGCTACGTCGACACGACGTGGGGCGATCCCGTCAGCTCCGACAGGAGCAAGGATTACCTGACTTATTACTACTTTGGCATGACGACGGAGGATCTCCTTCTCTCGCACGAGATCAGGACCCGCGTCCCGCTCCCCGTCTGCACCGCGACGGAATTCAATTACTTCATCCACAACAATCTCACGGCAGACAGCGCAAAGGAGATAGCACGGCGCGCGTTTGACAACTATCAAAAAGGCATAAATGAAACGCTTCTGCGCGTTGACAGGCAGAAAATAGACGCGATCTATGACAGCATGTGGGACGAAATGAGGAGAGAGGCGCGCTCACGCGGGCTGACAGACGCAGGCTGCGGACTGATAAAGTCTTTCGACTCGTCCGTCATAGGCGTTGTTTTCCACAATGACTGATCCACACCCGAAAAACCCGCAAAAGCGGGTTTTTTTCTATCTCCGGACAGCCGGGTCGGGCGCCTTAATAATACTTTATTTTTATTCTTGTGCTTGACAAATCATGGCGTTTGTGATAGAATTTATACTGTATTATTATACATATCCGGATATGAAAGCGGGAACAGGAGCGATATGGAAAAAACCGATCTGAGAACACAGCTGAAGGAGGTCGCGCAAAGGATACGCACCCTCCGTGAGATCATGGGGATCTCCGTGGCTGATATGGCGGCTCTTACAGATACGACGGAGGAAGAATACGGAAAATATGAGGAAGGCACGGCTGACTTCAGCTTCACCTTCATATATAAGTGCGCGAAGCATCTGAGAGTTGATCCGACGGATCTTATCCGCGGTGAGAGCCCCACGCTTTCGAACTATTCTCTGACCCGCGCGGGAGAGGGACTTCCGATAACGCGCCGTCAGGGCTTCAAATACATAAACATGGCGCCGCTTTTCAAGCAGAAGACGGCGGAGCCGTTCTTCGTTGAGATGCCGTACTCAAAGGAGGCGGCGGAGGGCGAGATACACACCTCCACGCACGAGGGTCAGGAATTCGACGTCATGCTTACCGGCGTTATGAAATTCCGCATAGGAAACCACACGGAGATCCTGTACCCCGGCGACAGTATTTACTATGATTCCGCCAACCCGCACGGCATGGTCGCCCTGTCGGAGGGCGGCGCGACGTTCTACGCCATAATCCTGAAAAAGAACGAGTGGACGGAGCCGGATAAATTCGATAAGATCGTCTCACAGCGCAGGGCGCGTAATTACGAATGCCCGGCGGCGGCGAAATTCATCGACGTCCATATGGACAAGGAAGGAATACTCGACGGGATCTCCTTCAAAAACGAGGACAAATTCAACTTTGCCTTCGATATCGTCGACGCGATCGCCGACCGCACGCCCGACAAGCTCGCCATGCTTCATCTTTCGTCAGACAAGACGGAGCGCCGCTTCACGTTCTCCGATATCAAACGCCGTTCCGCGATGGCTGCGAATTACCTTGAGTCACTCGGCATAAAGCGCGGAGACAAGGTGATGCTCGTGATGAAGCGCCATTATCAGTTCTGGTTCGTCCTCACGGCGCTCCACAAGATGGGAGCGGTCGCGATACCGGCGACGAATCAGCTGATGAAGCACGATTTTGAATACCGCTTCGGTCTTGCGGACGTAAAGGCGATAGTCTGCACCGGCGACGGCGACGTTTCCGAGCAGGCGGAGCAGGCGGCGGAGGGCTTTCCCGGGATCATAAAGATAATGACGCACGGAAGCCGCCCCGGCTGGTACGACTTCGACGGCGAATACGATAAATACCCGGATGTATATGAGCGCCGGCCCGATTCCCCCTGCGGCAAAGATCCGATGCTCATGTTCTTCACCTCGGGGACTACGGGCTATCCGAAGCTTGCGTGGCACGACTACCGCTACGCGCTCGGCCATTACATAACCGGCAAATACTGGCACAACGTAAATCCCGACGGGCTCCACTTCACGATCTCCGATACCGGCTGGGGCAAAGCGCTCTGGGGCAAGTATTACGGTCAGTGGATGTCGGAGGCTCCGATATTCACGTACGACTTCGACCGCTTCCATGCGGACGACATACTTCCGCTGTTTGCGAAATATCATATAACGACGTTCTGTGCGCCGCCGACGATGTTCAGGTTCTTCATAAAAGAGGATCTTTCGAAATACGATCTTTCCTCTCTCGAATATACCTGCACGGCGGGCGAGGCGCTGAACCCGGAGGTCTTCGAGCAGTGGAAGCGCGCAACGGGACTTTCGATAATGGAGGGCTTCGGTCAGACGGAGACGACGCTTTCCGTCTGCAATCTCGCCGGCACGACTCCGAGGGTCGGCGCCATGGGCAAGCCGAGCCCGCTGTACGACGTGGACGTCGTCGACCCGGACGGCAGCAGCGTCCCGATAGGCGAGACCGGTGAGATCGTCATAAAGCTCGACCGCGGCACACCGTGCGGGCTCTTCCGCGGATACTACAAGGATCCCGAAAAGACCGCCGCGGCGTTCAGAGGCGGCGTTTACCACACGGGCGACACCGCGTGGCGCGACGAGAGCGGATATCTCTGGTACGTGGGCCGCGTTGACGACGTGATCAAATCGTCCGGCTACCGCATAGGCCCGTTCGAGATAGAGAGCGTGATAATGGAGCTTCCGTACGTGCTCGAATGCGGCGTCACCGCGGTGCCTGACGACATACGCGGACAGATAATAAAAGCGGTCGTCGTCCTTGTCAAAGGCAAGGAAGGCACGGACGAGCTCAAAAAAGAGATACAGAAATACGTCAAGGAACACACGGCGCCTTATAAATATCCGCGCATAGTGGAGTTCCGCGATTCGCTGCCGAAGACCATCTCCGGCAAGATAATAAGAAATCAGCTTCGGTAAAGAAGGTGTCATATGTCAGAAAAAAGACGTTTTGAAAACGAAAAAGAACCGGATGAAAATCTGATCTTCGGCAGGAACGCCGTGGCGGAGCTTCTCAGATCCGGCAGGACCGTGGATAAGATCCTGATACAGCGCGGCCAGCGCGAGGGCTCCATAACAACGATAGCGGCGACGGCAAAGTCGCTCGGCGTCCCGGTCATCGACGCCGAGAAGCAAAAGCTCGACAGGCTCTGCGCGGGCGGCGTCCATCAGGGCGTCTGCGCGTACGCCTCGGCCGTTGAGTACGCGGAGCTCGACGATATATTCAAAAAAGCCGAGGATGAAGGCAAGGCGCCGTTCATCGCCGTTGCAGACGGCATAGAGGATCCGCACAATCTCGGCGCCCTGCTCCGCTGCTGCGAGTGCGCGGGCGTTCACGGGCTTATTATACCGAAACGCCACTCGGCAACGCTCGGCTCAGTCGCGGCAAAGGCCTCCGCCGGCGCGCTTTCGTTCGTGCCGGTCGTCAAGGTACCGAACATCGCCGCGTGTCTGCGCGAGCTCAAGGAGCGCGGCGTCTGGTGCTACGCCGCCGAAGCCGACGGCGAAAGCATATATAAAGCGCCTCTTGACCGCGCGGCGGCATTCGTCTTCGGTTCGGAGGGCGACGGCGTCTCACGTATAGTCCGCGAACAGTGCGACTACACCGTAAGCATACCGATGTTCGGCAAGATAAATTCACTCAACGTATCGTGCGCCGCCGCGGTAATACTGTCATATGCGGCAAATGTCAGAAACTCTCAATGAAAGGCAGGCTCACATGGAAAACAAGAATAAAAACGATATGTCGGTAGACGACCTCGTAAAACAGCTCAAGCTCGTGCTTGATATCGACGAGGACGATACCTCGCCTATCCCTTCCGAGGAGATAAAGCGGGAGGACGCGCCGTCCGATGACGCCGCGCCTGTCGATAACGCGGTGGAAAAGAAGCCCGCGGAAGCGTACGCCTCCGGATCCATGTCCGAAAAGGTCCGTATGCTCGACGAGTTCTTTGACGCGGAGGAAGAAAAGAAGACCCGCAAAAAGGACCGCAAAAAACGCCGCGACAAAAAGAAAAACAGGCAAAAGGACGGCGAGCCGGACGATATCATCATCCCGGTGCAGGAAAAAAAGGGCGAGCTTACGGACGACGAGCTTTCCGAATTTGCCGAAGAGATCGGCGATATGTTCTCGGAGCCCGACGACGTAAAGGCGTCGACCGCTCCCGAGACCGAACCTGAACCCGAGCCGGAACCCGAACCGGAACCCGAGCCCGAGCCGGAACCCGAGCCCGAGCCGGAACCCGAGCCTGAACCCGAACCCGAGCCTGTTGATGACGCCAAACCCGATGAAAACGATCGGACGATCATACTTCCCGACGACGATACGGTAAAAGAAGAGACCGGAAAAACGCCGGCTGACGACGAGCTCGGCGTGATAATAACGCAAGCGACGTCGAGCCTTGACGATGCAGCGGTCGATATCACAGACATCATCCCGGAGCGGGACGAGGCGGATGACGTACCCGTTGACGACGACGGATACGACAGCCCGTTCGTCAAAAACGCGCTCGAACCTGAGCCGGAAGCGCCCGTCACGGACGCGACAAGAAAGTTCGCACCGGCGAGGCCTTCCGAAAAGCCCGACGAAACGCCCATAGAGGATGATGCGCTTCCCGACGACATAGCCGGCTTCGACACTCTCTTCTCCGATATGCACGGAGACGGCGAGGACGGCTACACCTCCTCCGATGAGGCGATAATGGACGCCTTCGGCGAGATGCCGGAAAAACCGGCGAAAAAGCCCGTTGCTTCATTTGCCGATATACCCGGGCTGAGCGAAAGCGAGCTTCCGGAGGACGATGCCGAGGAGGAAAAATCTGACGGAAGAGAACGGAACTACGACGAATTCACTTCATACGACCAGAAAAGGATGTTCCTTGACGCGTATAAACGCAAATACCAGACGACAAAGGTGTCGCTCGCGCTGTCAGCCGTGTTCGCCGCGCTTGTGTTTTTGTATGAATGCTTCTCGCTTTCACCTGACAAATTCCCGTATTTCTGCTCACCCGTGAACAATCCGGCTGTCTTCATCCTCATCGATCTTCAGCTTTTCGCGCTCTGCTCCTTGTTCGCCCTCAAATATATAATCTCCGGGCTCAAGGGCATTTTCTCCGGAAAAGCCACGCCGTCGTCGCTCGGTGCGCTGGCGGTGATCTTCACGTTCGTGTACGGTCTGATCGCGGCGTTCACGGCGCAGCCGTCGCCTCATCCCGTTATGTCGGCGTCGGCGCTCTGCGTAGTCCTCATGATCAATGCGGAGCTTCGATGCGTCAAGCGCGATACGCTCAACTTCAGGATCGTCTCGTACTCCAAAGACAAGCAGAAATTCGTGATGGAGTCTTATTCTCCACGCAAAAACTCCGTTGAGGAGAACGAATTCTACGACTATGTGCCCGAAAATCCGACGATGCTCCGCATCTCAAAGACGAATTTCATCCGCGGCTTCATGGGCTCCAACCTGAAGAGCGGCTCGTCGAAGGGCTACGTCAATCTGATGTTCCCGATACTCGCGCTCATTTTCGCCGGAGTGCTCGCCTTAGTGCTGATATTCCGCCGCGATATAGGCTCGGCGATAAACGCGGCGTACACCGCGTCCGCCCTTTGCATGCCCGCCGCGGTCTTTGCGGCGATAACGCTGCCGTCGTACTCCTGCGCGAAGCGCACGTCGGATGACGACAGCTGCGTGATAAGCGAGGCGGCAGCCGAGGAATACGCCGACGCTTCCGTAGTCACCTTCGAGGACAGCGACGTATTCCCGCCGTCGCTTGACAAGATAACGTCCGTGCGGCTTTACAACGACAGCCGTATGGATCACATCATGTATGTGCTCACGAGCCTGTTCCGCAAGATCGGCGGGCCGCTGCTCACTATCTGTGAGAACGCCGCGCGTGAATACAAGGAATTCTCCAACAGCGTTACAATAGAAAACGCGGTGGAGGGAGGTATCGAGGCGACAGTCGACTCACAGAAGGTCTATCTCGGCTCCGCCGGATACATGGGCGGCAAGCTCGATCCGAAGTACACGGCGGACGACAGGCAGTACGACAAAAACGACAAGAGCCGCATAATGTACATGATCATAAACGACATCGTGTGCGCCAAGTTCTACATAGAATACGAGATGGATAAGGATTTCGTCTCTGTGATCAAACAGCTTTCGACGTCGACGCGCTGCGTGGCGATACGCACGCTCGACCCGAACATAGACACGGGACTCATCAAGAACAGGCTCGACACGGAGATATATCACTGCAGGATAGTGAGATCGCGTGAGTACGAGCGCAGGAAGGAAGTCAGCAAGAGCAGCAACGGCGCGATCGTTTCAAAGAACAGCGTGAAGGCTCTGCTCCGCACGCTCATGCTCTGCGACAAGACCGTCTATTCGTCAAAGATAAACATGGTCATCTGCTTCCTTGCGATGGTCATAGGACTGCTGTTCAGCGTCGTGCTCATCTGGACGAAGACGTACGGCTCGATCAGCGCACTGCACGTGCTTGCGTATCAGGCGCTTCTGTGCGCGGTCATCCACATCGTGACGAAGCTCAATATCTGAAGTCTTTCATATGGATAAGATATACATCTGCCCGTCGCTCATGTGCGCGGATCAGCTCCGCCTGTACGACGGTATAAAGGCACTTGAGGAAGCCGGCGCCGATCTGCTTCACATCGACGTGATGGACGGCTGCTTCGTGCCGAACATACAGCTCGGCACGTCGCTCATAGAGGCGATAAGAGCCGAATTCGACATCCCGCTCGACTTTCATCTGATGATAGAATCGCCCGGGGATAAGCTCGGCTTCTTCCCGATAAGAGAGGGCGACTGGGTGAGCGTCCACTACGAAACGGACCGTCACCCGGCTCGTACCGCGGCAAAGATCGCCGCGCTCGGCGCGAAGCCTCTGCTCGCGCTCGATCCGGAGACGCCGCTCTCCGTCTGCGAGGATATAATCGACTGCTTTGAAGGGCTTCTCATCATGACCGTTGACCCGGGATACGCGGGACAGAAGCTGATCCCGGCTGCCGTCGGCAAGATAAAGCGTGCGCGCGACGCGTTCGGCGGCGGGATCATCATAGAGGCGGACGGCAACGTCAGCTTTGAAAACGCCGAAAAAATGAAGGCGGCGGGCGCAAACGCGCTCGTCTGCGGATTGTCGAGCCTGTTTTCGGGAGAATACAGCCTGAAGGAGGCGGCGGAAATACTCAGGAGGACTATATGAGCGAATACGTGTCATTTGAAAAGACGGTGATAAACCGCGGATTCTGGGCTGAAAAGCAAAAGCTCGTACGTTCCGTGACGCTTGACAGCGTTTACGACAGATTCAGCGAGACCGGGCGTATCGGGGCGTTCGAAATGGACTACAAGCCGGGCGATCCGGATCAGCCTCACTATTTCTGGGATTCCGACGTTGCGAAATGGATCGAATCCGTCGCGTATCTGACGGAAAAGGAGCGGATGCCGGAGGAAGAGGCGCGCGTGGATCATCTCGTCGACTGCATAGAGCGCGGCAGGATCAAGGATGGGCCGTACAAGGGCTACTTCAACATATATTTTCAGCAGATAGCGCCGGATAAGATCTTCACCGACCGTGACTGTCACGAGCTTTACTGCGCGGGCCACCTGCTCGAGGCGGCGATAGCGTATGAAAAAGCGACCGGAAAGGGCAAATTCCTGTCGCTCATGAAGGACTATATGGAGCTTGTAAAGCGCGTTTTCATGGATGAGCAGAGCGCGTCGTTCAGCTCACCAGGGCACGAGGAGATAGAGCTTGCGCTCGTGAAGCTTTACGATCACACGGGTGAGGAGAAATGGCTCAATCTCGCACAGTTCTTCGTCAACAAACGCGCCACGGGCGGCAAGCCCGGCAAGGACAGCCTGCACAGCAACTACAGTCAGGATCATCTGCCTGCCCGCGAACAGCTCACGGCGTGGGGCCACTGCGTCCGCGCCTGCTACTTCTACTGCGCGATGGCGGACGTTGCGAAGCGCAGAGGCGACAGGGCGCTTGCCCGCGCCTGCAAGAGCATTTTTGACAACATAGCAAAGAAGAAAATGTATATAACCGGCGCGATAGGCTCGCAGTCTTACGGCGAGCGATTCGAGGAGGACTACAAGCTCCCGAACGATACGGCGTACGCCGAAACGTGCGCGGCGCTCTCGCTCGCTTTGTTCGCGCACCGCATGGCGTGTCTTGACAGCGACTCGAAATACGCGGACGTCGCCGAGCGCGTCATATACAACGGTTTTCTCTCCGGTCTCTCGCTCGACGGCACGTCGTTCTTCTACGAGAACGCGCAGGAGATAGATCTGAAAAAACGGCTGACGCGTCCGGGCGTACACTTCCCGATAACGCAGCGCGTGAAGGTCTTCAGCTGCTCCTGCTGTCCTCCCAACGTCACGAGGTTCATCCCGTCGATCGGCGATTTTCTGTACAGATACGACAAAAACGGTATATACGTCGAGCAGTTTATGGATTCCGACGCCGACGTGAACGGCGTGAAGGTCTGTCAGCGGACGGATTATCCGTTCGACGGCAGAGTCGACATCACCGTATCCGCCGATACGGAGCTTAACGTCAGAGTTCCCGGCTGGTGCCGTGAATATTCGCTTGAAAAGAACGGCAGGGCGGTAAACGAAGCGCCCGTAAACGGGTATCTGAAAATAAAAGCCTCACCCGAAGACAAGATCACCCTCAGACTGATCATCGAGCCGGAGCTCAGATCCGCCGACAGACGCGTCAACGCCGACAAGGGTCTTTGCGCCGTGACGTACGGCCCGTTTGTGATGTGCGCGGAAGGCGTCGACAACAAGGATCTTGATGAAGCCGTGATCACTGACGGCGAAATGAACGTCGTCAAAGGGCCCTTCGGTCTTCCGGCTGTCACCGTGCCCGCGTCCCCCTCTCCGCTTTTCATGATCCCGTACCACGCCTTCGCCAACCGGGGCGAGGCGGATATGAAGATCTGGATAAAAAAAGCGTGATCACGCCGCAATACAAAAGAGCACCGCGAAGGCAAGGTGCTCTGAAGGACAGTAAATAAAAACCGGCTGAGGTAAGTGAACAGAACCGTTAAAAACGGACATTGAAAAAAAGAACCTCCTATGGTATAATGAAGAAAAAATACCGTAGGAGGTTTTGATATGGCCAGAAGTTAT
>CACYWW010000012.1 GCA_902778145.1 uncultured Ruminococcus sp.
TAGCTGTAGTAATAACTCTTCTTCGTAACCGCCAAATAAACAGATTTTGGAGCGAATAAAATCCGGGGCGGGTCGTGAGATCAAGCTCCGAAATATGTAGATGAATCCGGAGGGGTCGCGGCGTATCGGAAAAAGACGCCGGATCGATCGATAAAGGGATGACGTTCACGGACGTCATCGACCGTATCGGATTGCCTCAGCAATACGTCGGATCGGGCGGGGTCCTCTATGAATGGGAAATGGCAAACGGAAAACATCTTGTTATCGGCTTTGAAATTGTTAAGCATGAACTTTATACGAACAAGGATGGCGTCGGGATTTTCGGCTTTACTCCGGACGGGCTGAGTGTCAGTTCAACCCGAATCGGCGAATGATCAGATCTTATACCGGAAACGATATAAAACGCGCGCTCCCTTCCTTTTACGGGAAGGGAGCGCTTTTTTATACGGTGCGTATTTTTTTGTTCTCAGCCGATATATCTGTAACTCAGCCGTCCCATCGGGACGCTTCTGCCGGAAACGTAATAGTCCATGATGTCTTCGGGATGATCGATCCCGTCGGCGACCTTGAAATATATGCTCGCGCGTCCGGTGATGCCGAGCGCGGATTTCGGCACCTTGACCTGAAGGATATTGCCGGACATATAATAAACGCCGCGCCCGGTCTCCTCTCCCTTGAAATCCGCGGAAAGCTTCTGCACGTCTGTCTTTCCGTCCTTTGCGTTCCGGTTTATCACGTACTCGTATCCGCACCAGCCCTTGTCCGCAAGCTCTCCGACTCCGACGAATATGTTCATCCAGCCGGTATCACCGTCTTCACGCTGCGCTATGACGTCGTCGGTCTTGATATAGAAGAACAGGTGATCCTCGCTCTCCGTGACGCGGAGCTCGTATATATTGTTCCTTGCGGGCGCCTGGGTATAGCTGATCGACGGTATGGCGCCGACGCTCGCTCTTGCGCTGTTATCGCGCCCGACGGTTTTGAAAACGGCTTTTACCTTGTTCCACTCCGTCGTATCCTCGATCATCGGTATGTTTTCGACCGCGGTCTTCACGCGGGCGCCGCCTACCGGTGTGTTTTTGTATCTTCTGATATTGTCGCACAGCTGCAGATAGAAATTATCCTCAAAGTCTCCGCGCGTCATCTCGGTATCGCGTGAGAATTCGTCGTTGCACTGGTCGACGAGCGCGTATTCGCCGTTATACTCGAATTTCGTTGCGACCCATTCGTTCCATCCGGTCACGAACACCATATCGGTATCGGCTTCTATCGCCTTGTCCCAGCAGCTCTGGAAATACGTTCCCTTTGCCGAATCCTCCGTTATGTTGCGCTCCTCAGTCACGGACCAGCCTCTGCCGAAGTTCAGCGCGCCCTGAGTGAGCGAGGCGGACATCGGCACCGCCGGGTGAGACGCCACGGCAACGTTTATCACGTCTCCGTGTACGGGCGACGGATACTGCCATTCTATCCACGGCAGACTGTTTTTATAGGTCGTATATTCGCTCGGCCATTCGGGAAGCTTGAACGAGAAGAAATCGCGTATCTCGTCCGAGAGCTTTTCCGGTGAATATGAGGCGGATTCCGTAGCCTTTATATCGCGCTTCACGTTCGTGTAGCCGACGATCAGAGGCTTGCCTTCGTAGTAATACCACGCGTCCTTATACAGCCCTTTTGAATAAAGATCGTTGTAGAGCTTGTTTATTATGACGGTGGAGTAGGAATGCGTATAGAAGACGGTCTGCGGGATATTCTCGTATCCCTCAGCCTTAAGCTCGCAGATCTGCTGCATTATCAAAGGATACACGGCGTCGTAGGTGACGGCGTTCGTCACGTCGAAGCAGAGATAGTCGACGCCCGCCATCGCAAGCAGCTGAAGGTGACGTCTTATGACCCAGACGTCAGTGCTGTTGTAATAGCCGTACAGCGGCTGTCCCCAGAAATACGCGGCGCCGGCGGGGGCGATATTCTCATCGAGCGCGTCAAGCGAGAACATGAGATCGAGCCCGTTTTCAAGCTTCAGTATCTCCTGAGTATCGTAGATCTTGTTTGAATACTTGTTCGGATGCTGTCCGAGTGTCAGAAAATAGAATATTCCGACCTGTCTTTTTTTATCCGTCTTCGGGACCGAGGCGTCGAATGTGCGTCCGAGCTTGTCGATGCCGACGACGTAACTGTTCGAATTTCCGTTATTGTAATAGTCCTTCGCGTCGATATACACGGTATCATCCTCCGTTATGTGCGTTTCCGGGATCGTATCCTCGGGTATGGTCTCCGTATCGCTGTTTTTCCCGCTGCAGGCTGTCAGAAGAAGAGTCAGCAGGGCGAGCAGTGCGCAAAACGCTTTCTTCATTGTTTTCCTCCCTTTTTACCGCGGATCACCGCGAATATGAGCACGCCGAATATGACGGCGGCGACCGCGGCGGCGGCTATCATCACCGGCTTCGCTCCGCCGCTCTGCGTCTTCTGTTCCTCCTCCGGCGTCGTATCTATCTCAAGCGCGGTCGTGACTTCGCGTGTGGACTGTCCGTATTCCTCCACTATATAGACGGAATACGCGGCTGAGGTCTCGCCGTATCTCACGGTTATGACGCGAGCGCCCGGCGTCGAGCTGTCAAAGCCCGAGATCATATCCGCGGTCACGCGGACGTCCTCCTTCACGCCGTTTTCATACGTCACTTCAAGGAAAGTATCCGACAGATCCAGCTCTTCTCCGATCAGATATTCCGATTTTTCCGGTTGACATTTTATATCCACGCGCCGTATGCCGAGCGGAGCCTTCGTCTCCTCCGGGGAACGTTCGAATTCCCTCAGAACGATATTATCGACGTTTGCGGAATTGATGCGCATACCGAACGCGACGGTCGAATGATCCGCACTTATGCGGCAGCCGTCAACGGTTTTGACCTCTGCGCCGTTCGCGTCTGTTATACGTGCGCGTGTGAACACGGGATGCTGTGACATAAGATCGTTTTCGGATCTTTCCGTCATTTCAACGGTGCAGACGAGGTCTCCGCCGACGTAAACGGCGACTTTCGCGCCGTCGTCCTCAAAGCGGAGCGGCGTCGTTTCCGCCGATATATCGTGTCCCGTTTCAAAAAGCGTCTTATCCGTGCCTATGCCCTTCGGCTTACCGCCGTCCGCGGTCTTCACGCAAAGCAGGATCTTATCGCCGCGCGGGATCACGTAGATTCCCGTCGCACCGATGCATTCGTTATCGTCTCCGCCGTCGTTTTTCGTGCCGTCGTGTTCATAATACGGCGTGCCGTTCAGAGGCTCGTCCGTGGAACGGACGAAAATTCCGAAGAACTGGTTGTCCGGCACTCTCAGATCGACCGAAAACTCATACGCCCCCGTGAGCCTGTGAGTCGACGTAAGCTGTGTGAAAGGCCCGAAATGAAGCGTACCGTTATCTCCCTGACCGTCGAAGCCGTCGTTCTGAAGCGCTCTTACCGGTTCCCAGTCGGAACCGAATCCGGCGTATCCCACGAACGTCTCCTTATCACCGAGATCGGAAAAGTCTACGCGTGATTCGAACACTGTCTTCTCCTCCGCGCAGGCACAGACGCAGAGTGCCGTCGCGATCATGAGCGCGGATAAAAGCAAAGCGATCTTTTTCATTGCTGTCCTCCTTATTCCACCCGGGCGTTATATATCGTGCCGCCGAAAATTCCGAGCGCGTAAGTGCCGGATACGGAGACCGTGAATTTCAACGTCTTCTCCGCTCTGTCCGCCGAGAAGAATTCATCCTCGGCGACGGTCGAGCGTGTCAGCGCGTCCTCACAGAAGACGCGTCCCCTGCCGCTCACTTCAACGGTGAGCGTATGCTCGCCCGCGTCAAGCCACAGGCCCTGATAGAGCCTGCCGGCTCCTGTCACGGCGTATCCGTCACCGAACCAGATATCGCCCTCCTCCGTCCAGAACGTGCGTCCGAGCGAAAGATCCGAATTCTGGAAATACGAGGCGGAGCGGATCGGCGTGTCGGAGAGGAAATTCGTCGGTTTTATACAGAGCAGATCCGTCGGGGATCGGTATTCGTTATTGAATATACGCACGTTCTTAACGGGCGACCAGTCGTCTGTTTCCGTGTTGTCGAACGGCATTTTTCCGTTGTATGGGTTATCGGGCCACGTGCCGACGGCGTAGCCGCCCTGAAGCACGCAGTCGTATACGTTAATATCGTGAATCTCGGTACGCTCCGGGATCGGGTCGTCGGTACCCCACGTTATGAAGCAGATCGCCTTGCCGCCGCCGGAATTGAGGTAGCAGTGCGCGACCTCTATATGATGCGGGCCGTTGACGGCGCCGGGCGTAGCCCACCACCATTTGATGCCGCGCGGGTCGTTATAGGAGCTCGTCATGACTATCGCGTCGTCGTTCGATTCGAAGAAGCAACGCTCGACCTTGACGTGATTCGCGCCGCGCGAAAAGCTGAAGCCGTCGCCCGAGACGCATTTGACCTCGTGCAGCTTTACGTTGGCGATATATCCGTTTTTACTCGCGCTGAAATCGGTGTGGTAGTTGTTCGCTCTGACGATCTCGATATCGCTTACCTCGTAGTTTTCGCAGGCTATGAACGCAACGCTTATGCAGTGTATGCGGTCCTGACAGTTGTTCGGGTACCAGCCGATCCTCTTCTCTTCGCTGCCGGTGTCCATGCTGCGGATCTTTCCGCGCCCCGTGATCTTCACGTTTTTGCAGCAGCGCGCGAAGATGAGCGGATACGTCGCCACGTGGAGCGCGTGCGTCCAGTTGATGTCGCGCATCGGCACGTCGTGACCGTAGAAGACCTCGTATTTATAGTCGCTGTCCGTCTGAGACTGCCACAGCATCGCGCCATCGCAGATATGCAGCTCCACGTTCGACTTCATCATAATGTTCGTGATTATATATCTGCCGGTATTGCGGAAAGGGATGACTACGGTACCGCCGCCGTGACCGTTCACGTCGTCTATCGCCGCCTGGATCGCGTCAGTATCGTCCGTGAAAGCGTCGGCTTTCGCGCCGTAATCAAGCACCGAGACCTTATAGTCCGGCAGATCGAAATGATACGGGTTTTCCGCAAAATCACGGTAGTTTTCGATATAGAATCTCGGCGATACGAACACCTCGCCGTCGCCGTCCGTCACCGTCGCAAGGAACTGAGACGTGAGACGGGTGAGGGTGCCGCGCATAAACGGGAACGCCGCCGTGTTTTCGCCGGGCGCGCCCTCTCCGTCGTACAGGACGGTAAGGCCTTTCACGTCGTCCTCGACGTTATACATGAACGTCTCGTATACGCGCAGACGGCCCGGACGGTCGAGCCGTATCTTTGCCGTCACCGTCTCCCTGTCCGCCGTGCAGGATACGATGTCGCCCGCGTAGGGATATATGGGCGCCTCTTCCTCCGGCGTCACTCTCTTCACCGTCACGCTGCCTTTGCCGCCCAACAGCTCGAGCCGGAAACCGGCGAGCCTGTCCTTTGCCGTCGGCACGTCGGACAGATTGAAGAAGTACGCTTTGAAGCCGCTGTGCGGCTCTATCCTGAAAAGCTTGCTTTTGTCAAAGGTGTATTTTCCGTCTTTATCCGTGACGAACCACAGACGCGCGGAACGGCAGTCGCTGTCGTTCTTCAGAACGAAGAACAGCGTGTTGCGAAGCTGCAGCGGCGCGTTGTATTTTGTATTGTGAGCGTCGGGGAAGTACGGCGAGGTGATGCTCCCGCCGTCTTCAAAGCTGAATTTCAAGCCGCCGTCAAACGACGTTACGCCGCCCTCGCACGAAAAGCTCTTCCATGCGCCGGGAACTTCGAAAGCGAAGTCGCAGATCTCTCCGACGGAGACGGAACCGACCTGATAAAGTCCGCCCCAGTCTTCGTCGCCGTCGTTCCTTACGCCGATCTCGATCGCTTTGACCGAGTCTGCGCCTTCAAAGCCGCCTATCGTGAACGCCGTGGTGTTCCAGCATTCGGCGAGGATCGGAGCCTCGCCCTCGAAAACGCCCTTATCGGAATAAAGACGGAGGACGGCGCGGTATTCGTCGCCCGGGGCGAAGCGCGTGACGTCCGTCGCGACGGTCATCACGGAATAGCCGGATATATCTATCGGCGGATCGTAATCGCGGCGGACGGATCTTACCTTACCCGCCGCCGTTGTCTCGCACGTTCCCTGTACGCAGCCCGAGCCTTCGTAATATCCCTTAAAAGGAGTATTGCGGAATTCAGTTACGAATTCCGCATTAACAGTATTTTCACGCGCGTAAAATCCCTCCGCGTTTACGGCGAAGGTATGGAGCTTCTTTTCTTTTGAAAGAGGATATCTCTTCGTTATCGCGTTCTTTATCATGTCAGCCTCTCTTGTACGTCGTTCCCTGAGGTGTGTCGATAAGCGTTATTCCCTCGGCGGCAAGCTCGGCTCTTATGGCGTCCGCTCTTGCGTAATCCTTCGCCTTCTTCGCGGCGGCGCGCTCGGCTATTTTCGCGAGTATCGCGGGATCACCCTCCTCCTCTTCCTTCTTCTCCTCGGGATACGGGGTCAGAAGATCGAGGCAAAGCACGGTGTCCATATCGGCGACGGCGGCGCGCTTCGTCGCGTCGTTTTCGTCGGCCTTGAGCACGTCGTATACCGCGGTGAGCGCGAGCGACGTGTTCATGTCGTTGTCGAGCGCTTCTTTGAATTTTGATCTGAAGCCTTCGAGCGCCTCTGCCGATATCTCGCCTTCATCCTTCAGCGCGGCGCATCTCTGTCTCAGCTTTTTGTAAGCCTTCGCGGCGTTTTCAAGCGCCTCTTCCGAGTAGACGAGATTTTTTCTGTAATGGGAATTGAGGCAGAAATATCTGTACGCGAGCGGATCGATCCCCTGCTCCTCAAGCACCGACAGCGTCAGGAACTTGCCGGACGATTTGCTCATTTTGCCGGATGCCGTATTGAGATGCAGCACGTGGAACCAGAAGTTGCACCATTTATGTCCGAGATAAGATTCGGACTGCGCTATTTCGTTCGTATGGTGCGGGAACTGGTTGTCGATGCCGCCGCAGTGGATATCGAGATATTCGCCGCAGTACTTGAGCGAGATCGCGGAGCACTCTATATGCCAGCCGGGATATCCGTAGCCCCACGGGCTGTCCCATTTGAGCTCCTGATCCTCGAATTTCGATTTGGTGAACCACAGAACGAAGTCCGCTTTATTGCGCTTGTTCCCGTCAGCCTCTACTCCGTCGCGCACGCCTACTTCAAGATCCTCCGCGTCGTGCTCGCCGAAGACGTAGTATTTATCGAGCTTCGACGTGTCAAAGTACACGTTTCCGCCCGCCTGATACGCGTAACCCTTTTCAAGCAGAGCCGAGATCATGTCGATGAACTCGGTGATGCATCCGGTAGCGGGCTGCGTCACGTCGGGGCGCTTTATATTGAGCTTGTCCGCGTCGGAGAAAAACGCCTTTGTGTAAAAGTCGGCTATCTCCATGACGGTCTTGTGCTCGCGCTTCGCGCCCTTGAGCATCTTGTCCTCGCCTGTATCCGCGTCGGAGGAAAGGTGTCCGACGTCGGTTATGTTCATGACGCGCAGGACATCGTATCCCAAAAATCCGAGATAGCGTACGAGAACGTCCTCCATTATGTACGTGCGGAGGTTGCCTATATGCGCAAAGTGGTAGACTGTCGGCCCGCAGGTATAAATCTTCACCTTTCCGGGCTCGTTCGTGTAGAATTCTTCTTTTTTGTGAGTCAGACTGTTGTATAACTGCATTTCATTCACTTCCTTTGTCTTTTTCCTTTTCGTCAAGCCGCCGCTCAAGCTCTTCGATGCGGCATCTCAGCCGGCACAGCTCCTGGGCGACGGGGTCCGGGATGTGTATCTGGTCAAGGTCGCCGCCGCAGCCCGCGTCCTCCTGTTTTACACCCTGCTTCCGGACGACGCGCGCCGGCATACCGACCGCCGTGCTGTCCGCGGGGATCTCGTTCAGGACGACGGCGCCCGCCGCGATCTTCGTATTGTCTCCGACCTTGAACGGTCCGAGCACCTTTGCTCCGGCGCCTACCATCACGTTGTTGCCGAGCGTGGGATGGCGCTTGCCGACGTGCTTTCCGGTGCCGCCGAGAGTCGCGCCCTGGTAGATCGTACAGTCGTCTCCGATCTCCGCGGTCTCACCTATCACGACGCCCGCGCCGTGGTCGATAAACAGCCGTTTTCCGATCTTCGCCGACGGATGTATCTCGATATCCGTAAAGAACTTCGCCGCCTGACTTATAGCCCTCGCCGCGAATTTATGTCCCTTTTCGTCAAGTCTGTGGGCGATCCGGTACGCCGCCACCGCGTGGAAGCCGGAATAAAGGAATATGACCTCCGCCGCGCTGGACGCCGCCGGGTCACGTTCCATTATCGATCTGACGTCGCCTTTGACGTCAAGCACGCCCTCGGCTATGCGGTCTATGAGGTCGGCCGTTCTGTCGGCTTTTTCGACCGCGCCGTGCATGCTCTTACTCAGTTTTGCAAGCTTGTTTTCCAAAGCATTAAACTCCCGATAATATGATCACAGTCCATTATATATCATAAATCACGTTTTGTAAACCTATATTTTCAAAATTTTTCGGACAAAATAAAAAAATGCGCGTATATGATCACGCGCATCTGAGCATAATATCAAAAAAACGGAGGTCGGATATGAAAACGAAACAGATAAAAGAATTCATGCAAACGGATATAGCGACGGTCAGCTGTCACGGAAAAACACACGCGATCACCGGTGCGTGTCTCACCGCCGCAGTGCTCCTTGTCGTCATGCACGTCGTGATGATAAAATGCATCAGTCTTAAGATAGGCAGACTGAAGGAACGCGCCGGTCAATCCAACCCGACCGCAGGATCGAATTCAGCTTGCCCGTAAGGGCAAATTCAGCTCGGCGTAAGCCGAATTCAGCTTTCCCGCCTGTCTTTCAGCTGAATTGCTTCGCAGCCGAATTGCCGCTCCGCGGCAGATTCCTGTCACCGGATCTCAGCGCTGAACGCGAACCTCACGCTCTTTATGCCTTTCGGTACGTCGTCGTCAACGATGTTCGCGACCACCTCGAACGTGTACTGTCCGCACAGACTCTCACGCGTACAGCGCGGATCGAACAGGTACGGCGCAAAGGATAAACGCATCGGCTGGCTGTACGTCTCACCGGGCATCACCGTATTATACGAGATCGCTTCGCTGAACCCGTGTCCGAGCATGTCTATGTCATACGGGCCGATATCGGGATCATCATTTTTGAAAACTCTGAGATTCAAATCCTCATGAAGCCCGTCCTGATAGTCGGGTCTGTAAAGAACTATCGGTTTGTCCGTCCTGTTTTCAAGCGTCAGCGTGACGTTGAGCTGTCTGTCGACCGAGAATTCCCCGTCGGATATATACATATCTATCTTAAATCCGCTGTTCGCCCCGTTGATCACCGCGCCCGGCTCGTCCGGATCCTCGGTGATATCCACGTCTTCAAAGCAGGCGGCTGACGTGACCGCCGCGTAAAGTCCGTCATCGGATAAATGCTGCGCCCCCTCCACTATCAAAAAGGCGTTGCCGTTATATGACAGTTGATCTATCGCTCCCTCGCCCGGTTTCTTCGGCGTGTTCCGCGCGTCTCCCGGGACCTTGTACCGAAAGCTCACCCTGTATCCGTCGTATACGAAGTCCGTATCATAATACTTGACAAGCTTCAGCAGGTCTCCGTGTTCCTCGGCTTTCCACTGTATCCCGTTGCTTAAGACGCGCGGAGTGAAATATTTATGGTCATCCTTGAACTGATATCCGACGCGCTCGGCTTTTATGATCAGATACTCATCATCAGACGCGCCGTCAGCCTCGTAAAAGAGCTCGACCGTCACGCCCGTCACCTTGGAAAGCTCTTTGTCATACGGCTCAACGGTGATGCTCCTCACCGTAAATCCGGCGGGAAGACTGCGCGGCAGTATGTTCCTGTACGGATAGACCTGCAAAAGATCGGCGTACGTGTAATCGCTTGCCTCGGGTCTTGTTGTTTCAACGTCCCTGCCGGTATCGTCTTCCGGATAGCTTGCCGTCGTATCCGCGGCAAGCCCTGTATTATCATCCGATAACTCATCACCGATATCCGCGCGACTGTCGAAGGCTGTGCGAGTAAGCTCCGGCGTGTCGTCGGAGGATCCCGACGTCCCGCCCCGCGGCGACGCCAGACGTGTCAGAACGAACGAAAATGCGAAAAGCATAACGAACACGGCGGCGATCGCCGCGACAGAGAGTATGCGCCGCGGCGCCGACGGCGCGTCGGCGTCCGTCTTATCCCCGTCCGAAAGCGCGTCGGATACATATTTGTCGTCTGTGTAGCCGACCGCCTTGAATAATTTCATTTTATTTTTCATCATAGTACCCCTTATCCTGCAGATACTCACGCAGTTTGTTTTTCGTGCGGTGAAGAGACATCTTCACACTGCTTTTTCCGATACCGTACCTGTCCGCGATCTCGCCGATCTCCATACCGGCAAAAAAGCGGCATACGAATATCCTCCTGTCCGGCACCTTGACGTCTGAGAGAAAAGCGTTGATATATGAGCCGAGCTCCTGTTCGCTTATCCGATCCATCACATCAAAGTCGGAAGGTACGGCTTCCGCAAGCTCATCTATGGGAGACGCGAGCGAATTGATCTTTCGCTTGTCAGCCATCGCCGCCTCAAGACGTTTCAGCGCCAGATTCCGCACTGTCTTGTAAAGATATGCGCAAAGCGACGCCGGTCTGTCGGGCGGTATGTTGTTCCACAACGCCATATAGGCGTCGGACACGGTCTCTTCCGCGTCCCGACGGTCTTTCAAAACGGAAAATGCGATCTTCTCCGCCGTCTTACCGTATTTCCGGATAAGCTCGTTCAAGCCGTCTTCGTTCCGATCGAACAACGATCTGATTATTTCTTCATCCGTCAAGACGCGTGCTCCTTTCTTTCTGAGGTCCCTCATATGATAAATACGTTTTTTTCCTATCCGGGTCACCGAAAAACAAAAAATTTTTTGCCCGGCGTCAGCCGAATTCAGCTGAACATAAAGGAAAACCGTACCGGAGATCCGGTACGGCATCTTTTTTATCAGATATCTTCCTTGGTCTTGGCGGCCTTGCCCACTCTGTCGCGCAGATAGTAGAGCTTCGCACGTCTGACCTTACCGCGGCGTATTGTCTCGACCTTCTCAACGTTGGGAGAATGGATCGGGAACGTCTTTTCTACGCCTACGCCGTAGCTTATTCTTCTGACGGTGAACGTCTCGGAAATGCCGCCGCCGCGCTTTGCGATGACGGTGCCCTCGTAGATCTGGATCCTGGACTTGCTGCCTTCAACGATCCTGTTGTGGACGCGAACGGTGTCGCCGACCTTGACCTCGGGTATTTCCTTCTTAAGCTGCTCTTCGGTAAAAGCCTTGATAATATCCATTTCGGCTTCCTCCTGTAATATGATCATTCGGACGTTCATGCGCAGCGCAGCGGACCGTCCTGCATCCGTGCTTCAAAACACAGCCTGATAAATATACCATAACATTTGTATTTTGTCAAGTGTGATAACATAAAATTTACTATTTTTTCTTCAAAAATGTTGATTTTACCGGTCGGATATGATATACTTACCGTAACGCCCGGACAACAGACACAACGTCTGCCACGTCGTCACAGATGAATTCCGGCGCCACGGTGTTCTCAAGCTCTTCTCTTGTGAACGTCGTCGTCACCGCGGCGTTGTGCATCCCCGCGGCTTTGGCGGCGATTATACCGTTTTTCGCGTCCTCGACGACGAGGCATTCCGACGGCAGGACGCCGAGCGTCTCCGCGCCCTTCAGATATATATCGGGCGCCGGCTTGTTGTTTTTTATGTCCCTGCCGTTGATCAGCGCGTCAAAGACGTCGGCAAGTCCTATCGCCCTGAGATTTATGTTCATTTTGACAAGATCCGCGCTCGTGCAGACCGCGAGCTTCAACCCCATACCGTGCAGTTCTCTCACGGTCTTCGCGGAATTCTTATACGCGATATCGTGCTCAGAAACGAGCTTTTCGTATTTTTCGTAGGTCACGACGGACATCGACGGATCGTATTCGAGCCCGTGTACGCCGGCGGCTCCGCCGAGATACGCTATATCCCCCGCCCCGATGAACGGGCGGAAATCCTCACGGCAGGCATCGGCGCCGCGCTCGCGCAGCATTGCGATCGCCGCCTCATATGTCAACTCCTCGGAATCCACGAGGACTCCGTCCATATCAAATAAAACAGCCTTTATCATATAAAAAAACCTCACAACATACAATATTACACCTTTATTATGAATTTTTCAACGTCTGAATGTATTAAAAAATATCCGATAACAAAGATAGACACGCATACGCACACTTA
The DNA here is from genome assembly GCA_902778145.1 of uncultured Ruminococcus sp. Classification (GTDB taxonomy): domain Bacteria; phylum Bacillota; class Clostridia; order Oscillospirales; family CAG-272; genus UBA1248. The sequence goes on from CACYWW010000012.1 coordinate 12,354, forward strand.
TTTCTCCTTTGACTGCGCGGAACACGGCAACACGCCGGACAAAATGTGCGCGGCGGCTGTCAAAGCCGGGCTTGACGCGATAGTCCTTACCGACCACGTGGAAGTCAATTCCGAGGCGGAGGGGATCTATACCCCGTTCTACTATGAGGAAAGGCGGCGGCAGTGCGAGGCGGCGCGTGATAAATACAAGGACAGCCTTGACGTGTATATCGGCATAGAGCTCGGGCAGGCGATACACTACCCCGGGCTTGCGGAAACGATAGTAAAAAACGGCGCCTTCGACTACGTCATAGGCTCCGTACACAACACGCGCGGCGATCAGGACTTCTACTACATGGATTTCTCAAAGGTCGGATACGACGAGGTCATACGTCTTATCGGCAAATACTTCGACGAGTATTACGAGATGACAAGACTGCCGTACGTCGATCAGTGCGCTCATCTGACTTATCCGCTGCGTTATCTGCGGCAGGCGGGACTTGACGCGGATATTCTCCTGTGGGAGGACAAGATAATAAAGATCCTGAAAAGCGTGATCGACGGAGGCAAGGTGCTTGAGCTTAACACCAACTGTCTGCGTCACGGGATTGAGCTGCCCGACGATCTTGTGCTTGAAATGTACAGATCCTATGGCGGAGAGCTCGTACGCATCGGCTCGGACGCGCATTACGAGCGCGATACAGCCGCCGATTTTGACCGCGCAAAGCAAACGATAGATAAAGTATACGGAGGAAAGATACTATGAACGAGCTTCTGAAGCTTCTCGAAAAAGACGCGAGACTCACGCCCGAGATGCTCGCCGCCATGCTTGACAAAGAGGTCGGCGACGTCAAAGCAATGATCGACGAATATGAGAAAAACGGCACCATCGTAGGATATAACGCTCTGATAGACTGGGAAAAGACGGACCGCGAATACGTGACGGCGCTTATAGAGCTTAAAATAACGCCTCAGCGCGATCTCGGATTTGACCGCGTCGCCGAGAGGATATACAACTACAACGAGGTACAGAGCCTTTACCTTATGTCCGGCGGCTTCGATCTCTGCGTCGTCATCGAGGGGAAGACGATGCGCGAGGTGGCGCTGTTCGTCGCCGAAAAGCTGGCGCCGATGGAGAGCGTGATCTCCACGGCGACTCACTTCGTTCTGCGCAAATACAAGGACAAGGGGCTTATAATGAAGCGCGGCGACGTCGATATAAGGAGCGAATTATCCGATGGATTACAGTAAGCTTTTATCGAAGACCGTCGTTGAGCTTCAGCCGTCGGGAATAAGGAAATTCTTCGATATGCTGAGCGGGCGCGGCGACGTCGTCGCGCTGACGGTCGGTCAGCCCGATTTTGCGACGCCGTGGCACGTCCGTGAGACGGGTATAATCTCGCTTGAACGCGGTTACACATATTACACGTCGAACGCCGGCACCGTACCGCTCCGTCAGGAGCTTTCGGCGTATATGAAACGCCGTTTCGGGCTGACGTACGACCCGATGACGGAGATCGTCGTCACCGTCGGCGGCTCGGAAGCGATAGATCTGGCGATAAGAGCGACGGTGGAGCCGGGCGACGAGGTGATAATCCCCGAGCCTTCGTTTGTCTGCTACGAGCCGATAACGCGGCTCTGCGGCGGCATTCCGGTACCGGTGACGACGCTGCCGGAAAACGACTTCAAGCTGACCGCGGATCAGCTGAAAGCGGCGATAACGCCCCGGACAAAGCTGCTCGTTTTGCCGTACCCGAACAATCCGACCGGCGCCGTGATGACGGCGGAGGAGCTTTTGCCGCTGTGCGATGTGCTGAAAAACACCGATATCGCCGTGCTTTCCGACGAGATATACTCCGAGCTTACGTACGGCGCGCGGCACACTTCGATAGCAACGTTGCCCGGCATGGCGGAGCGCTGTATCGTAGTGAACGGATTCTCAAAGGCGTACGCTATGACGGGCTGGCGTCTCGGTTTCGTCTGCGCGCCGCCCGAGATCACGAAGCAGATGCTGAAGATCCACCAGTACGCCATAATGTGCGCGCCGACGACGAGCCAGCTCGCCGCGGTCGAAGCGCTGAAAAACGGCGATCCCGACATAGAAATGATGCGCGCCGAATACGACAAGCGCAGAAAATACATAGTTGAGGAGCTGAACCGCATCGGTCTTCCCTGCTTCGAGCCGAAGGGCGCGTTCTACGTGTTCCCGTATATCGGCGGCTTCGGCATGAGCAGCGAGCAATTTTGTGAGAGACTGCTCAACGAAGGAAAGGTCGCGATAGTGCCGGGCACCGCGTTCGGCAAAGGCGGCGAGGGTTACGCCCGCATCTCCTACGCATATTCCGTAAAGCATATAACCGAGGCTATAGAGCGCATCGAGCGCTTTGTTTCGAAACTGAAAAAATAGAAATGTCCCGGCCGGGTGTCCCCGGTCGGGATCGTTTTATCTGAGCACGAGATACGGATAAGTATCGTTGAATTCGATCTCTACCTTGCGGTTTTCCTCTATGCTCTTGACGCTCGCGAGCACCATCGCGATGCTCTTTATGTTGTCCTTGCACTCCGTGCCGGCGGGTTTGCCGGTCTTAAGCGCGTTGAACATATCCTCAAGCGCGCCGTCGTGCTGGTCGCGTACTGTTTCGGGTCTCTTTATAATGCCGCTCTGATAGGGGATGCCTTTGAAGATACCGCCGCGCTCGGGCGTATACTCATACACAGCGTCGCCCGCGCCGTCCCAGACGACCGTGCCGAGCTCGCAGCATACGCGCCACACGTTGTCCCACGAGGTGTAGCAGCCCTCCGAGCCGTTGTAGCCTCTGAACGAATAAATGCAGCCGTTATCGAATTCGAACACGGCGTCGCCGGCGGCGTCGCCCTTGTACATAGAGCCCTTCGGGTTGAAGCTGTGATAATGTACGGACGTCGGCGTGCCGTCCACGAGATATCTCGCAAGGTCGAAGCTGTGGATGTTGTTGTCCTGCAGCTGCGGATATTTGAACTGGTTCCTTATGCTCGCAAGATCCGCGTTTACGAATATCTCGCCGCACAGATACACGGGATCTCCGAGCTTGCCGGAAAGCACGAGCTCACGTATCTCCTTTACCTGCTTTATATAGCGGCGGTTCTGCATCACGATATATCTCTTGCCCGTCTCGTCGACTGTCTTCAGCATATCGTTGACCTGTTCAACGGTGAAGCCCATCGGCTTTTCACCCATAACGTCGTATCCGGCTCTGAGCGCCGCCGTGACTATATCGTGGTGAGCCGTTACGTACGTCAGATCTATGAGCAGATTTCCGTGTTCCTTCGCAAACGCCTCTTCAAGGTCGCCGTATACGGGGCAGCTGAAGCCGTAGCGTTCCTGATATTTCGCCGCACGCGCGGGGTTCTTTTCGACGATTGCGATTATCTCACAGTCGTCTCTTTTCGTTATATGGTCGAGCCATCTGTAGGCTATATCGCCGCATCCGGCGAATATTATCCTGAATTTCATATTTTTATCTCCCGATCAGATATATTTTTTCAAAAATTCAAGCGCAGGCGCGGCGTACGCCGAATGCATACCGCCGAGAATGTTTGCTCTGTACGCCCATGATTCAAATTCAACGCTTGCGCAGCCGTCGTAGCCGATTTCCTCAAGCGCGCCGAAAAACGCCTTGAAATCAACGACGCCCTCTCCCAAAAGCGGGAACACGAATTTTCCCGGCTCCGCGACGCCGACGGCGTCCTTTACGTGAACGTGGAATATCTTTTTGCCCCAGCTTTTTACGATGAAGGCGGGATCCGTGTTGCCGTACAACGCGTCGTGCGAGGGGTCGAGATTGACGCCGAGACTGTCGGAATCGTAGTGACCGATGAGGAACTTGTTCGTATACAGATCGTGCGCGAGCATGCCCCATACGTTTTCAACGGCTATTTTCACGCCGTTTTTTTCGGCGCACGGGACGAGCGTGTCAAACGCGCCGAATACCATTCCCCACGCGTCCGTCATCGACACGGCGCCGATCTTCAAAGGCTCCGGGAGCCACGGTTCCGGTCCCGTGTAAAGGTTTACGGTATCGACTCCGATCGCCGCGGATCTTTCGATATTCTGCACGGTGACGGCGACGTTTCTGTCCCGCGCCTCTTTGTCTTTCAGCACGTAATCGCGCTGGCAGAGTAATTCCGAGATGATTACGCCGTATTCGTCCGCGGCGTCTCTGAACGCCATGCCGTCGCCGTGGGCGAAGATCACGTCGGCTATGAGCTCAACGCTGTCGTAGCCGGTCTCTTTTATAAAGGACATGAGTTTTTTCGGCTCCCAGCCGAGCATTTCCCCGTTTGCAAGAAAACCCTTCTTCATATTTCCTCCCTTATTATTCTCATTGCGGCGACCTCATCGCCGTTTATTTCCGTGTCAATACCGGCCACGGTGTCCTCAAGCTGAGCCATGCTGCCGAAGCCCGCGATCGCAAAGCACGGAAAAGGCCGGTTTGTGACGTAGCACAGCGAGGCGGCGCAGGCGTCAAGCCCAGACTCCTGAATCTTTTCAAACACCGCCCTGTTTTCCGGACAGTCGAACAGCGTGCGCGTCAGATCCGACAGAGGCTCGTTCCTCTGCAGCTTCATGAAATAGCCGCGCGCCTGAGAAGAATAGGCGACGCACGCCATACCTGTCCTTTCATGATACGCGTAAAGCGCGCCGTCCATCGACACGAGCGTATCGTCCGGGAATCGGCACTGTTTTGCAAGGCTGAACTGCGGCTGATCGGCGGAAAAGCCTGTCAGCCCGTGTTCTTCCGCGTATATCCGCGCCTCCTCCAGCCTGTCCGCGCGCCAGTTCGATACGCCGATATACTCCGTGTATCCCTGCTGTATGAAGCCGTTCAGCGTCTCGAGTATATCGCCGACGGGGCGCGACGTATCGTCTCTGTGGAGATAATACATATCGACGAAGTCACACTTCAGCGCCTCGAGGCTTTTTTTGATATCGTATTCAAGGCTTGCCCCGTCAAGTCTGCCCTTGTGCATGGTCGACGGATCGGGATGGCCGCCCTTCGTGCCGACGAAGACCTTTTTGCGGTTGTCGCCCTTTACGAGCCACGCGCCGAGCGCCGCCTCGCAGTCGCCTGAGCCGTAGATCCGGGCGGTGTCTATGAAATTGCCGCCGCGGCAGACGTATCCGTCAAGGAATTCGTCCGTTCTGCCGGGATCGGCTGAGCGTATCCGGTCTCCGCCGAAGACGACGGCGGAAAGACTTCTGCCGAACGCTTTTACGTATTTCACAGCGGCTTGACCATCAGCACTTCATCCGCGTATGTTCCGTCTTCAAATCTGACGCCGCGGGGCATACGTCCGACCTCAACGAAGCCGCATTTTTCATACAAGCCCTTCGCGCGGTAATTTCCGTCAACGTACTCAAGCTCAAACTGCGTGCAGCCGACGGAGCGTGCGATTATCGACAGTTCGGTAATGAGCGTTGTCCCGATGCCGAGGCGGTAATGGCTTTTGCGAAGGCCTATTGCGAGCACGGCTCTGTGGCGCACTTTATTCCTGTTTTTTATACTCAGATTGCAGTTGCCGACGACCTTATCTCCGTCAAAAACGGCTATCATGCATTCAAGCCTGCTTTCGTTATACCGCCTTATGAACGCCCTCTCGGATTGTTCCGTATCGTCGCATTCATCCGGCTCCCGCAGTATATACGGCGTCTCCGACGCCAAACAGGTGATATAATCTATCATCGCCTGCCAGTCGTCCTCAGACGGGCTTCTGAGCACAACGGTCTTTCCGTTTTTCAGAAGTATTTTTTTCGCTTCGTATATCATATCAGTACAGCCAATATTTTTCCGTGCTTTTTCTGAACTGCGCGGCTTTTTCGCGGCAGTCGTACAACAGCGCGCCGAGATTGTTGTCTTCAAGTATGCGCGACGTACCGAAATTGCGTTTTATCGTACCCTCGTTTATATCGAGCTCGTAGTTTTCATACAGATATCTGAACAGATATACGCCGTACTCGAACGGTGAGAAGGCGCGTTTGTCCGTCACGTGGATCTGTATACCGCGGCACACCTCACCCGCGAACTTAGAAAACGTGGGCGTGAAGCGTACGCGGCGGGCGGTGACGCCCTCAAATCCGAGCCGGTTCATATAGTCGCACAGAGTGAACTCGTCGACGTAGGGCGCGCCGATCATCTCGAAAGGTCTCGTCGTTCCTCTGCCCTCGCTCATGTTGCGGACGCCCTCGAAAATGCACGTGCCGGGGTAGACGAGCGCGGTATCCGTCGTCGGCATATTCGGAGACGGGGGAACGAACGTCAGATGCGTATCGCTGAAATAATCAGATCTCCGGAGCCGGACGCACGGTATCACGTAAAGCTCAGCTCCGATCCCCTTCTCCGCGTTTATATATCTCGCGAATTCGCCGATAGTGAGCCCGTATCTGTGCGGAACGGCGTATTCTCCTATGAAGCTCGCGTTTTTCTCGTCAAGTATCTCGCCCTCGACCTTTTCAAGTCCTATCGGGTTCACGCGGTCGAAAACGACAAACGGTTTTCCGAGCCTTGCAGCAACCTTCATGCTGCGCGTCATCGTATAAAGATACGTGTAAAATCTGGCGCCGACGTCCTGCATATCGAAGCAGAGGACGTCCACGTTTTCAAGCATTTCATCGGTCGGCGCGGTCAGTCCGTTGTAAAGGCTGTATACCGGACACCCCGTCATAGGCTCTCGCTCCGTTTCTGTAAACCCCGCCCCCGCCTGCGCGGCGCCGTAAAGCCCGTGCTCCGGCGCATATAACGCGGCAAGACGGAAATGTTTGTTGAGATATTCAAAATTCTGACGGAGATCCTTCGTTACGGCGGCGTTGTTCGTGATGAGTCCGAGCCGTTTCCCCGAAAGTATCCCGTGTTCGTTTTCGTTATCTATTCCCTGTAATACTGTTTTTTTCATTGTCATATACCTCACGTATCATGATCGCGGCGGCAAAAACGCCGCCGCGCAAAATATCACGGTCTTATATTGAGAAGCATTCCGAGGTCGCCTGAGATGTTCCTCTCGGTCCAGATGTATACGAGATAATCCGGCTGACGCGTCTCGAGATCGTCAAGTCTGTAATCGTAAAGCGGAGGGTTCGTCTCCGGGTGATTGAGATAGATCTCACTGAACAGAAGATCGAGGAACGGACTTATGGCGCCGTAATAAGAGTCGCCCATGACGTACGCCGTCGGAAAATCGTCCTTCGCGTACATGGACGGATCGATCGGCGTCACAATGCCGTTCACCGCCGCGACCCTGTCGGCAATGCCCATGAACCAGAGCAGATCTCCGCCGCCCGGGACGATCTCCGTGGTAAAATCCTCTTCAAGATCGTACGCCTTCACCTGCGGAAAATCCTTGTGTATCTTCTCCGCCGCGCGGTAGTATCCGTAATACGCAGCGATCTGCGTCCAGTGAGAGTCTGCCTGCATGAAAAGGAGTTTATCCCTGTGCTGCATCAGGATGTCGCGCAGATCGAGAAAATAGATATCGTCGCTGTCCTTCATATATTCAGCGAAGCGCGTTACGGGAGTCTCGGTGAAATGGTCTCCTCTGCCGCCCTCCTCCTCGGTGTACTGATTGTCGTGATATATGACGGCGGGATTGGTGCAGACTATGGATATGATCTTCGTATTCTTTCCGGTCTTCGCCCTTATCGCCGCCAGCTGCGCCTCAAGATATCCGCGCACGTTTCTCATCGTCTCCTCGTCGCACGTAACGTCGCCGTTATAGAACGCGTCGTAATAGTTGAGATAAACGTGGCTGTCATGCCCGATGAAGGCGCCGTTGCCGCAGACGAGATTTCCGTCCGCGTCGTACTGATATTCAAGTCTTACAGCCGGGCTTGCGTCCGATATCAGCTTACCGTCCGCTTTTGAGTAGATATAAACGGTCTGCCCGCGCGAGCCCTCCGGCAGGATATACATACCATAGAAATATCTGTCAAGCGCGTGTTCGCTGATCAGTACCTCGCCGCTGCGTTTGGCGACGTATACCGTCGAATACGGTTCGGTCTCGCAGTAAATGCAGATAACGATCTGTTTTCCGTCGTGAAGGGTCCACGTCTGTATGTTTTCAACAGGCTGAGTCTTCTCCGTCGGCTCCTCCGTATCGGGTACGCCGGTATCCGGCGGTACGGTCTCCGTCGGCTCCTCCGTATCGGTCGTATCCGGTGCGGACGTATCGCTTACGGTCGTTTCCGCGGACGTATCCGCGCCGGGTGCGGCGCAGGATATGACAGGCAAAAGTATCATAACCGAAAGCATGAGCGAAAGAATCCTGATTGTTTTTTTCATATCGTCTTCCTTATGTCAAAACACCGGCGGAGGTTCGGGGACGCTCCGCCGATGCGGTCATTCAAATATATCAGGGATGCGCGTTGTAGAGCATGCCGAGATCTCCGCCTATGTTCCTTTCGGTCCAGACGTAGTACAGATAATCCGGTTTTCTGTTCTCAAGATCCGCAAGCGTATAGTCGTAGAGCGGCGGGTTTGACGCGGGCTCGTTCAGATATACTTCGCTGAACATGAGATCGAGATACGGCTGCATGCACCAGTAATAGGAGTCTCCCATTACGTACGCGGTAGGCGCGGTGGAAGGAGCCGGCTCGACGTTGTCTTTACGGGTGACCTTCGCATTGGCGGCAACGGTCTTTCCGCTTATACCCATGAAGTTGAGCAGGTCTCCGCCGCTCGGAACGATCTCCGTGGTGAAATCCTTTTCAAGATCATATATCTTAGTATCGGGGAAATCCTTCTTCACCTTCTGAGCCGCGAGATAATACGCGTAATAACCGGCTATCTGCGTCCAGTGGGAGTCGGCCTGCATGAAAAGCAGCTTATCCTTGTGCTGAGAAAGAATGTCGCGCAGATCGATATAGTAAATATCGTCGTTGTCCTTCATGAAATCCGCGAACATCGTGGATGAGGTGGCCTCGTTATAGTCTCCTCTGCCGCCGGCGCTTTGCGGATACTGAAGATCGTGATATATCGTCGCCGGGTTCGTACAGACGACCATTATTATCTTTGTGTTCTTGCCGGTCTTCGCTCTTATTTCACCGAGCTTGGCGGTAAGATAATTCTTGACGGTCATCATGGTGTTGCCGTCGGTCTTCGCGCCGCCGTAGTAATGGCCGTCGTAGTAGTTCAGATAAACGTGGCTGTCACGTCCGATGAACGCGCCGTTGCCGACGTTCGAGGAATACCGGAGCGTCACCTGCACGCTGTGACCGGAGAGCTCCTTGCCCTCGGCGAGCGCGTAAAGGTATACCGGCTGTGACGTGACGCCCGCGGGGAGTATGTACATTCCGTAGAAGTACCGGTCGATCGCGTGCTCTTTTACGAGAGTCGTGCCGTCGGGCTTGCAGACGTAGACGAGCGCGCCGGGTTCGATCTCGCAGTAGATGCCTATAACCTGCGGATTTTTACCGTCGTTGAACGTCCACGTCTTTATGTTTTTGACGCCCTCGGTCTTTTCCTTCGGCTCGGTCGTCGTCTCCGGCGCTTTCGTAGTGGTTTCGGGCGCTTTCGTAGTGGTTTCGGGCGCTTTCGTAGTGGTCTCGGGGACCGTGGTGGTCTCGGGGACCGTTGTCGTTTCGGGAACGGTCGTGGTCTCGGGGACCGTCGTCGTCTCGGGCTCCGTTGTTGTGGTCTCGGGCTCTGTCTCCGTCTCCGTTTCCGTCGCGGGCTCCGTGTCCGTCTCCGTCACGGGTTCGGTTTCGGGCTCACCGGTCGTTTCCGCCGGGACCGTCGTATCCGCGTCCGTGCTCTCCTCCGCCGGCTGCGCGGTCGTGTCCGAAAAGCTGCTCAGATCCTCCTCCGTCACGGTCGGCGGGACGGGCGTTCCGCTCGTTTCATCGCCGGGCTTCGCCGTACACGCGGCGGCAGTCATGACAGTCAGAAGCGCAAGCAGCGCCGCCATAACTCTGATCCTTGTCTTCATTCAATACCTTCCTTTACCCGATCAGAATGATGAAACACTCATAGAGAACGACGTGATCAGGTTGTTCATGAAATCCGGGCCAACGTTTCTCTGGCATACGAGCAGGATGACGTAGTCCGGTTTATTTTGTTCAAGTATGGTCTTATCGAGATCGTAGTTCCAGAGGACTCCCGGATTCGTCCAGACCTTTGAGAAGTTCGCTCCAATGAACGGGAGTATATAGCAGCCGTACGAGTCTCCGAGGAAGTACACTGTGGGGTTCGATGAGTTTTTCAGCTGAGAATCCCTCTCCCAGCCGCCGGGTCCGAAGCCGGCGGATTTGATGCCGTCATTGCGCTTCGACACGTAGTAGGATCCCGTGTCCTCAAAGTTTGCCACAAAGAACGGCACCACCTCGTTCATACCGATGCCGACCATTCCGCACATATCGCCGCCGGGCACGTCGATGTATTCTATCTTATAATCGCCGTTCTCCACGGTCCTCGGCGTGACGGCGGGATGATCCTGCTTCACCTTTTTCATGATCTCAAGATATGAGTAGTAGGCGCCGAGCTCGGTGTAGTGGGTATCTGTCGTGAAATATATCCTCTGATCCTTATGCGCACGGAGCGCCGGGAGCAGGTCGACGGCGTAAACGTCTTTATGTACGCCGTTGATCTTCGACACGAAGCTCTGCATCGCGGTCTTCGGCGGGATCTCTACCGCGTGCTGAACATAATCGCGCTGCTCATCGTAATAGCACGTTGCGGGGTCGGGGATTATGGCGTATATAAGCTTCGTCTCCTTGCCCGTCGCCTTCTGGATCTCCGTTATCGTCTTTCCGGCGATATAAGAGGCGAGCTGATCGATCGAGCCTTCGTCCGCGCGGTTGCCGAGCAGGAAGTTGAGCGTCGGCATATAGAATATACGGGAATTTCTGCCGCCCCATACGTTCATGCTTTCTCCCGTGGGTTCGAGCGTATATGTAAGGGCGCTGCTCTCGGATTTGCCATCCGCCTGCGCGTACAGCTTTATCTCGGTCGTTGACGACGCGCCGACCTCTATGTAAAAATATTTATCGTTCGCGCGGTTCTTTTCCTCATATCCGTTCACCACGCTGCGTATCATCGCTCCGGGCTCGGTCGAGCCGTAAACTATGACTCTGTCCGACGATACGGAATGGTATCCGAGCACCGTGGGCTTCGCGGTCTTCTGAAGAGGCGGCTCGGTCGTTTCCGGTACGGTCGTTGTTTCGGGAACGGTAGTGGTCTCGGGGACCGTAGTGGTTTCGGGGACGGTCGTCGTCTCCGGAGCGGTCGTCGTTTCAGGCGCCGTTTCGGTCTCGGTCTCGGTTTCCGTCTCAGTTTCCGTCTCCGTCTCGGTCTCGGTCTCGGTTTCGGTCGCGGGCTCCGTGTCCGTCTCCGTCACGGGATCGGCTTCCGTATCCGGCGAAACGGTTGTATCCGGTTCCGTGGTCATGGGTTCCGCCGCGGTCGTATCCGTTGTCACAGTATCGTCCGTACCGTGACCGCCGCCGCAGCTCACCGCCGCAAAAAGCATGACCGTCACAAGGACGAGACTGCATATTCTGTTGAATCTGCCTCTCATATGAATACCGCCTTGTAATTTGTATTTTCAAGAATATCACACAGCCGCCGTTTTGTCAATACGTTTCAGCTGTCTTTATTTTCCTTTGCCGGAACGACCCGGTTGAACTGACGGGTCTTATCCTGCGACGCCTTAATTCTCTTCTTTTTTTTCTTCGTGACGTACAGATAATAAAGTCCGATGTAGAGCGCCGTCGCCGCCATAACGATGCAGCAGAGCAGGATCTTGACCGTGTTCCACACCTTCGACGAAGAATACATATAGAACTCGGAGAAAAACGCGATAACGAACGACGCGGTGAAAACAACGTACGATATGATATATAACGGCTTGAACTTTGTTTTCCGCACGAGCTTGACGCTCATCCAGATGAACGCGCCTATGACCGTGAATATCGCGATGACCTGTGAAAAACGCACGAAGAAGATGTACATGCTGTCGATCCTCATGCTCTCGAGCACCGAACGCGCCGCGCAGTAAAGCACGGCGAACATATACGTGGCGACGCCGCGCCGGTTCAGCTTCTTTTCCGCCAGACGTATCAGGAAGAACACGAGGACACACCACAGCGCCTCGTAGAAGAACACGGCGTAATGGAACTCCATGTCCGTCTTGCTGAAGATCGAGATCGGGAAAAATTTGAGTCCGTCCGAGCCGACAGCCTCACCGTAGCAGCTTTCGGAAAAAACGCTGCCGAGGCGTCCGACCGCTATAGCGAGCGGAGCCGACGCGGAGAGGGTATCGAACACCGGCAAAAGCTTTGCGCGTCTTTTTGTGAGGAGCCAGTACAGGATAATCGCGAATACTACGCCCGCCGCCGCGCCGAACAGCGAATAGCCGCCGTCCGTAAGCTTCCATTTATCAGCCGCGTCAACGTACTCCTGATCGCAGATGATGACGTATATCAGCCGCGCTCCCGCAAAACCGAAGAAGATGGCGGCGGGCGCGATATACATCAGCGTCGACGCGTCGTATTTCTTTTCCGAGCTGTAATAAAATGCGTAGAACATCATGATGATGATCGCCGCCGCGATGCATAGCCCGTGGAGCGACGGGACTGTTGCTCTTAATAACTGCATATGGTTAAATCAAGACTTTCTCTTTTTTATCTTAAAAACGAAATCGCGCTGGATGATGTAGTTTACGACGAACATCACGGTGTCATAAACGAATTTGATGAGTGAATGGACGAGATCACCGCCCGGGACCTGCGCCGTAAGCCTCTGCACGAGCATACCGAGCAGAAGGACGATTATGACGAGCCCGAAGTATTTCGCCGTGGCGCCCTTCTCGTAATTCTTGCCGCCGAACACCGCGAATCTGTTGTAGAGATAGTTGGCGACGGAAGAGACGGCGCGCGCGAGGCCGAACGACAGCGGATAATTGAGATCCCCGCCGACGTTTCTGAACGCGAGCTTCATAAGCAACAGGAAGATCACCCAGTCGATCAAAAACGACAGGATACTGCCGGCGGCGTATTTGAATATGCGAGCGCCGACGCGCAGACCGTCGCGCAGGGCGTTGAAGTGACTGCCCTTGTTTTCATTTATGTAGATCGTCGCGATCGTGACCTCATAAGGCGAAACTCCCCAGTCATGGAGCTTCAGGAGCATGTTCATCTCATACTCATACCTGTCGCCCTCGAGCGTCTCAAGCTCGGGCAGAAGCGACATGGGGAAGCCGCGCAGGCCGGTCTGCGTATCGTAGATCGAGATCCCGGTCGCGAGCTTGTACAGCACGCGCGTGAACGTGTTGCCCGCCTGCGAGCGAAAGGGGACGTTCTTGTCGAATTTCCTGCCGCCGATTATCATATCGTCGGGATGACCGTATAACGCCTCGGTCACCTTTTTTATATCCTCCGGGGTGTGCTGACCGTCGCAGTCGGCGGTTATCACGCCCTTCGCGTCTGACAATTCACGCCTTATGTACGCGATGCCCGTTTTGAGTGCCGCGCCCTTGCCGCGGTTGACCTCGTGCGTGAGGACAGCGCAGCCGAGCCTTTTACATTCGTCGAACACCGGGGAAAACGTCTCTCCGCCTCCGTCGTCGACGCACACTATTTTATCATAATCCCGTTTGAGCTCTTCAATGAAGGGGATCATCTGATCGTAGACCGGTTTGTACGCCGGTATGAGTATCACGTAATCTCTTGTATCGAATCCCATTTTAACTCCGTTATTTGAAATATATTATGTCACTGACCTGACGTTCTCCGCCCATGCACAGCTCGTTTATGATCTTGCCGTTGAGATACAGCGCGGTGGATCCGCCGCCGTCGAGGTTATAAGCGGTCTTGCAGCCGAGACCTTCGAACGTTTTCGCCAGCTCTGTGAACGTCATGCCGCCGCCTACCGTCGACGAGCCGGATCTTATGGCGTCAACGACGAGGATGATATAGTGCAGCTCGTCTATCTGACCTATCGCGGTCCTCGGCTCGTGGGCGCTGCGGCTCAGGCCGGGCGTATTGAACTGTTCTTTCGTCAGCGCCTTATAATCGTCGACGAGCGTAGGTCCGAAGCACCAGGACTGAAGGACTCCGTCGCCGACGAGCTTCTTTCCGTCCTGACTGTTGTTTTTGCATACGATCAGATCTCCGTATTTGTTGAGATAGCACAGATTCCAACCGGATTTCTTGTTCCGGTACAGTCCTCCTTCACGGATTATGATACCGTCGGAATGGAATCCGCAGAAGTCACCGTTGACGGCAAATCCCGCGCCGACAGACGCCGCTATCCTCGACGTGTAGGCGCGCTGTGAGATCTTGCCGTTGGCGAACGCCGTATGGAAATCAGACGGACTCTTCACCGTTATATCGCAGATATAATAGCTCAGGTCTCCGTCTCTTACGTTAGAAACGCCTACGGAAACGCGGTCGGTCTTGTATTCGCCGACGAACGTTTCGTTCGAGGCGAACTCACGCCCGTTGTATTCACGGTAGGTCTGCTTGCCTTCGGGCGTCTGAGAGGGCGCCGGCGCGGTCGTTTCCGGGGCGGTCGTCGTTTCGGGAGCCGGCGCCGTCGTCTCCGGGACGGTATCCGTTACCGTCGTACCGGGGTCGGACGTATCGGTGTCCGTCTCCGTACCGGGTTCGCCTGTCACGGGGGATATCGTCACCGTCCCGTCGCCCGTGCCGAGATCCGGCAGCGTCTCCGGCGGGGCGGTCGTCTCCTCCGGCTCCGTATATTCGGGGTCGTCCGTATAATCCTCGATATCCGGCGGGAAATACGGGGCGTCCTCCGCCGCCTTTGACGGCGACGTGCAGAGTATGCCGACGCCGACGATGAACACGACGGACATGACGGCGGACACCCTCATCCAAAGCGCGCTCGGGTCCTTTTTAGCTTTTCCGTTTTTCTTTTTTGAAACGTATTTTTTCATATCATCATACGGATGTGAATCCGACTTTCCTGTAAACTTTCGAGAGCGTTTTTCTTGCGAGGTACGCGGCGCGCGCTGAATTGTTCTTCATTACCTCTTCAAGATACGCTTTGTCCGAAAGCAGCTTTTTGTACCTCTCCTGTATCGGCGAAAGCTCGTCGGCGCACGCCTCGCCGACGGCAGTCTTGAAATCGCCGTAGCCCTTGCCCGAGAATTCGGCTTCTATCTCTTCGTCTTTTTTGCCGGTGAAGCAGGAATATATCGTCATGAGGTTGCCGATGCCGGGCTTGTCATCCGCGCGGCGCACCTCGGAGCCGGAATCGGTCACGGCGCGGCGGAATTTGCGGATTATCGTGTCTCTGTCATCCAAGATCCTCACGACCGCGTTTTCGTTCTTGTCCGATTTGGACATCTTCTTGTCCGGCTCGGCAAGGGACTGTATCTTCGCGCCGGATCCGGTCTTTATGAAAGGCTCCGGTACCGTGAACGTGGGGCCGTATACCTGGTTGAAGCGGTTCGCTATATCGCGCGTGATCTCAAGGTGCTGCTTCTGATCCTCGCCGACGGGTACGAGATCCGTCTGATAGAGCAGGATGTCAGCCGCCATGAGAACGGGATAAGTGAACAGACCGGCGTTTATATTATCCGCGTTTTTCGCGGATTTATCCTTGAACTGAGTCATTCGCGAAAGCTCGCCGAACATCGTATAGCAGTCGAGCACCCACGCGAGCTGCGCGTGAGCCGGAACGTGGCTCTGAACGTAAAGTATGCTCTTCTCCGGATCGAGTCCGCAGGCGAGATACAGTGCAAGCACCTCGTACGTCCTGCGGCGGAGCTCCGCCGGATCCTGTCTTACGGTTATCGCGTGCTGGTCGACCACGCAGTACAGGCAGTCGTAATTATCGGTGAACTGCGAGAAATTCCGCAGAGCGCCGAGATAGTTTCCTATCGTGAGGTTTCCGGACGGCTGAATGCCCGAAAACACGGTTTTTCTTTTTTCGTTTTCCATTATATGAATTCCTTTGCTGTTTCACTCATTATGGTGACGCCTTTTCTTATCTGCTCCCCGTCAGGCATCGAGTAATTGAGGCGGAAGCCCGTTGACGGCGCGCCGACCGTACAGCTGAACGTACTGCCGGGAACGACCGCGAGCTTTTTTTCGAGCAGGGCACGGACAAAACCGTCGTGATCTTCACATCCGGGCAGCCACGCCCAGATGAACAGTCCGCCCTGCGGGCGCGTGTAGCCGATCATGCCGGAGCATTTATCATCAAGCGCGCCTATCATCAGCTCCGCTTTTTCGCGGTACACGGAGCGTATTTTTTCTATATGGGCGTCAAGGTCGAATTCCGTCATGAAGCGGTGGCAGACCATCTGCATCAGCTGATTTGTGTGTACGTCGTTCACCTGCTTGCATACGGCGATTTTCGACGCGATATCATCACGGCAGATAACGTAACCGACGCGTATGCCGGGAGACAGGATCTTTGAAAAAGAACTGCAGTAAACGACGCGCCCGTCCGTGTCCATGCTCTTTATCGTCGGCACGTCGTCGCCCGCGAAACGGAGCTGACCGTAGGGATCGTCTTCAAGTATTATCAGACCGTATTTTTCCGCTATCCGCAGGCACGCTTTTCTGACCTCGTACGGCATCGTTCTTCCGGTGGGGTTCTGGAACGTCGGTATAAGATACAAAAGCTTCGGATTATGCGCCTTTTTCACCGCCGCCTCGAGCTCGCCGGGGTCGACGGAGTCGCCTCTCATCGGGACGCCGACGGTATTGCAGCCGTGCGCCCGGAAGGCGTTCAGAGCGCCGATGAACGTCGGCTCCTCGCAGATGACCGTGTCGCCCCGGTTGCACAGGACCTTGCACGTCAGATCTATCCCCTGCTGTCCGCCCGCCGTTATTATCGCCGTGTTTTTGCCGGGATCGACGCCCGAGATCACGGCGTGGCGGCAGAGCACGTCTTCGCGCAGGGGCGTGTACCCCTCGGTTATCCCGTACTGAAGCGCACGCGCGGGATCCTTTGTCAGGATCGCGTCGCAGAACGCGCGGAAAGCGTCTGTCGGAAAGCATTCGGGCGACGGATTGCCCGCGGCAAAGGAGATCACGGACGGATCCGTCAGTGATTTGAATATCTCCCTGATGGCGGACGGCTGAAGCGGCGCCGCGTTATCCGAAAAAACGACGTTCATGTCAAAAATCCTCAGCGCATAATGATACAAATTGAATTATATCACAATACCTGTACTATTTCAAGACGATTTTGAAAATTTCGACGCAAATTTTATCGAATTTTACAAAGAGCCGCCGACGATAAGAAAAAACGCCCTTTTTCATGGGGCGTTTTTTCGTTGACGGTTATTTATTCCGTTTCCGGGATAAGCACTATCTGTACCGTATCTTCATATGGGACGGCGTTTCCGTCCGCGTCCGTCACGGGTTCGACCGTCGATACCGCGCTGCAGCGCACTTTTGCCAGAACGGCGGGTTTTCCGTCACAGTTGAGCAGAATGTTGGATATGCGTTGAATTTTTACCAGGTTTGCGTCCGGGTTCTTTTCAAAAGACGAACGCATATATTCTTCGACGATCTCCTTATCCTGCAGCGCGAGCGCCGCCGCCTTCTCATAAAAGCCGTCCGGATTCGGATCGCCGACGCGCCTGAAAAACACGCTCTCCCCGCTGATGACAAAACGGATCTGGTCGCCCGTCGGAAAACCGTAATAATCCTTTATAAGATGTACCTCGTATTCAGGCTCCCTGTCTTCTTCGGTCATCCTGCGGAAACCGAGTTCCGCCTTTTTTTTCACTCCGTATTCAGAGACATCGGCGTAACCGGTCAGGATCTGGCACACGTACTGCGACCTGTCGATCGACCCGGGCAGATACGCATCAACAGTCTCAAGCAGCTGTTCTTCGGTTTCAAACGCGAGCATATCGGTTGTTTTGCTTATAATGAAACCGACAAGCTCTTTGTCGCCTCTTCTTACGGACAACGCGACACGGCCACTGCTTTTCCCGCGCCTGTAATGGTCCGTGATACTTGAGTCAAGCTCGGTCATACTTTCATCATAATCCGCCGTGTATTCCACTCCGAGGATCGTCGCGGTAAACTCCTTAGGAACCGTGCTGTCTTTGAACGGCTCGCGATAGTATGATTCTGACGACGACGCCGATACGCCGGCGGTACTCTCGTAATCGGATACCGAATATTTCATATCCTTGACCGGATACTTCTTCATCAGAGCCGCCTGCTCCTCGGTCGGTACTTCCGGTTCCGGTGATTCCGTATCTTGTTTTGATTCATTCGTAAGCGTTTCAGCGATATCTGTTTCAAACGTGTCTAATACCGTAGTGACGTTATCTGACGCTTCGGAATCGTTTTCTTTTTTTGTTGCGTCGCCTGCTATGGAACTGCCGCATCCTGTCAAAAACACAGACAGAACAATAATCGCAGCAATCAAAGATGAAAGACAGATTTTCAAGTTTCTCATAACATTACCTCCGAAATCAATTCCACGCATTACTGCTTGGCAATACATTCGTACCGAATATCACACAGATATTCATATCAACCGGCTGACAATTATCAATGCAGTACATCGACGTATTATACACAAATGTCGAAACGGCAAGAGCTTTACTGTTGTCCGTTTACGAGGGGATCACGGAACGCCCGGGGAAACCGCGATCGCGGCGGTCGTCCTCTTCACTGATTTACCACACCCAATGATTCTGTTTGTAATTATATCACGTATTTTCTCACTTGTCAACAGCTTTTTTGAATTTTTTATTTTTTCGCCTTTATGTATTGCAATAAAAGAAAAAATATTGTATAATAACAGGGATCTCATTCAAGGGGGATATTATGACTTTAAACGAATACGCGGAATATATAAAAGGCAAAACGGTATCGGTGATAGGGCTCGGGGTGAGCAATATGCCGCTTATCAGGCTGCTGCACAGACTCGGCGCGGATATCGTCGCGCGTGACAAAAAGACGGCGGAGCAGCTCGGCGAGGCGTACGCGGAGCTGACCTCTCTCGGCGTGAGGACGGCGCTCGGCGACGGGTATCTGTCGGACATAAAAGAGCAGATCATCTTCCGCTCGCCGGGCCTCCGTTACGATATCCCGGAGCTTGCCGCGGCTGCCGCAAACGGCTCCGTCATTTCAAGCGAAATGGAGCTTTTCTTCTCTCTCTGCCCGTGTAAGATCATCGGCATCACCGGCTCGGACGGCAAGACGACGACAACGACGGTGACCTCGCTCATCCTGAAAAAGCAGGCGGAGCTTGACGGATCGGACAGAAAAATATGGCTCGGCGGCAATATCGGCGTGCCGCTGATCGGCTGCGTTGAGCAGATAAAGCCGGACGATATATGCGTCGTCGAGCTTTCGTCGTTCCAGCTGCACACGATGAAGGAAAGCCCGTCCGTCGCCGCGGTGACGAACGTCACGCCGAACCATCTGAACTGGCATACGGACATGGACGAATATATCGACGCGAAGGCAAACATCTTCCGCCATCAGACGAAAGACGGCACCGTCGTCCTGAACTACGAAAACGAAACAACGCGCAAATACGCGGATGAAGCCCCGGGCCGCGTCTGCTTCTTCTCTTCAAAGCGCACGCCGCCCGAAGGCGACGCCGTGTACGAGCGTGACGGCGTGATATATCTGAGGCGCGGCGGGGTATCCGAAAAGATCATAAACACGGCGGATATCATAATCCCGGGCAGGCACAACGTTGAAAACTACATGACGGCGATAGGGCTGACGGCAGGGCTCGTCACGCCGCGCGCGGTGTATGAGGTGGCGTCGACTTTCACGGGGGTCGAGCACAGGCTCGAATTCGTGCGTGAGCTTGACGGGGTGAAGTATTACAATGGCTCTATAGACTCATCGCCCACAAGGACGATAGCGGCGCTTTCGTGCTTCTCCTCTCCCGTCGTCGTGATACTCGGCGGCTACGATAAAAATCTCGATTACGCGCCCCTGTGCGAGCCGCTTTTCGAGCACGCGCACGCAGCCGTGCTGACGGGTCAGAACGGCGAAAAGATATACAGGGCGCTTTGCGATCACGGTATACCCGAGGGCTTTGAGTTAATAAAGGAACCGGATTTCGAAAAAGCCGTGTGCGCCGCAAGACGCGCGGCAAAGCCCGGTGATATCCTGATTCTCTCCCCCGCCGCCGCAAGCTTCGATCATTTCAAGAACTTCGAGGAGCGCGGAAACGTATTCAAAACGATCGTAAAAAACTTCAGCTGAGGCGGACGTCCGCTTTGAAAACCGACGCATACGGTGAAAAAAATGAGCAAATGGGATTTTTTATACGGGATACAAAAGTCGTACGATACCGGCCTTGAGATAAAAGAGGATTCGGCGGAGATTATAAACAAAAAGACTGATGAAAAGATCTCCGTCTTTGAAGAACGGTATAACAGGGATAAAGCGGGAACGGACGCCGATTGCGAATATATCGTGTGCTTCGCCACACAGCACCGCCATTTTGACGATCTGTGCGACGTTGACGAATACGTGCGTCAGATCCTTGACGACGAGGTTTTGCCCGTTGAATTCTATAAAGACGGAAAAGCCCGTTTCGGCGGCGAGCTTTCGGGAGCGATCCCCGACGAGCTTTCCCCGCGGTTCTTAGCCGCTTATTTCGGGCTTGCCGCGGATCAGTTAACGGGATTTGAATACGAGATCCGCAGCTGGTCGGGAAAACACGACGTAAAGCGGCGCAAAGCGGAATGAGATAACGACGGCTTTACCGCGCCGCCGTTCCCGCGTAAAACTTAACTCTGAATTCAATATACGAAAGGATATATAAAATGGCAGACCTATTCGATTTGACGTCGCGGCTGACCTGCGGTTGTTCCGTATCCGGCTTCGAGCACGGGCAGGAAGACGCCTTACGGTACATACGCGACAAATACTTTGACGAGATGCGGCGCGAGCCGGCAGGCAGCTACGTCTTCATCCGCCGTGCGAAAAAGCCGGGATATCCGCGCATCATGTTCGACGCCCACATGGACGAGGTCGGCATGATGGTGACGGAGATCCTCGACGGAGGCTTTCTCCGCGTCACGAACATAGGCGGGCTTGACACGCGCATACTCCCCGCCGCCGACGTAACGGTCTACGGTAAGGAAACGCTTTACGGCGTCGTCGTCTCGACGCCTCCTCATCTTCAGACAGGCGACAGGATGAAGCTCCCGAAGGTGCAGGATATGCTGATAGACACGGGGCTTTCAAAGGAAAAAGCGGAGGAGCTTATCCCGGTCGGCTCGCCGGTCGGATACCGCTTCAAGCTGACGAGGCTTAAAAACAACCGTATCTGCGGCAAGGGCTTTGACGACAAGATCTGCGCCGTCGCCGGCATCGCCGCGATCGAGCAGCTTATAAATGAAGGATACGAAGGCGAGCTGATACTGCTGCTTTCGACGAAGGAAGAGATCTCCCGCGCGGTAGTCGCGGCGGTATACGAGCTTCAGCCCGATTACGCGATAGTTTCCGACGTCTGCTGCGCGTGGGTGCCGGAATGCGATGAAAACGCGATCAGAAAAACGACCGTCGGCGACGGACCTGAGATCTCGCTTTCCGCCATAACCGACGTAAGATTCACGAAGCGGTTGATCGAATTCGCAAAGAAAAACGGATATAAACACACCGTCTGCGTCGAGGCGACGAGCACGGGCACGAACGCAAACGACATCCCGCTCGTCGGCATGGGCATCCCGACGCTTCTCGTCTCCATACCGCTCAAAAACATGCACACCTACAGCGAGGTAGTCTCGCTTGACGACGTGGCGGATACCGCTTCCCTCGTCGCCGGATTTATAAAAGAGCTCGGAGGTGAACACAATGGCTAAGGGAATTGAGCTTCTTGAAAAGCTTTGTCAGGCTTTCGGACCGACAAGCTGCGAATACGACGTTGCGGACGTGATTTGTGAGCAGCTTGAGGGCAAATACGACGAGCACACGGTCGATTTCATAGGCGATCACGTATTCCGCATCAAAGGAAAAACGGACAAAAAACTGATGCTCTCCGCCCATATGGACGAGGTAGGGCTTATGATCTCCGGGATCGACGAACACGGATACCTTCATTTTCAGCCGGTCGGCGGATTTGACGTCAAGGTGCTGTGCGGCAGAAAGCTTTTCGTCGGCAATTACGGAAAAGAAAAAATCAGCGGACTGATAGCTTCAAAGGCGATCCACCAGCAGTCCGCCGAGGAGCGCGGCAAGGCGACTCCGATAGATAAAATGTATATCGACATAGGCGCGACGTCGAAGGAGGACGCGGAAAAATACGTTGAAGTCGGCGACTACGCCGTATTCGATTCCGATTTCGTAAAGTTCGGCGACGGTATGATCAAGGGCAAGGCTGTCGACGACAGGCTCGGCTGCGCGATTCTCTGCGACGTGATAGACTACATACACGAAAACAAAATCGTGCCGGACTTCGATCTGTATTTCTGCTTCACCGTGCGTGAAGAGGTCGGGCGCTCAGGCGCGCTCGTCACCGCAAACAGGATACAGCCGGATATGGCGCTCGTTTTGGAGGCGACAGCCGTCGGCGACATCGCCGACACGCCGGATCACAAGCGCGTCGCCGACACGGGCAAGGGTCCCACGGTTTCGTTCATGGACAACGGCACCGCGTATCTGCCCGAGATGGTCGATTTCGCGATGGGTCTCGGCGAAAAGCACAACATACCGTGCCAGCTGAAAAGATACGTTTCCGGCGGAAACGACGCCGGTCATATACACAAATCGTCCGGCGGCGTGAAGACGATAGCGGTTTCATGCCCGACGAGATACATCCACTCCGCGTCGTGCGTGTTCAACTCCGCCGACTACGACAGTATGTACCGCCTCGCCCGGCAGACAGCTCTCTGCCCGGTCGACGAAACACCCGTAAAATAAAAGGAGAATTATTATGATAAACGATCTTAAAGCCATAATGAACGTTCCGGGAGCGCCCTCCCGTGAAGCGCTTATCGCCGACAAGCTCAGCGAAATGATAAAACCGTACGTCGACGAGGTGAACAAAGACCCGCTCGGCAACGTGATCGCCGTCAAACACGGCAAGGCGAAGGAAAAGCAGAAGATAATGTTCTGCGCCCATATGGACGAGATAGGCTTCATCGTGACGTATATCCAGGACAACGGTCTTGTAAGAGTCACGAGCGCCGGATATATCGACTACATAGCCGCCTCGAACTGCCGCGTAAGATTCGAAAACGGCACCGTCGGCGTTCTCTGCCCCGAGGGAAAAACGGAGCCGAAGGATCTGAAGGCGGACAAGTTCTACATAGATCTCGGTGTGAAGACGAAGAAAGAGGCGGAGCGCAGAGTTAAGATCGGTATGACCGGCGCGGTCGTACCGTCCTGCGTGAAGCTCGCCGGCAAGAGATACGCGGGCAGACCCTTCGACGACAGAGTCGGCTGCTATATTTTAGTCGAAGCGGCGAAAAAAGTAAAAGCGCCCGCAAACGATATTTACTTCGTATTCTCAGTGCAGGAGGAGGTCGGCTGCCGCGGCTCGCGCACAGCTTCCTTCAACGTACGCCCCGATATAGGCATAGCCGTTGACGTAACGCCATCGGGCGACGTTGTCGGCACCGGTACGAATCTCTGCGTCAAGCTCGGCGACGGCGCGGCGATAAAGGTCAAGGACAACTCCGTTATGTGCGATCAGAAGCTCGTCGCCTCGCTGCACGAGCTTGCAAAGAAGAAGAACATCCCGTATCAGACCGAGGTGCTGACGTACGGCGGCACGGACGCGTCATCCATGCAGACAGTCGCCGGCGGTTCCCGCGCGGGCGGCATTTCGATACCGATACGCTTCTGCCACACCCCGAACGAGATCATAGACATGACGGACGTTGAAGCGTGCGTCGATCTTGTCGCCGCGGTCTGCGAAGAGAAGGATATATGAGCGTTATAAGCAAAGAAGCGTTTGACTCGGCACTCTGCGCCGAGTCTGCGCTTGCCCCGGTGTTCGCCGGGTTTGACAGAGTGGCGCGTATCTGCGCCGAAAGAATAATGGACGCGTTCGCCGAATTCCGCGTGTCCGACGCGCATCTTCACGGCACGACGGGCTACGGCTACGGCGACCGCGGGCGCGACACGCTCGAGCAGATCTACGCGCGCGTTTTCGGGTGCGAGGCGGCGCTCGTCCGTCAGCAGATAACGTGCGGCACCCACGCCATAGCGATCGGTCTTTTCGGACTTCTCCGCCCGGGCGACGTGATGCTTTCCGTGACCGGCAAGCCCTACGACACGCTTGACGAGGTGATAGGGCTGACCGGAACTGACGGGAACGGAAGCCTGTCCGATTACGGCGTAAAATACGAGCAGATAGATATGACTGACGACGGCGAGCTCGATCTTTCCGCGATACGCGAAAGACTCGGATCCGGCACCGTCAGAATGGTGTTCGTCCAGAGATCGAAGGGGTACGCCGCTGACAGGCGCACGCTTTCGGTCGCCGAGATCGGAGAGCTGTGCTCGCTCGTGCACTCGGTATCAGACGCGTACGTCGTCGTTGACAACTGCTACGGCGAATTCACCGAGGAAACGGAGCCGGTATCCGTCGGCGCCGATCTTCAGATAGGCTCGCTTATAAAGAATCCGGGCGGCGGTCTCTGCCGCACGGGCGGTTATCTCGCCGGGACGAAAAAAGCCGTGGAGCTTTGCTCGTACAGATACACCTGTCCCGGTATCGGCGCCGAGGTCGGCGCCTCGCTTGACGAAAACAGAGCCATGTATCAGGGTCTGTTCTTCGCGCCGACGGTCGTCGCCGCCGCGCTTAAATGCGCGGCGCTCGCCGCGTATATGTTCGGTCAGGCAGGGTACAAAACGGTACCATGCTGGGACGAGCCGCGCCATGATATTATACAGGCGGTGGATCTCGGCTCCGCCGAAAAGATCTGCGCCTTCACCCTCGGGATCCAGTCCGGCTCACCGGTAGACTCCTACGTCACCCCCGAGCCGTGGGATATGCCCGGCTACGGCGACCCGGTCGTCATGGCGGCGGGCACGTTCACGTCCGGCGCCTCGATCGAGCTTTCCGCAGACGCGCCGATCCGCCCTCCGTACACCGTGTATTTCCAGGGCGGACTCACGTACGAGACCGGCAGACTCGGGATCATGCGCGCCTACGACCTCGTTATGAGCACAAAATGACCCCCGCGGCAAGACCGTATAACGGTTTTGCCGCTTTTTTTCAACTTTTTTTCATTCCCCGCGTCATATCGGACGAAAAAATTCCACTCTTGTTATGAAAGGAGATGAAAGCATGACGGACGAAGGCATAATCAATCTGTTTTTTGCCCGCGACGAGCAGGCGCTTACCCTGCTCGACGAGTCTTACGGCGGAAAGCTGAGAAAGCTTTCCCTCGGGATAACGGGAGATAAAAGAGACGCGGAGGAATGCGTAAACGACGCTTACCTGGCGGCGTGGGATCAGATACCGCCGCAGCGCCCGCTCCGGCTTTTCGCGTACCTGTGCGAGATAACGCGGCGTATTTCTCTTACAAGGTACAAGTACAACCGGGCGGAAAAACGCAGCGCGCCAACAGTAAGCATCGATTCCGAGCTTGAGGATACGGTCGCCGGCACGGTCGACGACGTATCGGATCTCGGATCGCTTCTGAGCGGCTTCTTAGCCGGACTTGACAGGCAGACGCGTTACATATTCATGCGGCGTTACTACTACGCGGACGACGTCGCCGCCATATCGTCGCTTACCGGCGTCAGCCGCGGAGCGATCAGCGCAAGACTTATGAGAGCGAGAAAAAAGTTGAGAGAAATTTTGGAGAAAGAGGGGTATATGAAATGAAAACGACGGATATTCTGGAATCTCTGTCGCAGGTCGACAAAAAGTATATTTCCGACTCGGCGGAAGAGGAAGCCGGGCGGATCTTTGAAAGAAAAAGCAAAAGCGCGGTCATAGGGAGGATCGCCGCGGTCGCAGCGATCGCAGCGCTCGCCGTGTTTGCGTCGTTCATCGCGATCTCGAAAAGAAACGACAGGGTCACCGCGTCGATGATCGACCGTAATTCCGGCTTGAGCCATTCGTTCACAAAAGAAGAATTCAACAAGTCTTCATATACGCAGAAAGGCGTGGACGACGGCGAAACAAAGGTGACGGTCCCGGTCTGCAATATAGAAAGCCCGGGCGACGGCGAGACCGTATGGGGTGAGGATTACGTCATCGACGGCGGTTCAAGGCTGCTGACCGTGGACCGTGATTATTCAATCAAATATGATGAAAAAGAAAAAAAGTCGTGGATAGTCAAAGCAAAGGACGGGGTCGAGATATACCGGGTCGAGCGGACTCCTCTGTTCACCGACCGCGGACTGTCATGGTGGAAGGAGCTGAACGGCGGGCTTCTTTTCGCCGCGTATAAAACCATGGGCACGGTTGAGGAGGATACAGAGGCGTCCTTCGCGCTTATGTTCTTCAATGAAGACGGAACCGAACGCTGGCGCACGAAATATCTCAATCCGGTCGGAACTCATCCGGAGCAGCTGCTGCAGGCGTATTATGATGACGGAAAGATCTATATCGTCTCCGTAATTACCGAGGATGAACGCCGGCCCGTACAGGACGAAGAAGGATACCGCGAATCATATACGGGAAACGAATTATGCCACGGCTTCGCCGTGACCGTATATGACGAAAAGACCGGAGAGATGATCAGCCGCAACAGCTCAGAGGCATCGATCGAAACGCAGATGCTCTGTGTCCACTGCATCGGCATGACCGGGCAGGGATTCGTTATAACGCTTTCACCGGAAGATCTGCACGATGAAAAATACTACGTTCTCCTCGGATACGACGGAAAGCTCGTGTCGATCTGCCGCTATAACGCCAATTACGAATTCTACTCCGCTTCAAGTATCGGTGATCAGATCTATCTGAGCGGAAAATATACGTCTTATACGGAATACACGGCTCCGATAGGACGCGAACTGTTCTCGGTCATTCCGTACGCGTACAGCAATTTTTACAATAACACGGATTACTATAAACCCGACTCAAAGCTCACAAAAGAATACAAAGAGCAGATGAGCGCGGCGCTTCTTGTATGCGATGGGAAGCTGACGCCGGTCAAGGTGTACAGGCAGAACGGAAGCTACGGCGGCGAATTAAGAGCCGAAGGTGAAAAGCTGTTATGGGACGTCTGTGAGATAACCGCCGCGTACAACAATGAAGGCGGCGACACGAAAACGCTCCGTTCGGCAGCAAAAACGTTTGAGATAAACGGCAAAGGCACGCTCATATCGTCCGAGCCGTCAGACGCCTCTTACGTCATGCTGAGTTACAAGACCGCGACGGCAAACAAATAAAAAAGTGATCCGCAAAGCAAGGTGCTCTAAAGGACAGTAAATAAAAACCGGCTGAGGTAAGGATAGTTGATCCTTATTCCATCCGGTTTTTTGTCGCATACGTCTGCCGACAGGACGTTTGTGTGTCAAACGTCAAAGAAACAGTTTACAGTTATGATTGCACGCGATGCGTGCAAATTATGAGTTGAGGCTTCGCCTCAACGTTATGA
>CACYWW010000013.1 GCA_902778145.1 uncultured Ruminococcus sp.
GCGAAGCGTCTTCATTTCTTCATTAGCCCGCTTGCGGGCGTCTTCATTTTCGGCGCGGCAAAGTTTATACAAAATACTTCCTTATCACGCCGCGCCGAAGACCCGGGACGGTTTTTGCTGTTGTCAGATCAGCGACGTCTCAACGAAGCAGTATTTGTCAGTATACGGCCCTTTTCCGTAGCCCGTCCAGATACACGGCTCATAGAAGAAGCTTGCCGGGGAGACGGCGTAAAGCTCGCCGCCTTGGTGATGGTGCGGCCCGAGGAGGTTCCTCAGATTGTTCACGAACGTGAGCTCGACCGTGTTCCCGCCCTCGCGCAGGTATTCCGTGACGTCAAGCTCGTACGGGGTGAACATAAGAGTCTTCACGTCAACTCCGTTTATCTTCACGTGTATCGCGTTGACGCCGCGCTTGTCAAAGCGGATCAGCGCGGGCGATCCGTCGCATACGATCTGCTTTTGTACCGTGAGCTTGCCGGAGAAGAACGGGAAGCCCTGCAGATCGAGCCTGTGCAGGCTCACCGCGTCCGCGGGACGGTCAATGACGAAATCTCCGTCGAAGAAATACGCGTCGTGCGGGATATTCTCAAAGCTGCCGCTGAGACCGACGGAGAAATCGCCGACGAGGTAAAGCGCCTCGATCTCCATATCGTAGGTGAGCTTGTTTTTCTCGGATTCGAAGACCTTCGCCTTCTTCATGTTCTCGTATACTTCGGGCGACTGCTCGAAGTGCGTTATAAGCTTTATTACGTTTTCGCCTTTTTCAAACAGGCCCGACACGTCGAGCAGACGGAAGGCGCGGTCGCGGAAGAAGCCGCGGTCGGTCTTGTCTACCGGCTTGCCGTTGACCGTGATATCGAATATTTCGGGCGTCTCACACGCAAGCGAAAGCTTTTCCGGGACGTACGCGCAGAATACCTTGAATTCACATTCGATATCGACCGGTCGTCCGAGCTCGTAGGCTCTCTGGGCGACGTTCAGAACGTAGCCGTTCTCCTGCTGAAGCTCGCCGTCGAAGCGGTACGTGCATTTGTCGAGCGTGAGGCTGTTCGGGGTTTTGCCCGTGATCCTCCATTCGCCGGACAGATCGAGCTCCTTGTAAGCCTTCCGCGCGGGCTTTTCCGCCGCGGGCGTGCCGTCGTCGATCACGATGAGGCTCGACATCGGCGCGAAATCGTATTCGCCGTAAAACGGCAGAGTCTCGCCCGTCTCCTGCTCGAGGATCTTTCCGCCGCATCTGATCGCGCAGTGGTGAGCGGAGGACGTTGAGTTGACGAAATAGTGCATCGTGAAACCGTCGAACACGCGCTTCGTGTAGGTGATCGCCGGATCGTCGATTATTTCGTTTGCCGCTATCTCCTCCGGCGCAAGGATCAGACCGCCGTTTTCACGGAACTCTTCAAGCAGCCTTTCGGTGTTGTCAAACAGTACCTCGTGCGGGGGGATGATGACCTTTTTGTATCTCATCTCGCCGATGATCAGCTCGCCGCCCTCGACCCTTCCGTGGCGCTCGAGCATTATCTCGTCGCCCAGATGGAAGTTGACGTGCTTGCGCTCGAGCTTGTCTATCGTGCGGAGGAGCGCTTCGTTGTATTTGCCGATGCTGCCGTTGTCGCCGCAGTTGAAGTTGACCCAAGCGCTCGATTCGTTGTGGATGACGAGAGTGTCAACGTCGATTTTGCCCTCGGATATGAGCATCCCGGTGCGGGACACGGCGTCGTTCCACTGCTTGTAATACTCCCACCACGGCTGCTGATAATGCATTGCCGGCGGATAGTCACGCTTTCTTATGCCGCGCAGGGAATAGCCTTCGAGATGCTGGCAGAGCAGGTTGACGCCGCGTACCATCATCCATTCGTAATTGCGTTTCAGCTCCTCGTGAGATACGTTGTGGCCGCAGAGCGCGAAGCTCTCGGTGAGTATCTGTTTTTTGCCGGTCTGCGCCGCGGTCGACGCGAGCTGATGTATGGTCAGGCACGGGAATATCGGACGGCAGAGCCAGTCCATGCCGGGAATATCGAAATATTCGTAATGCGGCATGCAGGCGCCGTTCGACGTGAGCTGAGACTCAAGAGACTCCTCGAGCACCATGTGACCGGTGAATTTCAGATCGTGCGATCGGCACCAGTCGTGTATCTGCTTCATGAAGTTTTCCGAGAACAGCATCGTGATGAGGCGCCAGAAGCGCAGACGCGTCTTCTTATAGTCGCCGGTCTGCAGGAAAAGCTCCGGCAGGCGCGGGATAAGCGGCTCGCCGTACTCGGCCTCGTATTTTCCGGGCAGAGTCAGGCTCCACGGTATGCCGTTTCTTGAGATCTGAGGCTCGTCCGTGAAAAATCCGTCGAAGCTGTTTTTGTATTTTTCGTAATACGGCTCGTATATGACGCGGATGAACTCGCCTATGACCTCACGGTCGAGCGTGTCGACGTAGAACGGGTTGACGTCGAAATAGAAGACGTGACCGTCAGCTCTGCCTATCTCATGCTCGCGCGGGGACTGATCGTCCGTCATGCGCAGATATTTCTGCTGATACTTCAGCCCGAGACCGTTGACCTTGCCGCCGCCGAAGCCCGACGGCCAGCCGTTTTCGTCGTACGCCCAGGCGTGCATGCCGCGCCTGTTCGCCTCGTCAATTGCAGCGGTGACGTTTTCAAACCATTCCTCGCCCATGTATTCGGTCTGAAGACCGCCGCGGGCGTGCATGAAGAAGCCGCCGATGCCGACGTCGTCCATAAGGCCTATCTGCCTTTTCGTCTCTTCGGTTTCGAGACGCTCGTTCCATGACCAGAACGGCACGGGACGGTATTTTTTGTCGATATTCTTAAGATCCATATTTTCCTCCCGGTGAGGTTTTTTTCTTATTATAC
This sequence comes from uncultured Ruminococcus sp., assembly GCA_902778145.1. Taxonomy (GTDB): domain Bacteria; phylum Bacillota; class Clostridia; order Oscillospirales; family CAG-272; genus UBA1248. The sequence goes on from CACYWW010000013.1 coordinate 2,868, forward strand.
AGTCTCCCGGTCACAAAGTCAACGGAATTTTAAAAAAACACGCGGTAATGAGCCCGGCAAAGACGCAGAATTTACATATTCTAAATATAATCGTCTTGAGAGTGCGGGAGACGTATGTTAAAATGATAAAAAAGGAGATGAAGACATGGACGGAAATGATACGCAAAACAATAAGGGCGTGAAGATTCGTATAGCCGTCGCGGCTTTTGCCGCGGTTGCTTTTGTCGCTGCCGCCGTTTTCTTCCTCGTCGCGGCACTGAATAAAAAGGACGGCGGGAACACACAGGGTGAGACGACGTCCGGGACGGACGCGCGGGCGATAACGGCTGTCTCCGTCGTGTCTTATCCGGAGGCTGCGCTGCCGGCAAGCGACGCGCTCGACGCCGAAAAGACCGCGTTTGCGGAAACGGCTTACGCAAAGCTCTGCGAGGAATATCCGGAATTCCGCGACCTGCCGGAGAACCTCCTCAAACGCGTTTACAAGGAGAGCGATACGAGAAGATCCGTCAGGTTCGTATTCTGCGTCGGCGGCGTGGAAACGGATGAGGCATACGAATACGTCGTCAGCAACTTCGGACGCGGAGATTACGTGTCGATGAACCGCGATGAGGGAGAGATATTCAAAGGCCGCACCGTCTGCATAAGTCAGAGGGACGCCGACGCGCTGACGGGCTTTCTCATCGACGCGATCCGGGAAAAGCTCGACAAATACGGACTTGAGAAAAAGGGAGATTTTCCCGATACCGTGTCCTTCCGCTGGGGAAAGGACGGAGGCGAAAGGATCTGCCTTTACGCCGGATACGAAAGCGCGCCGTACGGAACGCTGTTCCCCGACGGCGTCACGATCGGATCCGCCGCCTCGGTCTTTGACGGCGAGCTGAACCCCGTCCCGTTTTCGGACTTTGAAAAGCTCGCGCTTCCCGGATACATGGTGGAAAAACTGTACGTCGAGGGCACGGTAAAAGACAGCAACAACACAAGTTACGGCAAGACTCTGAACGTCGATATCAACGGAGACGGATATACGGACTGCCTGACCGTGAGCGGCGGCGGCACATACGCGTATATCATGTTCCGGAACGGACAGGACGAAACGACGGAGAAGATCACCCACGGCTTTGCCTGCAGGCTTGCACAGGACGCGGAGGGACGGGTGGTGATATGCAACAGTATGTTCCCGTGCGGCGAAAACGAGGTCATTGCGGTGCCTCTCGCGTATCTTACTTATAATGACAGAGGCGAGTTCGACGCGAAGCCCCTGTATAAAACGGGAGAGAGCTCGCATACCATATATTTCATGCGTAAATACGCCGAGAAAACCGTGGAGATCCCGGATCCCGTCGCGTATGAGCCGGACAAATATTTCGACGACGCGGAGCTTCTTGAGCTCGGCGGCTTCCGCGCCTATGTTCTTGACTACAGCAGATCGATATCATCCCGGACGCCATATGAATACAAGACCGTTGCCGGGGACGACGCGAAGGAGCTGTACCGTATCCTGAGAGACAGGGTGGGCTCCGAGAAAGAATCTCCCACGTCGATTGAAGTTATTTCATCAAGCCGGATCGTCTTCGTGAACGAGGAGGAGGACGGTATAAGGTTCGTCGGTGCGGCTTTATATATCCACAGCCCGGGAAAGGACCGCGCATGCTTCAACAGTACCAAATACCGCGGCCGCTTTGAAATGCCGGATGAGTCCGCTGACAGATTTCTTGAGATCTTAGGCGATCCGGAGTGACGCGCAAAGGAATGTATAAAGGCGCGGGATAATGAGAAAGGCTGAAATAAGGCGGGACGGTTTCCTTATTTCAGCCGTTTTTATCAGTTTTTGAAGTATCGTATGATCATAACGACAGCCTCAGCCCGTCCGAGGCGACGTGTATGCCGTCTTTTTCGCAGATGCGCACCGTTTCCGCGTGCGGCTTATGCAGCGACGGGGCGAGATGGGAGATAAAGATAAGAGTGTGACCGTCGATCGCGCCGACCGTACGCAGAGAGGGGAGCATAAGGCGGATCATCGGGATGCTGTTGTGCTCGCCCATCCTGTAGTCGCCCTCGTAGTCTCCGCAGGTGCCGTCGAGCACGCAGAGATCGAGATGCGTATTCCAAAGACGAGCGTAGGTTTTGTTGAGCAGCCAGCCGCCGTCCATGCCGTAGAATATCTTTTTCCCGTCGGCTTCGATCAAAAGATGCTGAGGGAACGCGTCGGGATCGTGGTTCGCGGGAAGACCCGTCACAAAGAAGTCTTCGCCCGCCCCGTATCTCTCGAAGCTGTCCATCCGCATGACCTCAACGTTTCCGATCCGCGGGAGAGTCGCGTCGGAGCGGACCCAAAGCCTGACGGGATGAGATGAGGCGACGTACTCAACGCTCTCCTTTACGAAATGGTCTGCGTGGAGATGCGTCAGAAAGATATCGGTAATACAGCCGGGGTCGATCCCGGCGATGCGCAGTGAATCCGGACAGTGCGGTCCGCAGTCGATAAGATAACGCCCGTTCACGAGCGCGCACGAGGCGCGGCGCGCGTCATTGTCGAATCTGTCCCTGCAATCGGTCAGAAGACGCGGAGAAAAGTCGGCGGCGCAGGTCCCCAAAAAAAGAATGTCAGCCAAAATACGCTCCTTACCGCCGCGCGAGGCGGCGTTTTTTTTGTATTTTATCACAGTGCGCCGCCCGGGTCAAGCCCGCTTTTGCTCCTGATAAAAAAATTAAAGAAATGTTTTCAAAGAATGTGAAACCTGAACGGCGCAATTCGCATCTTATATTATGCGGGATACACGGTACGGCGCGCCCCGTACTTGACAGAACGTAAATAATATGATATACTATAATCAATAAAGCAACGGAGATAAAAACCATGATATATTTATTGACGGGACAGTCACCATCGTTTGAGGCAGAACCCACGTTCTGGCAGAAGATCACGGGGCACAGAGCGCTTTTCGTGTACCTTGCCGTTCTTCTCGCGTCGCTTATACTTCTCATGCTGCTGCTGATAATCAGAAACGCGAGAGAGGTGAGGACTCGCGAGGCGGAGAAGAAGCTCGCAAAGGAGAAACGCCGCTTCAGCCGTCTCTGCGAGGCTGACGCGCGGGCGAAAAGCATGCCAAAGGCGCTCCCGGACGACGATATAGAGCTTTCCTCCCTTTGTGACAGGTTCCGTGATTTCGCCGCCTCCCGCATGGGGCTTTATTACGAGCCGGAGGTCATACGCACGTTCATATCCGCGCTTTCCGTGAGCAGGCTCGTCATAATGCAGGGCATATCCGGCACCGGAAAGACGTCGCTCGCTTACGCCTTCGGAAAATTCGTCCTGCACGAGGCGACGATCGTGCCCGTCCAGCCGTCGTGGAAGGACAGGACGGACATGCTCGGCTATTATAATGAATTCACCGGCAGCTTCACCGAGACGGAGCTGCTCGATATGATATACGAGGCGAACCGCAGCGACAGGATCTTCACCGCCGTACTCGATGAGATGAACATAGCCCGCGTGGAATATTATTTCGCGGAGTTTCTGTCGGTGCTCGAGCTCCCGGATCCCGAATCGAGAAAAATAGAGGTCGTTTCCGACACGCGTGACAACGACCCCGAGCTTATAAAAGGCGGCAAGCTCTCCGTGCCCGATAACATCTGGTTCATAGGCACCGCCAACAACGATGACTCCACGCTCTCGATCTCCGACAAGGTGTACGACCGCGCGATGGTCATTGAGCTTCAGAGCAGGGCAAAGCCGTTCACGGCGCCGGACACCGATCCGGTCATACTCTCGGCGCCGCATCTCTTTTCGCTTTTCGATAAGGCGCGGGGCGACTTCAGCATGTCCGACGAGCTGAGGCGTAAGATAGAGCGCATCGACGCGTATCTCACATCGCGCCTCGGCATAACTTTCGGAAACCGTATAATGACGCAGACGGAGCGCTTCATCCCGGTGTTCCGCGCGTGCGGCGGCACCGAGGATCAGGCGGCGGATCTCATACTGTCAAAAAAGGTGCTCCGCAAGCTGGAGCTCCAGAACCCCGTATACGTCTCGGCTGAGGCTGACGGGCTTATATCCGAGCTCAACAACGTGTTCGGCGACGGCGTTATGAGGCACTGCCTGTCATACGTCGGAAAATTCGTAAGGCTTTAAGGTGTGATATGGCGGACAACGATCTGAAAAGGCGCGCCGCGCTGTACGGTACGCTGAAAAAGGTCTCGGAGACCGTGAAGGGAGACCCTGTGCACGGCGCTCTGAAGGAGGCTTTCGCGGCGCCCGGCAAAGACGAGTATATGACAGGCGCAAGGAAAAGCGTCGAGGTGGACGAGGAATGGCTCGGACGCTGTGAGAGGGCTCTTCCTCATTTCGAGAAGGCGATAGAACAGTCGCGCAGTCTGATAAAAAAGGACGGCGAGGTCGTGCGCATAGACCGCGCAAAGCGGCCGTCAAAGGATTCCGTCGCTCATCTCGCGCGTCACAGCAATCTGATCAGATCCGTGACGGACGACGGACGTCTTGCCCCGGAGGAGATATACATAACGTCGAACGACGAGGAGCTCGCCGTGTATGAGAACAGGTTCCTTTACCTCGCGCTCACGCACACGCAGTCCTTCGTGCAGTTGAGATATGATGAGATGTCGCGCGCGGCGGCGGAATCCGGCGTATCGCTCAGGATATCGCGGACAAGCGAGTCCCGCGGCAAAACGCTTTCTTACGAGCTTTCCGTCAGCGAGACGCTGAACGCCGGCGATAACGCCGCGGGACTTCTGCAGCAGCAGACGATGGCGCGCATAAGGAACGTTCTCAACGCCGTTTCCGGATTTCTGCAGTCGTCTCTTATGAAGAGCGTATCGTCTGCGCCGAAGCTGACGCCGCCGATAGTCAGAACGAATATAATAAAGAACAATGTGGACTTCACCGAGATCTACGAGCTTTACATGTTCCTGTCTTCGTATACGGGACAGGGCTATACGGTAAATAACGAGGTCAGGGACGGCAAGGACGTGCCGGCGGAGACGGCGGAGCGTCTTTGCGATATCGCGGCGCTTCAGTTTTTCGCGGCGTATCAGGGCATCTTCGACGGCTGGAGAGAAAGCGAGTCGTTATACAACGAGGAAGAGGAGGAGCGCCGCAGGACGCTTTTGAAGCGCCTCCGCCTCGACGTTGAGACGGCAAAGCGCGAATTCATGAACGGCGAGCGCACTAAGGAGGAGTATATCGAGCTTCTGGAGACGCGCAACGCCGCGCTTTCCGGCGCTTATGAGGATCTCGGCGCCGCCGTATCCGATCTGCGGAAGAAGGAGCGCGAGGATCATCAGACCATCGTCCGCCTGTCCGCGGAGCACGATATGATGAAGGACAGGATGAAGGAGACTCAGGCGGCGGCTGAAAGACGGATAAGAGAAAACGCCGTGAACGCCGAGCGCAGAGCCGCCGAGGAAGCGGACGAGCGCATACGGAAAAAAGAAGAGGCGCACGAGAAGGAGAGGCAGACGTGGCAGAGCGAGAACGATCTTCTGTCCGCGCGTCTTCGCGCCGAAGGGTTAATCAAAAGCGGCGGGAACGCCGCCGACGATATAGAGGACAGAGAGGGCTTCATCAGGCTCGAGCGCGAGCACAAGGCGCTCGGCGGATATTTCAAAAAACAGTGGGCGAAGGCGAAAAAGCGCATAAGAGCCGCGGAATGGAAAAACAGAAAGCGCACGGAGGAGGATGACGGATGAAAAAAGCGGTTGTTGTCACGATCCTTCTGTCAGTCGCCGCCGCGCTTGTGACCGCGTGCGGAGTGCTTTTGTGCATCGGTCTTTCCGAGCACGCGCCGCAGGAGGGCTATGAAGGCTGGAACATGATGTTCATGATGCCCGAATCGGCCGTATCGATCGCCGCGGTGACGCTCGTGATCACGGATATAGCGTGCATCGTCCTTGCCGTGATGCTTTCCGTTTCTTACGCAAGAAGCGTCAGGGCTCTGAAAAAGAGCGAGCAGGACAATAAGAAGACGCGCTTTTCGCGTCTTATCGGACTCGATGAGAAATACGCGGGAAAGCGCGGAGAAGAAAACGCCATGCCGTTCAATGACAGGATCCCGCTGAGAGAATTCTGCGACGGCTTCCGCGGATTTGCCGCTTCGTCGATGGGTCTGTACTACGAGCCGTCCGTGATAAGAAGCTATATTGCCGGGCTTTCGTGCACGCATCTTATGATACTTCAGGGCATATCCGGCACCGGCAAAACGTCGCTTCCGTTCGCGTTCGGAAAATACGTCTGCTCGGACGCCGCCGTCGCGCCGGTGCAGCCGGGCTGGAAGGACAGATCCGATCTGCTCGGATATTACAACGAATTCACGGATTCGTATACGGAAACGGAGCTGCTTTACAAGCTCTACGAGAGCAATTACACAAACGATATCTGCACCGTCGTGCTCGACGAGATGAATATCGCGCGTGTTGAATACTATTTCGCGGAGTTCCTGTCTCTGCTCGAGCTGCCCGAGGGCACCTCGAGACAGATCAGAGTCACCGCGGACAGCCGCCCGTCGGATCCGGCGCTTTTCGACGGCGGCACGCTTCGTCTGCCCGGAAATATCTGGTTCGTGGGAACGGCGAACAACGACGATTCGACTCTGGCGATATCCGACAAGGTCTACGACAGGGCGTTCGTCATAAATCTCGACAGCAGGAGCCGTCCGTTCGAAGCGGAGCCGACCCCGCGCTCGCACATATCCGCCGACAGACTGAAGGAGATGTTCCGCGAGGCAAAGCTGTCACATCCATTGAGCGACGCGATAAGATCCGCGCTTGAAAAGACCGACGCGTATCTTACCGAAAACCTCGGTATAGCGTCCGGCAACCGCGTTCTGAGGCAGGCGGAGAGCTTTGTGCCCGTGTACGTCGCCTGCGGCGGCACGGAGGAGGAGGCTGCCGATATTCTTATCTGCCGCAAGATGCTCCGCAAGCTCGAAGGGATCAATCCCGCGCGGTGCCGCGCGGAGGCCGGGGGACTGACCGGCTTCCTTACCGGACTTTTCGGAGAAGGAGCGCTTCCAGAAAGCCTGGGATATATCGAAAAATACAGGGCGGTCAACTGATATGAAGGATAAAGACATATTTGAAAAAGCAAGGATGCGGACGGTCATCATCCCGATCGCCGGATTCATAACGGCGGCGGCGACAGTCCTTCTGGTGATATTCTCGGCGGCTTTTTTCGGCGCCTTCAACGTTATGAAGGAGGTGACCGCCACGCGCGCGCCGGAATTCGACCCGCCGGAAGAACCCGATATGTCGTTTTACATTCCCGTGGTCGATATGAATCCTTCGGTCTATCTGAAGCTGACCACCGTGGAGTTCAGGACGTCGAACGGGACCGTCCGCTTCAAGGTGAGGCTGAAAAACGAGACCGACACGAAAGCCCACGTCGACCACGTCAGATGCGTTATGTATAAGGACGGGCAAAGCATCGTTTCATACGTTCTCGGCAGTGATTTCAACATCGATCCGCATTCCGATATCGTCGTATCGGGAAGCGAAAGGATCGGCGACGCGGACAGCGTGCTTTTCGACGCCCTCTGGAGAGATCCGGAAGGCAGGGCGGCGAGCGGATATATCGTCGCCGGTAAAAATGAGAGGATAAAATGACGTACGATGAATATGTACTGAAGGTCAGATCCGATATCTCGAAGCTTCAGAGCGTTCTGAAATGGATAAAAAAGCACCGTTTTAAGATCGCGGCGGCAGTGCTCGCGGTCATTGCGGCGGTGCTCCTTCTGATGTATTTTTCGGGATCGTTCACCTCAGGGCTGAAGGTCGATAACGTCGTATACGGCGAGCCGGTGAACGCCTCCGCCAAGGCGTTTCTGAGCGGCGTAGGGATCAGTCACACGGAGAATGACGGCGAGGCGCCCGGACTCCCGTACAGGGCGGGCGGATACACGGTCACGGCAAGAACGGAAAACCCGTTCGGCACCGTGCGTGAACAGAGCGCGCCGCTCGTTATAGCACGCCGCCCCGTGACGCTTTCTCTCGAACCGTTCTCGGTGACGTACGGGGACAGACCCGACGTATCCGCGATAATGACCGCGGATGGGCTCGCCGAGGACGACTCGGCCGAGGCTGAGATCGTATATGATGAACTTAAGATCACGGGACAGGCGGAGATCGGATCAGTCGTTATCAGAAACGAAAACGGCGAGGACGTCACCGACTGCTATGATATAAAAAAGAACGGCGCGGCGTATCGCGTCAATCTCAGAAACATCACGGTCGCGACGGGATCGGCGGAGAAAAGGTACGACGGGACTCCGCTCACGGATCACGGCTTCAGCGTGACATCGGGAAGTCTTGCCGCGGGCGACGAGCTTGTCGTCGTCACTGAAACGTCCGTACTGATGCCCGGGAAAAAGCTGAACGAGGCTGTGATCACCGTCATGCACGGCGGTGAGGATCGCACGAAATACTACTCCGTGACTCAGAGCTTCGGCACGCTCAGCGTTTTACCGATACCCATCAACGTAAAAACCGGCTCCGCCGTCAAGGTTTACGACGGACAGCCGCTGACGTGCGGTGAATACGAGCTTGATGACAGTGATCTTTTGCCGGGACACAAGGCGAACGCCGGAGAACTGCCGTCGCGTAAAGCGGCGGGCACCACTGAGAACAGGATACCGTTCACCGTGACCGACGCCGAAGGAAACGACGTCACCGCCTGCTATGAGCTGATATGCGACTGCGGCACGCTGACCGTTGAAAAACGCAAGCTGACATTTGCGTCGGGATCGGATTCCGGCGTGTACGGCAAAGAGATAAAATGCACGGACGCGTGGCTGGTCTCGGGCGAGCCGGCGCCGGGCGAGACGTATTTGTTCACGGATTTTGAATCGTTCAGATTTGCGGGAGAGCACGCCAACCATTTCAGGGCGGCGATGCGAGCCGGTGACAACGACACATCTTCAAACTACGCCATAACGTATGAAAACGGGACCGTGACGATAACGCCGAAGCGCATGACTGTAAATGTACGCGTCTGGGGCGTTCCCGGAGCGTCGACAAGCTTTATAGCGACGGTGGAGCCCGACACGACTACCGAATACGGCGACAGCTTTGAGTACCCATGGCAGATACCGCTCAGCGTAGGAAATGAGTCGATCGGACCGTATTTCGAAAGCAGATTCCGCATATTGAACGAAAACGTCGCCGTGACATACTGCTATGATCTGACGTTCGTTTACGAATACGACGAGGACGAGCTTGACCGCGTCCGTAAAGAAGCGCCGCCGGTCGTACCGGGCGACGGTCCGGGAACGGATCCCGGCGTCGGACCCGGCACAGACCCCGGAACCGATCCCGGCATCGATCCGGGCGTCGGCCCGGGAACGGATCCGGGTACAGACCCCGGAACGACCCCCGGAGCGGATGATATTTACGGCCCTTCCGGCATAGGCTCACAGGGGATAAGCGGCGGGACGTCGGAGAGCACGGACATCCCGTCAGGCCCGCCGTCCGTCGGCTCGGATCCCGTCGGATACGTTTCCTGCGCAAGAGAGGGAGGACTGTATCTGAGGCTCCGCAGCTACGGGAACTACACGGGCAGCGGATGGACGGAGTCGCCGATATACGACATGGCGTCCGAGATATTCCCGCATCCGCTCGATATGACGTTCTTTTTGCTCGATAACAACGGCTTCAAAGACGGCGCGGATAACGTCGTCGTGGCATACTATCCGAATGACGGGCTGTATCCCGTTCCGTACTACTCGTTTTCCGAGAACTATAAGGGCAGGTATATCTACACCGACGTTGCGCTGCCGGATCCCGGTTATCAGAGCGTATACGCGTTCTATCATATCCCTCAGCCGGATATCGGTACGATACTCGGGCTCGGGCGCGACAACTATGACGAGGATTATTACAACTTTGTAACGGAGAATTACCTGTCTCTGCCGGAAACTACGGCTGATGGCATAAAAGAGATAATCGAAAGAGCGGGGCTCGATCCCATGTCACCGACGATCATCGAGGACGTGGCAGAATACGTCCGCGGAGCGGCGCTTTATAACGGAAACTTCAAACCGTTTCCGGAAAACGTCGATAAGATCCTGTACTTCCTGAACGAGAGCAAGGAAGGCATCTGCAGCCACTTCGCGTCCGCGGCTGTCGCCATATACAGAACGCTGGGCATCCCGGCGAGATACACCGGCGGTTATTACGCCGTGTCCGAGGGCGGCGGCAGTATAAGCTACTATTATGAGGCGAACGCACACGCGTGGGCCGAGGTCTACGTAAAAGGCATAGGCTGGCTGCCGGTCGAGGTCACGTCCTCAAACGTGGCGCCCGGCGGTACCGGTTCGCCGCTTCAGCCGCCGTCGGCGGAGCTGATATATTATAATCGCGTCAACTTCACCATGGAGCCGAAAACCAAGGTCTTCGACGGTGAAAAGCTGGTCTCGAACGGTCCTGTGCTTCTACCCGGAAGCAATCTCAGACCGGGACACACGCTCACCGCGGAGTCGAACGGGATCACGTACGCGGGTACTGTACCCGCGAGATCCGTGAGCTTCAGGATAACCGACGAGGCCGGAAACGACGTCACGTATATGTACGAAGTGAACGAAAGCGTCACGGGATATCTTACCGTAACGCCGCTCGTTTACGATCTGCCGCAGAAGACCCTGTACGTCGGTCAGACCGTAAAGCTGCCGGAAACGGACGAGATAACTGACGGGCGCGTCGCCGCGTTCATAGACGCGGACAGGATAGAATTCGTCATAGAAGGCAGCGCTTCGCTTGCCGTGAGCGAGGACGGAAAGCTTACCGGTATAATAGCGACCGATATGAGAACACTTGAAAAAAGCTATGACGTGGGCAATGACGATACAGATGACAAGGCGCACATGGACGGAGGGACTGAGGTCATCGTTCACCTCGGCGTCACGGTGCTGCCGTTTGAAAACGTGCGTATCAAGGAGGGTGCCGCGCCCGCAGGCACGTCGGCAGGCACGCTCAAACGCGTCACGGGCGAAAACGGACAGATCTATAACTATATCGCCGTCTCCTCGGCAAGCGTTTCAAAAGCGTTTGACGGCGCATATCTTACAAGCGATTCTTATACGATAACGGACGGCGCGCTTGACGGCGGTCACACGCTCGTGTTCAAGAGCGGCGCGTCTCAGCTGTACGTCGGCTCGTGCCGGAACGTATACTCGGAGCTCTGTGTGACGGATGAGAGCGGCGCAAACGTTACGGACCGCTATATCATCGATTTCTATCCCGGCACGCTTGAGGTGACCGCGGGAAGCTATACTGACGAGGACAAGATCGCCGAGGTCAGGGTCGACGAGGTGAAGGATCTTGACACTGTCGTGTGGATGGAGAGGATAACAGATCTTCCGGTCAGATACGTTGACGAGCGCGGAAGCGCGATAGTCAGGATCGAGGACGGCAGGCTGATAGGCATAGACCCCGGTTTTTCCGTGGTCACCGCGCTGATAGACGCAACAGACCTGAACGGCGACGGGGTGGCGGAGTATGAACCCGCAGTGCGTTCGCTCGGAGTGAGGGTATTGCCGAAGGAGCGCTCTGACGGATCCGTCATGTATCTGCTGTTCTTGCTGACGCTCGCAGCGGCTGCCGCGGCTGTGACTTATCTGATCATCACAGCCTCGAAATACAAAGGAAAACAGTAAAAAAGGGGCTGTCGCATAGCATTAACAAACCGTGAACAGCCTGTTCAGTATCAACAAAAAATCAGTCTCGTTTTTAATGTGCGAGACTGATTTTTTGTTACATCGTTTTTAATGTGCGAGACTGATTTTTTGTTACATTTGTATAGAGCCAAGCGCAAAAATCATAACTTGCGACAGCCCCTATTCATATCATTTGCTGAGTCTTTGCTTCAGCGCGTCAAGCTCTTCGCGAAGCTCCTTCGGCGTGCTCGGGCCTACGAAATCATAGAATTCTTTGATGTTTTCTATGTCGTCGAGCCATGACTGACGGTCGATCGAGAGCAGCTCCTCAAGCGTCTTTTCCGATACGTCCGTGCCTTCAAGATTGATGTCCCGGCTGAACGGAACGTAGCCGATCGGAGTCTCCTTCGCGCCGACCTTGTCTTCACAGCGGGCGAGGATCCACATAAGGACTCTCATGTTCTCACCGAAGCCCGGCCAGATGAAGTGACCCTGATCGTCGGTACGGAACCAGTTGACGTGGAAGATCTTCGGCGCCCTCGGTATCTTTTTGCCCATCTCGAGCCAGTGAGCCCAGTATTCGCCCATGTCGTAGCCGACGAACGGACGCATCGCCATCGGGTCGCGGCGTACCACGCCGATAGCGCCGGCCGCGGCGGCTGTCGTTTCCGACGCCATTATCGAGCCGACGAACGTGCCGTGCTGCCAGTTGAAGGACTGATATACGAGCGGAGCGGTCTTCGCGCGGCGGCCGCCGAAGATTATCGCGGACAGCGGCACGCCGTCCGGATTGTCGAACTCGGGCGAGACGCACGGGCAGTTCTTCGCAACGGCGGTGAAGCGGGAGTTCGGATGAGCGCCGGAGGTGTTTATCTTATCGTTCTTGTCGTACTTTCTGTAATCCCACGGCTCGCCTTTCCAGTTGATCGCGTTCTTCGGAGGATTGTCGTTGAGACCCTCCCACCATACGGTGTTGTTGTCAAGGTCGTGACAGACGTTCGTGAAGATCGCGTCGCGCTTCGTGGCGGCAAGGGCGTTCGGGTTGCTGTGCTCGTTCGTACCGGGAGCGACTCCGAAGAAGCCGTTTTCGGGGTTGACCGCCCAGAGCCTTCCGTCGTGACCGACGCGGAGCCAGGCGATATCGTCGCCCACGCACCAGATCTTATAGCCCTTCTTCCTGTAGTATTCCGGCGGGATGAGCATTGCGAGGTTCGTTTTGCCGCAGGCGGACGGGAACGCCGCGCCGACGTATCTGATCACGCCGTCGGGAGACTGAAGTCCGAGTATGAGCATATGCTCCGCCATCCAGCCCTCTTTTCTGCCGAGATAGGAGGCGATGCGAAGAGCGAAGCACTTTTTGCCGAGCAGGACGTTGCCGCCGTACGCTGAGTTGACGCTCCAGATCGTCTTGTCCTCGGGGAAGTGGCAGATATAGCGGTTATCGGGATCGAGAGTGCCGGTGGCGTGCAGACCCTTGATGAAGCCTTCGTCAAGGTATTGTCCGACGGCTCTGCCGGCTCTCGTCATTATGAGCATGTTGAGCACGACGTATATCGAATCGGTAAGCTCCACGCCGTATTTGGCGAATTTTGATCCGAGCTGTCCCATGGCGTACGGTATGATGTACATGGTCTTGCCGGCGTATGAATTCTTATAGAGCTTCGTGAGCCTCGCGTAGCATTCGACGGGGTCTATCCAGTTGTTTATATTTCCGGCGTCTTCCTTTTTGCGTGTACAGATGAACGTCCTCGACTCAACACGCGCCACGTCGTTCACGGCGGTGCGGTGCAGATAGCAGTTCGGAAGAAGCTCTTCGTTCAGCTTTATCATTTCACCGGTCGAGCAGGCGAGCTTTTTCAACTCCTCGGTCTGTTCGGGATCGCCCGTGATCCAAACGGCTTTCGCGGGGTTCACGAGCGATGCCATCTCTTCTATCCAATCGAGTACGTACTTGTTATCAGTCAGTTGACTGTTTTCAAACTTCATATCGTAGTGGCCTTTCTTGTTCTGATGCAGTATATGAAGACAGGGGTCGGTTTTCAGCGACCCAACTTACTCCGATTATCATTATACCACAAGCGCGTTAAAACTGTCAATATATAATATAGCATCAATTCGTGAATTTTTTCGGGAAATAATCTTGCATTATCGGTTTTTGTCGTTATCTCTTGAATTATACACAAATATATGGTATAATAGGCAAACAGCGGTCATATATACGCGTGAAAATGCGCGGTATGTGACCGTGCGGAGCGGAAAACGCGGGAAAACCGGCGTGCCGGTCGCGTCCGCTTTCGTATATTTGCAGGAAGGAACGTCAAAACTTTCATTTTATGCGTGCGTTTTTGTTTTATCTCCTGTCATTCACATGGGGGCTCCCGATAACCGCGGCAGGCTTTATCTGCGCCGTTTTCGTCAGGCTCTGCGGTGTGAGATCGGATCGCGTCGGATATTGCCGCCGCTTCAGGGTCGGGCGCGGCTGGGGAGGCTTTTCGCTCGGGCCGTTTGTGTTCGTCGGAGAAGACGAGCCGGAGAGCACCGCGTGGCACGAGCACGGGCACGGTATACAGAACTGCTTCTTCGGTCCGTTCATGATTTTTCTCGTCAGCATCCCGTCGGCGGTCAGATACTGGTACAGAAGGCTGAACGAGAACAAGCGGTTCAGACACGCCTACGGCGACATCTGGTTCGAGGCGCAGGCGACGCGCCTCGGCGAGAAACAGCGCGGGCGTATCGGACGGGACAAATAAAGCGTGTTGAATTTTTCATATATTGAGTATATAATACATCCCGATATATGATCGGAGCGGTTTCATTTTGAAGAATTTTGAGATAAATATGACGGAGGGGAAGCTTTTCCCCAAAATAGTCAGGTTCACGGTACCGGTAGTCCTCGCGGGGATACTGCAGCTGCTTTACAACGCGTCGGATATGATCGTCGTCGGAAGGTTCGCGGAGCCCGGATCTCTCGGCGCCGTCGGAGCGACGAGCTCGCTCATCAACCTGATAATCAACGTGTTCATAGGTCTGTCCGTCGGCGGCTGCGTCGTCGCGGCGAGATACTACGGACAGGGCGACCGTGAAGGCGTCAGCAGAACGTCGAACACGGCGTACCTTATATCGCTTATAAGCGGCTTCGCGCTCGCGGTGATCGGCTTTTTCATAGCGCGCCCGATGCTCAAGGCGATGGCGACTCCGCCGGACGTCATCGACAGATCCGTGCTTTACATGAGGATCTACTTCATCGGCATCCCCGGCAGCATGGTTTATAATTTCGGCTCTGCGATAATGCGCGGCTGCGGAGACACGCGCAGACCCCTGTTGTATCTCGCGGTCTCCGGGCTTGTCAACGTCGGGCTGAACCTTGTTCTCGTTATAGTGTTCCATATGGGGGTCGCCGGCGTCGCTGTCGCGACGATCGTTTCTCAGGCTCTCTCCGCCACGATGGTGTTCATCTATCTTCTGAGGACGGATACGGCGTGCAGGATCACACGGAAGACTCTCAGAATCAGCAAAAAAGAGCTGATAATGATAATGAAGGTCGGTCTGCCGTCCGGCATACAGGGCTCGGTCTTCTCGATATCGAACGTTCTTATACAGTCGTCGGTCAATTCGTTCGGCTCCGCCGCTATGGACGGAAACACGGCGTCAGGCAACCTTGAGGGCTTCATCTACACGGCGATGAATTCCGTGGCGCAGGCGGCGATGTCGTTCGTCTCGCAGAATTACGGCGCCGGGAACTTTGAAAGGATCAAGAAAACCGTCAGACAGTGCGTTCTTCTCGCCGTCTGTACGGGACTCGTCCTGAGCACGCTGGCGGTGATATTCTCACATCCTCTGCTCAGCATGTACATAAAGAAGGGAGAGACCGCGGAGACAGCCATGTCGGTCGGCGTGCTGCGCCTCTCTGTGATCGCGACGACGTATTTCCTCTGCGGCATAATGGACACACTTTCGTGCTCCGTACGCGGGATAGGGCATTCGACTGTCTCGATGGTCGTCTCTCTTATCGGCGCCTGCGCGTTCCGCGTGCTCTGGATTTACACGGCTTTCGCCGCCAGCCGGTCGCTTCTGACGCTGTATCTGTCGTACCCGATCTCGTGGGCTCTGACGGACGTCGCGCACCTTATATGTCTGATCGCGTTTTTCAGGATGGAAAAGAAGAGAATAGAAAAGCTCAGACTGAAGACGTAAATGTTTTCGGATCTGCGATATGAAAGATGGAGAATATCATCAAAAAAACACTCAAGACCGTTTTAAACGCGTTTCTCGTCTTATCCGCCGTTTTTTCCGTTTCCTGTTCGGGCGGGCCCGCCGCAACGGAGGAAATAACGACAGCCGCCGCAAAAACAGATACGGATTTCATCAGGAATTCAGAGTATACGACCGGGAGGGAGAGCTGCTCGCGTCGATATCGCTGCAGCTTAAAAACGACGCGGAATCGGAGTCCGTCAACATAGTAAACGGCTTTGTATACGTAACGTCGAGCGCCGGACGGCGCGCTTATCTTTACCGGGTCGACTTCAACACAAAACAATAGATCGGATACAAAACTGGGGGTATACGTATGACAGATTTTTCAAAATATGAGGAGTATTACAAAAATACGCTCCTTGCGCTTATGAACGCGCCGAGCCCGTCAGGCTATTATATCGAGGTCATGCCGGTGATAAAGGAGCTTGCGGAGGCGGCGGGCTGTACATTTGAAATGACGCGCAAGGGCTGCGCCATAATAACATTGCCCGGCGGCGACGGTGAGACCGTCGGCTGCTGCGCTCACGCCGATACACTCGGCGCGATGGTGCGCCACGCGGCGGAAAACGGCGATCTTTCCTTCACCCGCGTAGGCGGACCGACGCTTCCGACACTTGACGGCGAGTACTGTATGGTGCTCACGCGCGACGGAAGGAGATACACGGGTACGTTCCTTTCGCGCTCGCCCGCATCCCACGTCTATGACGATGCGGCGACGCGCGCCCGCGACGAGGAGAATATGTACATCCGTCTCGACGAGGTGGTCAAAAGCGCTGAGGACATCGAAAAGCTCGGGATAGAGAACGGAGACTATGTTTTTATAGATCCGAAAACGGAGTTCACGCAGTCCGGATTCATAAAATCGCGCTTTATCGACGACAAGGCGTCCGTCGCCTGTCTGCTGACCGCGGCGCATATGATACATTCCGAGGGCATGAAGCTGCCGCACACCGTGAAAATGATAATTACCGTCTATGAGGAGGTCGGACACGGCGCGTCGTGGGTGCCGGAGGATATAACCGCCATGCTCGGAGTCGATATGGGCTGCGTCGGCAGCGATCTGTCGTGCGACGAATTCAAGGTGTCGATCTGCGCCAAGGACAGCACGGGCCCATACGATTACGCGATGACGAACAGGCTCGTCAGCCTCGCCCGTGAAAACGGGCTTGACTTTGCCGTTGACATTTACCCGCACTACAGCTCCGACGTCAGCGTCATGTACCGGAGCGGTCACGATATACCCGGCGCTCTCATAGGCACGGGAGTTCACGCGTCTCACGGCATGGAGCGCACGCATATGAGCGGTATAAAAAATACCGTCCTGCTTATCCTTGCGTACCTTTTATCGGAATAGTTCGTCCTTCGCTTTGATTTGTACTTGACAAAAGCGCTTTTACGGTGTATATTTTAAGTAAGATATAAAAAAGGAGTGGCTATATGAAAAAATTCCTTTGCGTCATACTTGCGCTCATCACCGTCGCCTCAGCCGTGATGATCGCCGGCTGTGCGAAAAAAGAAGACGGCGCCGACAGTACGGTGCCCGCGACCGATACGGTCACGACCGAAGAGGATACGAGCGAGCCGGACGGCTTGCCGGAAGAGAAATTCGGCGGACGCGAATTCAGGATCATAACGACCGAGGTATCCGAAAGAGATATTTTTACCGAGGACCATATGACGACGGATCCTCTGCACGACGCCGTTCTGACGCGCAACCTCAACGTTGAGGAGCGCTTCGGTATCAAGATCAAGGTGACGGTCGACGGCTACGCCTCCGTCACGGACAGGATCAAGAGAGCTGTGAAGGCCGGATCCGACGAATACGATCTGTGCTTCGTACACATGGTGAACGGCGCGGTGCTCGCGCAGGACAATGATATCCTCCCGTTTGAAAAGCTTCCGTACGTGGACTTTTCAAAGCCGTGGTGGGACAGCGACATCAAGAACGGATTTTCGATCAGAAACAATCTGATGATGGCGAACGGCGACATAAGCCCCACGAGCTTCAATTTCACCGCGTGCCTGTACTTCAACAAAAAGATGTTCGACAACCTCGACCTCGAGTATCCGTACAAGCTCGTCAAGGAGGGCAAATGGACGCTTGACAGGCTGATCGAGCTCACAAAGGAAGTATCTCAGGACAAGGACAACGACGGGAAGATCTCGCGTGACAGCAGCGAGGACGTTTTCGGGCTTACCTGCTATTTCCTCAACACTCCATACAGCTTCTATTACGGCGCGGGCGGTATGCTCGTTTCAAAGGATGAGAACGACGTTCCGTTCTTCGATCCGCAGAACGAGCGCGACACCGCGATATACGACAAGATATACAAGGCGCTCATAACGAGCAGAGCCAATTTCGAAACGGATGAATCCTATGAGCTGAACGTCATAAAGATCTTCCAGGAGGGAAGGGCGATGTTCTGGGATCACAACCTGTCGGCGGCGGAGTTTTTGCGCGATATGAATGACGATTACGGCTTCATCCCGGAGCCCAAGCTCGACGACAGCCAGGACGATTACAGATCCTTCGTCAACGGCGCCTCGAGCATGATCTGCGTCCCCGCCACGGTAAAACCGGATAACAGAGAATACGTTTCGATCATAACCGAAGCCCTCGCGAGCGAGGCTTATAAGATAATCACCCCCGCGCTTATCGAGCAGTATATCAAACGCAAGATGACGCGTGACGCTGATTCCGCGGAAATGGTCGATTATATCGTTAGAAAGCGCGTGTTCGATATGGCGTACGTCAACCTGTGGGACGGCGCCGGATCATACGTACGCGACCTTTTGAGAAACAAATCGGCGACGGGCGTATCCTCAAAGCTGAAGAATCTCACCTCACAGTCGAAGAGGAAGATAGAGAGGATAGTAAAGGCGTTTGACGCGAGTCTCAGAAGCTGAGATGACAAAGGCATAAAAAAATTCCCGATATCATCGGGAATTTTTGATATGACCGTCAGTCGGCGAGGTTGAACGCCTTTTTAAGATCCGTGATCTCGTCTGATGAGATATGGACGATCTCACCGATCGACTTGGAGTTCAGTATCGAGTGCGCCGTCGATTCAAGCACCTCCATGCGGTCGAACGCCTGAAGCAGCGTGGAGCCGGTGACTATCACGCAGTCGTTCTGGAAGATCAGCGCGGGACGGTTCGGCGCAAAGGCGTGAGCAACAGAGAGCGGATCCACGTAGATCTCGGAGAACGGGAGCTTCTCTATATCACGGAGAAGTATATAGCTTTCCGGTATCGTGCGCGGGTCGAATTTCGATTCCGTAACGGCGAAAGCCATTGCGTGCGGCGGATGAGCGAGAAGGATGGCGTTTATGTCCGCGTTCTCACGGTAGATCAGATCGTGCGCCTGGACCGCGCGGGACGGGACCTTGCCCTGTTCCTTCATACCGCCCTTGATGCGGACGAGATCCTCGGGCTCAAGATACGCGCGGTCGCGTCCGAACGGAGTGATTATGAAGCTGCCGTCGGACAGACGGACGGAATACGTTCCGTGGGTCGCGGTGAAGAGCCCCTGCTTGTATGAACGGCGGATGAGCTTGATCATCTCACGTCTCGCCTCAAGCTCCTCGGAGCTGTGGCTGTTCGGGATGAAGTCGTCCATCATGAGATGGAAGCGCGTTTCCGTCATGTTTATATCCTCGGGCGAAAGATGCTTGACAGAGCCGAGCTTTGACGCGTATATCTCAAGGTTGGCGGAGTAATCTATCGTTTCGAACATCATGAACGCGGCGAACATGTCCGCGGCGCCGATGCATACGCCGTGATTTTCGAGCAGGACTATGTCATAGCCCTTCGAGAATTCCTCGCCTATGTTCTCGCCGAGCTGCTCGGATCCGGGAACGGCGTATTTTGCGATCGAGATGCGGCTGCACGTTTTGCGCACGGTGGGAATCAGGTCGAGATCGGGCAGCTTGCGTGCTATCGAGAACGCGACGAGTGCCGGCGGATGAGCGTGAAGGACCGCGTGTATGTCGGGACGTCTCTTATAAACGGATTCGTGGAACGGAAGCTCACTTGAGGGCTTATGGTTGCCGATGATCGTGCCGTCGGGCTTGACGCAGATAATATCGGCGCGGGTGAGCGTTCCTTTGTCTATCGACGCGGGAGTTATCCAGATGTTTCCGTCCTTGTCCTGTATGGACAGGTTGCCGCCGGACGTCGTGGTAAGTCCTCTGTCGTAAATGCGCTGCATGAACATCACCAGCTGATCCGCGGGGTGCATATATTCAATATTCATCTTGTTCCTCCTTATATTTCAATTTTATGAATGACGCCTTGTTTGATTTGACCCCTCAAAATAAGCGTCTATACACCATAGTACTATACCTTTTATTTGTGAATTTTTCAATACACAAAAAAGATGTTATTGTTATTTTTGACGGCAGAGCGAAAAATAAAAGTTTCTTGCTATAATTTTGAGACTATTTTATCCGCTTCAAGGGTTTTATATTATGTAAGCGCTTACGATAACGAAAGGAGACCGCGGTGACACGGGAAGAATTTGCGTCAAGGCTTCAGATTTGCAGAAAAAGACTTTATATCGCCGCACTGTCCGTGACGAAAAACAGGGAGGACGCCGAGGACGCGCTGTCGAACGCCACGCTCCGCGCACTGAAACGTTACAAGGATTTCACCGATACCGGAAAATTTGACGCGTGGATGCTGACGACCACGATGAACGAGGCGAAGAGGCTGAGATCATCGAAGAGGTACTTTGAAAACGCGGACGAGCTTTATGACGTGCTCGACGAGGACGGTACGGCGGAAGGGAACGTTGTGTTTTTCGATATGCTCACGTCGGCGGGGCTTGGCGTGCGGTGCCGGAAGGTCTTTATTATGAAGTTTTTATACGGATACACGTTCGATGAGATCGCGTCGCTTCTGCGTATACCCGCCTCGACCGTGAGATCGGAATACTACCGCGGACTCGAAAAGCTGAAAAAAGCGGAGGGATTGAAATAATGACTGAAGATTATACAGAATACGAAAGGCTGACGGAACAGAGATTCAAAGCGCTTGAGCGCGGGGTAAAGGTGAAAAACGCTCCGGTCCCCGATGACGCGGATGATAAGAAGACGCGGTTTTCGTCCGTTTTCAAGGCTGTCGCCTCTGTCGCCGCGGCGGTGATCGTGATAGGCGGCTCATACGCCGCAATGGTCATAGCAAACAGACACGCGCCCGCGCCGTCGTCGCCCGCGGGTGAAACGACGGAAACGTTTGCCGAAGCGGGAGATTTCCCGTACGAAATACCGGCTCTTACCGAAAACGAACGTACCTCGATCGACCGTCTCCTTGAAGAGATCGAATACGATCTGTTTCAGAACGGCGGACAGATGCTGCCGGGTCTTACGGATGCGGCTGCGGCTTACGGTACAAAGATCATAGTGCCGCTTAAAGAGCATATTGATACGTCCAGAGAGCTTGACGGACCGTCGGCGGAAGACTGGCGCAGACTCGACGTCGCGTACGCCGACGTGCTGAGGCTGATAATAAAACGGAGCGGAGAAGACGGCTTTATCAACGGCGTCCGTGAAAAATACGGTGAAAGCGACGCGATACCCGAAGGGATGACGTTCGATCAGGCGTACGCTCTGCTTGGTACGAAGGATCTTGTAAATCAGATCTACGAGGCTAAGATCCTTATGGCTGAGCGTTACGCGGAGAGCATCGGCGCCGTTTCAACGTCCGACAAGACGGAGTTTTCGTGGCGTTATACAGATAAGGACGGTAACCCCGGCTATTTTTCGCCGCGCGGCCTGTTCGGCGCGGAATATCCCGTCTGTCTTTATATATACGACGTTTTTTACGGGATACAGGACTACCGTAATATATGCGAAGAAACCGAAGACGAAACGCGGGAAGAGCTGAAAAAAGAGATACTGCAAAAGTTTACGAAGCTCGGGGCGGCACAGGATGAGCTTTCCGGAATAACCGAACTGTGCGAAAAGCTCCCGATCGACGATCTTGTCAGATTCAATGAAGAAAGCGATTCGCTTACGGACAGAAAAGGCGACTTCAAAGCGATCATAAAAAAATACACGAGAATAGTATACAAAATCGAAAACGGCGCCGATACCGAGCAAAAAACGCTCAAAGACGCGCAGATAGACATGATAGTCAATATATGCCGCGAAAATGACGTGGATCCCGATTCGGTGCTCGGCATCGCCCTGCAGCTGTCTGAGACAGACGTCGACGAGTTCATATCCGGGCTTTCCCGGGTCATAGCGGACAGGGCGGCGACCAAGAGCTTTCTGAAGCAATGGACGAAAAAGCTATCGGATCCGTCCGTGACTGTGGAAATACCGGATGTGACGGGGCGTGAAACGAAGGCGCCGGTCAGTTTTCCGGATCCCGATGAGCTGTACGGGTGGTATGAGCCGGTGCAGATCTCGCCGCTTTATGAGCATACCGCGGTGCTGACAAGGGACAATTATCCGCCGCTGAAATTCTCGCAGACCGTTATACCGGAACCGACGGATCCCGATATCATCGTCTCAAATCACGTCGACACTCTGATCGGAAACGGCGGCAGCACGCTTGAAGCGGCGGGGCTCGGGTACGCGGTGTGCGTAGTACGTCCGACCGGGACGGATCCGTTCAGCCATGAAGATACCGCGGGATTTTATGAGCCATCATTCGCTTTTGAAATACTGAAGATACTGAAAACGTACGGTTCCGAGCGCGTGCTGAAAGAGGGACTGACGTTCAAAGCAGTTTTGCCGGGGCTTTTGACAAAGCGCGAGGACGGCGGGGAAACGCTTTACCATTCCGCGGGCGTGATACCGGTGACGCGCGAAAACGTGATGTACCTCGTACTGCTCTGCGCGTCGGATGAAGGCGCTCGGGAGGGTCCGTTTTCGTATCTTTCGCCCGACGGTATATCGGTTTCCCGGGTGTATTCGCCGGGTCTGCCGTCGACCCGCCTTTCGCTGTCCGATATTACGGACGCGTTTGATTTCAACTATCCCGAAAGTAATACGGAACAGCTGAAAAAGATAATGAGCTATTATCTTCCGGGATCGTTCGATTTTGCCGATGACGTATACGATTGGTTCATGCGGCAGGAATAAAAAAGAAAAAGCCCTCTGCCGACTGTCAGTAAGAACAGTCGGCAGAGTTTTTTCATTCAAGTCCGTCAAGCTGCGAAAACGCTTCATCCGCGATAACGTAGACGCTTACGGGAGTAAGATCAGCCTCCGGATCCATGATGACGTAATACGTATCCGTGATCTGAGCTTCAAGCTTGTCGAGAAACTTTATGGCGACCGCCGTGTCAGTCGACACGCCCTTGATCGCGTATATTTCCGCGCGCGCGTGCTCGTCAGCGCGCCAGAATTCACCGCCGTTCGTATATACCCATCCGGCTGTGACCGTCACGTCCTCAAGCTTTTCGCCGACGTATCTGGCGGCTATCACCTTGCCCTGGACGTATGAGGAGTATTTGCCTTCATCGACCGAGTATTTGTATCTCGAATAAGGCGCCGTCTCACCGCCCGGCAAAACGGCTTCTCCGCCTTCATTTCCACCTGCCTGTGTGGTGACAGGCGTAACAGCCGGACCGTTTCCCTTGAGCATCCCGGGCAGCACCGTCACGCCCGTGACGGCGATGAGAACGGCGGCCGCCGCGACGGAGCCCCATTTGAGCCACGATACTTTTGCGCGGCCCGTTTTCTGTTCTTTTTCCGCGCCTTTTATTAGCTTTTCGTCGATCCCGCCGATCGCGCGTCTCATAATATCTTCTTTCATGTAATAAACCCTTCTTTCTTCAAGTGCCGGGCAAGGTCGTCCCTTGTCCGTTTCAGCATCATGAGGACCTTGCTTTTACCGAAACCGTACCGCCGGCAGATCGATTCTATCGGATCGTAATGCCAGTACCGCCTGATAAAAACGTTCCTCTTCGTTTCATCGATGGAGGCGAGAAACCGTGAGATCTCAGCCGAAAGCTCGGCTTCTTCAAGCGCGGAGTCAAAGTCGCCGCCGGAAACCATCTCCGCTATCTCGTCAAGCGGCTGCAGGACGGCCGGCGGGATGCGCTTCTGACGGTTGTTTTCCCTCCACCTGTCGACAGCTGTCTCACGCGCGAGCTTGCCGAGATACGTGCGCAGATTTTCCGGCTTCTGCGGAGGTATGCTGTTCCACGCGGCGAGAAGCGTGTCATTCAGACATTCCTCCGAATCGCGCCTGTCGCGCAGCACATTGTCCGCGATGTAAAGACAGTAGTCGCCGTATTTCTTTTTCGATTCCTCCAGCGCGCTCTCGTCTCTTTCAAAGAACTTCAAAACTATCGTCTGATCGTCCATTTGTCCGCCTCCTTTGTGTGAAAGGTCCTTTCACCATAATACCCGACAAAAAAGTACCGTGATCACATAATAATATAAAAGATCCGTAAATTATCAGTCAGACAAGGCGTCCGGCCGTTTGTTTACATTTACGATGTTGAACTGTACGCAATAAACAATTATAATTTCACGTGAAATATAAAGCCTTATATCATACGGGAGGTATGTCATATGATAAAGAGGATTGCGGCGTTATTGCTGATCCTTGCCTTTGCGATAACGGCGGGCTGTACGAAATCGGACGAGCCGGACGGCGATACGACTGTGGTGAGCGATACACAACCGTCAGCCGACGGAAAAATGGCTGTCCTTGGCAAAGACGGCAGCCGCATAGGCGAGATCGACCGTCGAGCCGTATGCACCGCGGTCGACAGCGGCATTTTCTACAGTATATCCGATCTGAAGGAATATCAGTTCACCGCGGACACGGAATACCGTTTCTTTGACATGGACGGAAAAAAGGACGTGTCTCTCGGAACGCTTGAAAACCAGGGCTATGAAGCGTCGTTTGCGCGGACGGATCACAATGGGAAAATATACACGCTGTCGGTCGTCGGCAACGCGACGTCCGGCGACCCCGTCCCTCTGCTTCTGCTCGCCTTCGATCCGGCGGCGGGTACGATGAAAAAATACACCGTATCAGAAAACGGATTTCCGTACGCCTCGATGACGGTTTCGGACGGAAAGCTGATCATTATGGATCACGAGATGTCGGAGCCGAAGTGCGATAAGATATACGAATTCGACCCCGGGACGGAGACGGTGAGGGAGATACTGACGTTTTCATCGGATACTGATTCCCTGCGCGCGGTCTCTTCGGCGGATGACGGATTTTTCCTTCTGCGCCTGAAGATAAACGACGGCGCGGAAAACGAAATGTTCCTCGACCGGTATGACAAAAACAACAAAAAAGTATCGGAAACGTCCGTCAATGAGACGCTTGTAAAAGCGATCGGCGGGATCACGGGGATGACGAGCCGTCAGGACGCGCTGAACGAGCTCGGGACGCACGTGGGAGGCTTTTCCGTCGTTGACGGCAGATTTATGATATATGAGAATTTCTCGGTCACGCGTCTGATCGTCGACCTGCAAAGCGGAGAAGTCATACTTGCGGAGGATGACATATACTCCGTTTCCACGGGCGGCGGAGAACGGTACGTTTACAGGATGGACTTCGATCCCGATAACGTGGAAGAACCGGAAATAATCGGTATGATCGGAGGCAAGCCCGAAAAACTGCGGTTCAAGCCGAACGGCGCGCTCCGGCTTATAAGAGCCGTCTCGCACTCCCCGGGCGGAACGTGGCTCGTCACCGTTTCCGACGTTTTTGCGGCGCAGAAGGGCACATACGCTCTTTATCTCTGGACCGACAAATGACATGAAACAAACCGCGGATGAGCGATCTTGCTCAGCCGCGGTGTTTTGTTTTTCCGGTGTCGGTATATCAGTACAGCTTCGCGCCGGCGGGGATGTGCGGGTCGACCTGCAGCAGATGCAGCTTCTCTTCGTCGCCCTCCTTGTGGACGGCGGAGATCAGCATACCGCAGGATTCGATGCCCATCATCGGGCGCGGAGGCAGATTCAGAATGGCAATGCAGGTCTTGCCGACGAGCTGTTCCGGCTCGTAAAATGCGTGGATGCCGGAGAGAATGGTACGGGGCGTTCCCGTTCCGTCGTCAAGAGTGAACTTCAAAAGCTTCTTCGACTTCGGCACGGCCTCGCACGCGAGCACCTTGACCGCTCTGAAATCGCTCTTTGAAAACGTCTCAAAGTCGACGAAATCTTCAAACAACGGCTCAATTTGAACGTTAGAGAAGTCCGGTTTTTCCGCCGAAATGATCGGAGCACCTTCAATCACAGGAGCTGCTTCAACAGGCTTTTCAGACGTCTCGGATTGTCCCTCTTTTTCCTCCGATCCGGTCTTGACGGACTTCATCGTGGGGAAGAGGAGCACGTCGCGGATGGCGGAGGAATTTGTGAACAGCATGCAGAGACGGTCTATACCGTAGCCTATCCCGCCCGTGGGAGGCATACCGATCTCAAGGGCATTCAAAAAGTCCTCGTCGGTGTGGTTGGCTTCCTCGTCGCCCTGTGCGGCGAGCTCGTCCTGCGCGGCGAAACGCGCGCGCTGGTCTATCGGGTCGTTCAGCTCTGAATATGCGTTGCACATTTCCCAGCCGTTCATATAAAATTCAAAGCGTTCCACGTAATCGGGATCGTCCGGCTTGCGCTTTGTAAGCGGCGATATCTCGACCGGGTGTTCCGTGACGAACGTCGGCTGAATAAGCTTGTCTTCAACGTATTCGTCGAAGAACAGGTTGAGTATGTCGCCCTTTTTATGTCTTTCCTCATATGCGATGTTGTGAGCTTTGGCGACCGCTCTCGCTTCTTCAAGCGTCTTTATTTCTCTGAAATCGACGCCGGAATACTGCTTTACAGCGTCAAGCATGGTGATCCTCGCAAACGGCTTTTCAAGATCCATTTCAATGCCGTTGTAAACGATTTTGCCGCTGCCTAAAACCTCGTGCGCTATGTGTCGGAACAGATTTTCCGTCAGATCCATCATACCGTTATAGTCGGTGTACGCCTGATAAAGCTCCATAAGCGTGAATTCGGGGTTGTGGCGGGTGTCTATGCCCTCGTTCCTGAAAACTCTGCCTATCTCGTAGACCTTTTCAAGCCCGCCGACGATAAGGCGCTTCAGATAAAGCTCAAGCGATATGCGGAGCTTGAGATCCTCGTCAAGCGCGTTGAAATGCGTTTCAAAGGGTCTCGCCGCGGCGCCGCCCGCGTTCTGAACGAGCATCGGCGTCTCGACCTCGAGGAAGCCCTGCGCGTCAAGATATCTGCGTATCGTGCTTATGATGCGCGATCTCTTTATCATCGTGTCCTTCGTGTCGGGATTCATTATGAGGTCGACATAACGCTGACGGTAGCGCATATCGGTATTTGTCAGCCCGTGGAATTTCTCGGGCAGGGGGCGAAGGCTCTTTGAAAGCAGCGTGACCTTCGTCGCGTGGATCGACGGCTCGCCCGTCTTCGTTACGAATACGGAACCCTCGATACCGACGATATCGCCTATATCCATCTTTTTGAAACCGGCGTATTCCTCCTCGCCCACGTTGTCGCGCGCGACGTACGCCTGTACCGTGCCGCAAAGATCCTGCACGTGGCAGAACGATGCTTTGCCCATTATACGCTTCGACATAAGTCTTCCGGCGACGGAGACGGTCTTTCCCTCAAGCGTTCTGAAGGCGCCCGTTTCGGCGTCGAGATCGTTTGTTATATCGGTGCTGTGATTCGTTACGTTGTACTTCGTTATGACGAACGGGTCGTTCCCCTCCGCCTGAAGATCCGCGAGCTTCTGACGGCGTACCGCGAGGATATCCGAAAGATCAGCCGTGTTGTTTACGTTTTCGCTCATTTTTTCAGTCCTTGCTCTTTTCTATGTTTTCTATTATGATCGTAAGATCGCGTCTCGGAAGATGTACCGTGACCTTGTCGCCGGTCTTCGCGCCGATTATTGCCTTGCCTATCGGCGAGGTGTCGGAAATGCGGTTCTGGAAAGGATCCGCCTCGGTCGAGCCGACAAGCTGATAATCCGTCGTTTTATCCGTATCGGCGTCGCGTACCGTGACGGTGACTCCGACGCTCACTCTGTCTTGCGATATATCGTCGGCGGAGACGAGACGGACGTGCTTGAGCATCTGTTCAAGCTCTGTTATCCTCGCCTCGACCTGAGCCTGCTCGGTCCTTGCCGCTTCGTATTCGCTGTTTTCGGAAAGGTCTCCGAATTCCTTCGCGGTCTTTATCGCGTCCTTTACCTCCTGCTTCTTTACCGTCTTCAGGTAATTCAGCTCGTCGGTAAGCTTCTTCAATCCTTCTTCTGTAACTGTTATTTCGTGCATTTTATTTACCGTTCCTTTTTATTTTTCTTTTATCAGGTCGACCGCTTTTCTGAGCTGGTCGTCATTTTCATATGTCAGCTTGTGGAAATTTATGCTTTTTGCCTCGTCGGAAAGATCGATCACAACGTCGGGCGTTATGCCCTTGCCCTCGAAGTTATCCGATTTCGGCGGGTAGTAGTGCTGTATCGATATCTGCAGCACCGAGCCGTCGCTCAGCGTGTACGGACCGACGACCGTGCCCTTGCCGTACGTCTGCGTGCCTACGATCTCGGCGTATCCGAAATCCTTCAGCGCGGCGGTGAACAGCTCCGCGGCGGACGCCGTGTTGCCGTTGACGATGACGACCATGGGCATCTCAAGACACGTTCCGTCCGAGTGCAGCGCCGTCCAGTTGCCGTCGGAGTCGACCATGCGTACCACGTCGCCCTCGGGCAGGATATAATCGAGCACGTCGCGGACGGAGGAGAGAAGGCCGCCCGGATTGTTGCGCATATCAAAGACGATCCTGTCACAGCCGGCGCTTTTCGCCTCGTTCACCGCGGCTTTGAGATCGTCCGGCGTGTTCTCGTGAAATCCGGAGACGGAAAGCACGGCGACCGTGCCGAGCTGTTTGAAGGATACGGTCTTTGCGGTGACTGTCGCGCGTATGGCGCTGACCGTTATAAGCTCGCTGTAATCCTGACCGCGGCGCACCGTGATGCTGACGGACGATCCCGCCTCGCCTCTGATCGCGTTGATCGAGTTTTCGTACCCGAGCTCGGAAACGCTCTTGCCGTCCGCCTCGATGATGAGATCCCCCGGCTCTATCCCGGCTTTCTCCGCGGGCGAATTCTCATAAACCGAAAGGACCTCTATCGCGCTGTATTCGGTGTTCCAGATAACGGATACGCCGATACCGTCCGTCTTCGACTTCAGGTCCGCCATGTATTCGGCGTATTCCTCGGCGCTCATGTAGCTGCCGTATTTATCGCCCGCGCCGTAGATGAAGCCTCGGATGAGGCCGTCCGTAAGCGCCTTTTCATCGATACCGTTTATATAGTATTTGCGGTAAAGCTGATCCACCTGCGTCAGCTTGCTGTCGGCAAAGCGGCTCTGCTCGATCTGCGCGAGCTGCCTGTGATAGCTCTGCCTCACCGTAAGGAAGGTTATCTGAGCCGTGAGTATCGCCGCGACGAGTACGGAGATGACCGTTATGAAAAGCGGTACGCGGAGCTGTTTTTTTTCAGGCGCCCCGGCTTGCTCCGGCGGGACCTCATGCTCCGTGTTCTTTTCTTCTAATTCGACGTTGTTTTCTTCTGAATCGGACATTTTGCCTCTTAAACCTTTCTTTTGAGGGTCGTTGAATAATGAATTGACGGACGCGGGTATGGCGCCGCGCCCGTTTTATCGGTTTTTATTTTTTATCAGACCTTCCAGGTCTTTCTTCTCGGGTTGTTGAGCGAGTCGTATCTCGGACTGTCTTTTAAATGGAGCTCGAGTATCTTGGAGAAGTAGAGCATCGGATCCTCACGCGTCCTGCCGTCCGGCTGGATTATTTCAAAGTGGAGGTGGTTTCCGGTGCTGTCGCCGGTCGTTCCGACGAGCGCTATGACGTCGCCCTGCTTTACCGTCTGACCGACCTTGACGAGAAGCTTTGACGCGTGCGCGTAAAGCGTTATATATCCGTCGGAATGAAGGATCATGACGTAGTTGCCGTAGGATGATGAGTATTTGGCCGTGATGACCTTGCCCGCGCGCGACGCGTAGATATCTACGCCTCTCGCCGCGCCGAGGTCGATGGCCTTATGGAACCTTATGCCGGAGGAAAGCGGGCTCGGTTCATATCCGAACCAGCCTGTTATCTTGAATTTCGTCATCGGGAGCGGCCACAGATATCCGCCGTTGCCGTACGCCGCGGCGTTGAGCTCGGCAAGCCTTGCTCTTGCGGCGGCTTCCTCGTCCCTCGCCGCCTTCTCGGCGGCCTCACGCGCTTTTTTCGCGGCTTCCTCAGCCTCGCGCTTTTTTCTTTCCTCTTCCTCTTTGCGTTTGCGCTCCTCTTCGAGCTTGCGCTGGCGCTCTTCTTCGTCCTTTATAAGCTTTTCTTCCTCGGCCTTGGCGCGGGCGATCTCCGCGGAAAGCGACCTTTCCGCCTCCTCGCTTGATTCAAGCACCGTCTCGTAGTCGAGCTGATCCGCTTCGAGCTTGAGGATGTATTCCATCTTCTGCTGCTTGAGCTCCTTCGCGTCCTCGAGGCTCGCGGTGAGCTGCTTTGCGTATTCCTCTTTCTCCGCCTTTGCGACGTTGAGGTCGTAGAGCTGTCCCTCGTGCTTCGTCGAGGTCGTTTCGAGCTGTTGTATCAGATGCTCCTGATAATCCATCAGCGTGCCGATGTAGTGTATGTTCGACAGGAAATCGGAAAGCGATGCGGAGTCGAGCAAGAACTCTATCGTTTTGAGAGAAGAGGAACCGGATTCATAGTCATATCTGAGGAATTCGACGAGCGCGTCCTCCTGAGATTTGAGCTCCTCCTCGGTCTGACGGATCTCCTCCTCCTTCAGAGCTATGTAATCCTCGTATCCGGATATGAGACGTTCGGTCGTCGTTATCTCGTTCTCGAGCGAGGCTATTTTTTCTATCAGCTCGTTTTTGAGCTCCTCGGTCTTTTCTATGTCGTCCTTTATCTCGCCGATTCGTTTTTTCGCCGAGTCGGACGCCGCCTTCTGCTCCTTCAGTAGCGTCTGAAGACCGCTTATCTCCTTCTGCTTCGCCTTTATCTCGTCGTTCGTGACGACGGCTCCCGGCGATATTACGAATACCGACAAAAGAGCGGCGGCAGAAAGGATTACGGACAAGACCTTCAGAAATTTTTTCAATTCAAGTCTCCTTTGGCAAATGCCGGTGAAACGGCACGGATCACCGCGCCTTAAACCTTAATGTATTTTGACAGAGAGATCTTCGATCCCACGTAGCTTGTCAGAAGTCCGAGCAGGATAAAGCCCGCCAGAACGAAGTACCAGACGGAAGAGAACGGGACTATCGTGATGACGCCCGCGGCGGATCCGTCAAAATTGAGCAGACGCTCCACGTTCCCGTAAATGATGAACTGAAGCAAAAACGCGATCGCGGCGGAAATGAGACCGGTGATGGCGGATTCCACCATGAACGGGAACGAGATGAACCATCCCGTCGCCCCTATGTATCTCATTATCTCGATCTCTTCCCTGCGGGCGGTTATAGCCATCCTTACCGTGTTCATGATTATGACGACGGAGATGAAGAGGAGCACCGCCATGAAACCGCCGGATATCCAGAGCACCGTGTTCTTCAGCTTTTCAAGCTTCGCCGCGGTCTCGAGCCTGTCCTCGACCGTGCGGAACTGCGGGAATTCGTTCTTGTTCCGGAGCGTGAACAGGAGGTTTGCCGCGTCCTGATCGCTGCCCGAGTACGTTATCGTGTATACCTCGAAGAACGGATTGTTCTCTTCGTTGAAGCGGTCGAGCACCTGCGGGTGCTTCGCGTATTTTTCACGCATGCGGCTGAGCGCCTCCTCACGGGAGGTGTATTCCACGTTATCGACGTTCGGCAGCGTTCTGAGCTTCGCGTTCAGCGCGTCAAGCTCCTCGTCCGGAAGCTTTTCGTAGTTGCAGATGCAGACGATCTCGTTCAGCTCGTTCAGCGAATGGAGGTTTACGTAAAGATTGTAGATTATCAGTCCGAAGCAGCCGGAGATCAGAAGGCACGACGTCAGTATGAGGACCGACGCGAGCGACATCAGACCGTTGCGGGAAAAGCCCTTGAAGCTGCGGGACATCAGATAAGAAAAGCTGTATTTACGCATTTTCCGTCGCCTCCGCGCCTCCGACGGTATCGGAGACGATCTTGCCGTGCGCGAGAGTGATCACTCTCACGTGGCTGTAATGGCGGATGAGCTCCACGTCGTGCGTTATGATCAGCACCGTGCGTCTGCCGTTTTCAC
Organism: uncultured Ruminococcus sp.; assembly: GCA_902778145.1. Classification (GTDB taxonomy): domain Bacteria; phylum Bacillota; class Clostridia; order Oscillospirales; family CAG-272; genus UBA1248. Next base: position 35,002 of record CACYWW010000013.1, read on the forward strand.
CAAGGGTGACGAGCAGATCCATGACGTCGCGGCTCATCTCGGGAGAGAGGTTGGCGGTCGGCTCGTCGGCGATGAGTATCTTCGGATTGTTGACGAGAGCTCTCGCGAGCGCCGTGCGCTGCTGCTCGCCGCCGGAGATCTCCGACGGGAAGTGGTTGGCGCGCGCCGAAATATCGAGCATGGAGAGTACGCGCGGTACGGTCTCCTTTATCGTTTTCGAAGACTTTCCGATGACGCGCATCGCGAACGCGACGTTCTCGTATACCGTGTATTTCGGGAACAGCCTGTAATCCTGGAAATCCATCCCGATCTTACATCTGTAGTCCGGTATTTTTCTTTTTTTCAGTTTTTTGAGATCCTGTCCGTCGACGGTGAGCGAGCCTGAGGTCGGCACCTCCATGCGCGTGATCAGGCGCATTAGCGTCGTCTTGCCGGAGCCGTTGTCGCCGACGATGAACACCACCTCGCCGTCCTTTATCGAAAGGCTTATGTTGTTCAGCGCCGTGACGGTCGTGTCGCGCGACGAGGATCTGTAGATCTTTGTTACGTGTTTGAATTCTATCATGTCCGGGTTTTTTAGAATAATCAGAATTTAACGGGCTTGCTGGAAAGGTATTTTTTTACCATCAGCGCCACCTTGAAGGTTATCGCGTCGTCGAATTCACGCAGATCGAGTCCGGTCATCTTCTTGATCTTCTCGAGTCTGTATACGAGAGTGTTTCTGTGGACGAACAGCTTTCTCGACGTCTCGGAGACGTTGAGGTTGTTCTCAAAGAAGCACTGTATCGTCTGCAGCGTCTCGTGATCGAGCTGATCGAGGGATTCCTTCTTGAATATCTCGTGTAAGAACATCTCGCACAGAGTCGTCGGCAGCTGGTAGATCAGCCTGCCGATACCGAGGTTTTCGTATGCTACGATATCCTTTTCCGTGTCGAACACCTTGCCGACCTCGAGCGCTATCTGCGCCTCCTTGAAGGATCTCGCAAGATCCTTCACGCCGTCGGCGGCGGTGCCTATGCCGATCGCCACCTTCGTGTAGAATTCGGACTGGAGCGTGTCGGATATCTGACGGGCGAGATTGAATATCTCGGCGGGATCGTAATTCTGCTTGACCTCCTTGACGAGGACGATATCATGCTCGCCGACGCTTATAACGTAGTCCTTGTTTTTGTCCGGGAACATACCGGATACCATGTCGAACGGTACCGGCTCGGTGCGTGAAACGAATTTTATGAGCATCACCACACGGAGAACGTCCGTGTTGAAGTGGAGCTCCTTGGATTTGATATAGATGTCGGACGGGAGTATGTTGTCAAGGATTATGTTCTTTATGAAAGAGCTCTTGTCATACTTCTCGTCGTACAGGTTCTTGATGTTGTTGAGCGATACGGAGAGAATACCGCATATCTTTTCAGCCATCTTGTCCTCGCCCTCGGCGAAAACGGCGTATTCCGCTTTTGCCGCCGAACCGATCGGACGGTACGTGTATCCGTTTATACAAACGGTCTCAGAGGTATAGGCGAGCTCGTCCTTGACACCGCGGCGTATCTCTCCGATACGCACGAGTTCGGAACACGCAATGACCGCGCCGTTCTCGTCGATGACCCCTATCGTGCGGTCCACCACGTCTTTCATCTGGTGTATTATGCTCTGAAAAAGCCTGTTTGACATTTCCTTAACCGTTTCCTTTTTAGATTTTGCGAAATATTAAAAATCATTATATATTGCCTTTTCGCGGAATTCAATATAATTCACAAAATTTTTTATAAACTTTTTCAAATAAAGGGGTGTTTTTTGGGGATTTTCCACAAAATCAGCCGAATTCATATCCTATACAGGACATGACGTAAACGGGCGCCGTCTCGCATCTGAGGATCCTCGGACCGAACGTCACGGGGCGGATCCCGAGGGAAAGAGCGAGAGCGCGCTCGCGCGGCGACCATCCGCCCTCCGGCCCGACGAAAACGTATATATCGCTCTCAGCTCCGCTCAGCGCGGAACGCAGCGGGAGCGTTCGTTCGTCCTCGTCACAGAAAAGATACGTACCGCCCGGGGGAAGCGAGCCAGCGGCGTCGGTGAAAAAAAGGGCGGGGGCGACGGCGGGTATGACCGCGCGTCCGCTCTGCTGAGCCGCCTCACGCGCGATATCCGACCAGCGCTTTATCTTCTTTGCAAGCGATCTCTCGTCCGGGCGCGATATACAGCGTTCGCTGATCACGGGGACGATCTCGCAGACACCGAGCTCCGTCGTCTTCTGTATTATCAGCTCGAATTTGTCGGATTTCGGCAGCGACTGGAAAAGATGCACCCTGACGGGAAGCTCCGGCGTGCCGTCGATCATATGATCTATGCGGCATACGACCTCGGACGGGGAGGATGAGATGATCACGCATTCCGCCGCGGCGCCTTCGCCGTCGCATAAAACGAGACGCTCGCCCGCGCGCATACGCAGCGCGGCGGAAACGTGCACCGCGTCGCCGCCGGTAAGCGTCACCGTTTCCGCCGAAAGGGCGCCCGGCGCGACGAAGATCCGCGTCATTTCGCGTCGTCCCCTGGTATGACCACCGCGAGGAACGAGCAGTCCTCACCGCCCGCCGCGATCATGCCGTGCGGATGAGACGAGTCAAGATAAATGCAGTCTCCCTCCTCAAGCAGCTCCGTCTTGCCGTCCACGACCATGCGGAGACTGCCTTTGACGACCATGTCGAATTCCTGACCCTCGTGTACGGAAAGCGGTATCGGCGCGTGCTGCGCCTCGTCTGAATAAGGCGCCGTGACCATGAAGGGCTCTACCTTTCTGCCCTTGAAGAGGTACGACATGTTCTTGTACGAGAACCCGCGTCTGCGCTCGACCGGGATGCCCTCGTTCTTTTTGACGACCTGATATACGGAGAGACGCGGCGTCTCGCCCATAATGAGATCCGTCACGTCCACGCCGAGATGGTGGGCGCATTTGTAAAGGAACGATATCGGTATATCGGTCTCTCCGCGTTCGCACGCCGTGTAAAACTCTCTGCTGGTGCCGGTGATCTCCGCCATTTCCTCGACCGTGATATCGAGTATGTCGCGCATGGTCTGAAGGCGCGTTCCTATATTTTTAAGATCGGACTGTTCCATGATCCCTCCGTGATAATATTACTGCGAGTTTATTTTACCATATTTTTTTACATATTTCAATAGATTATCGGGCTTTTGAGGTTGATTTTTTATTATTTTTCGGTTATAATTCGGTTAAGGAAAAAACCACGGAGTGCTTTACAGTGAAAAAATTCATATTTGATGATTTCAGAAAAAGGCTGTCGGACAAGGGACTGCTCGTCTCCTCCGACGAGCCGTGTGAGGATGAGATAACGTTCGTGACCGCGGACAGCAAGAAGGCGGTCCCGGGGACCCTGTTCATATGCAAGGGCAATCACTTCAGGCCGGAGTATCTTGACGACGCAGTGTCGCGCGGAGCGGTCTGCTTTGTCGCCGAAAAAAGGTTCACAGACACCGTGCCCTGCATGATCGTTTCGGACGTTCGCGCGGCTTTGGCGGAGATCGCCGATCTTTATTACGGCCATCCGTCGGGTGATCTCGATATTACCGCCGTCACCGGCACTAAGGGGAAGACGACCGTCGTCCACTTCATAAAAGCGCTTATCGACGCAGACCTCGAAAACCGCGGCAGACCCGGCTGCGGTCTCATATCCACGGTAGAAACGTACGACGGGAAGACGGCGGAGGAGAGCGTGAACTCGACCCCGGAGTCGATAGATCTTCAGAGGATACTTTACAACTGCCGGGAAAACGGGCTTGACCGCGTCGTGTGCGAGGTGTCGAGCCAGGCGCTGAAATATCACCGGGTAAGATGCGTGAGATTCGGCACCGCGGTGTTCACCAACATCGGCGAGGACCACATCTCACCCGTCGAGCACCCGGACTTCGAGGATTATTTCACGTCCAAGCTCAGCGTTTTCAAACAGTGCGGCAGAGCCGTCATAAACCGCGGCTGCGACTTCTTCGACCGTGTTTACGCTGCGGCGTCACAATGCGGCAGAGTGATAACGTACGGTGATACGCCGGACTGCGACGTCATGTATTCGGATCTGCGGAAGGAGAACGGAAGGACTGTCTTCCATATGAGGACGCCGTATTACGAAGGCGATTTCACGCTCAGGATAGCGGGATTCTTCAACGTCGAAAACGCCGCCGCCGCCGTAGCCGCGACGCTGCCGGTCGGGTCGGAGGCGCCGATAGACGAAGAGACGGTGAGGCGCGTGCTCGCCGGGGTCGCCGTTTCCGGAAGGATGGAGACTTATCAGTCAGACGACGGATCCGTCGTCGCGATAGTCGACTACGCGCACAACGCCATGTCGTTTGAAACGATATTCTCCTTCGTTCTGAAGGAATATCCCGGCAGAAGGATAGTTTCCGTTTTCGGCTCCGTCGGAAACAAGGCGGAGGTGCGCAGATACGCGCTCGGGAGGATCGCCGGAAAATACAGTGACTTCGTATATATAACCTCGGAGCATCCGGACTACGAGAGTCCGTACGCCATAGCGGAGCAGATAGCCGCGGGCATAAAAGAGGGAAAGGCGGATTACACGGTGATACCGGACCGCGAAATTGCCGTCGAGACCGCTGTGAGAGAGGCGCCGGACAACACGGTCGTACTCATACTCGGGGTCGGTGACGAGACTACGCAGCGTATAAACGGCGTCCTGTACGAGCGCCGTTCGGACAGTGAATGCGCGCTTTCCGCGCTCGGACAAAGATCCGGCGCGCACGTCTGATCGATACGGGAGGATAATATGGTAATAAAAAGAATCGCCGCGGCTCTTGCGGCGGTACTGGCGGTCGCGGGGCTCGGCTCCTGCAAAAGCGGCGGGATGAGCGACAAAGACGTTTTCGTTACGGCGGCGACACCGTTCCGGGAGATCGTTCCGGCGTACGGTAAAAGCGTCTCATCGGTCCTTGTGAAGCCTTCATCCGGCGCGGGATCGAACGGCGCGGCGACTTATACCTATAACACCGAGGACGGCCCGAAAACGGAGGAGGCTCCGGTGACAGCCTTTATCTCGGGCGACGGGGATATTTCCGTCACCGTCGGAGAGCTGACCTTCACTCTCGGCAAGACCGTTTCCGTCAACGGCTCGCCGGTCAGAATCACTGACGGCGGGAAGCTGTCGGACGTGATCGGTAAGTTCATATCCGATTTCTGCCGCGACGCCGACGCCTCGCGTTTTGAATCGGCGCCGGACAGCATCAGAGCTGCGGATACGGACGTCGAGGTCACAAGGTATACTCTCCGGCTCGACCGCGCGGAATATCTGCGGGCGTTCGACCGAGCGCTCTCCGGACTCGATCAGAATAAAGAGTATCTCACAGATATGCTCGGGCTCTACGCGTATCTGCACGATATGGACCGTGACGGCGATGAGCTTCTTTCACAGCTGATATCGGATATAAAAGCCGCCGTGAACGACGGCGGCGAGCAGGCGGTTTGGCAGAGATACGTGAGAAACGGCGAAAAGTCGCCTTTGACGGCGGCGTGCCGCCTCAAGGTGGGCGACAGCGTCCTGCGGTATCTCTGCGCCGAGGGCGACACGTACACGGAGCTCGAGCTTTTCGTACAGATCGGAGATAAGAAATTCGAGCTGGCGTACGAAAAACGGTCGACCGGTATGTCGGATTCCTACAACGTCAGGATCTCCGAGGGAGACAGGATAACGTATTTCGACGGCGAGACGGAGACGGCGTACAAGAGCGGAGGAGTGAGCTTTGAGCTTCTGGCGACAAAGGGCTCCGCCACCGTGAACGGGCTCAATGTGAAGACCGTGTTCAACGGTATGCCGTCGCTTTCATACAAAGGCTCCGGAAATTTCACAAGGCACGGAAAACGCACTGAATTCAGCTTTGACCTCAGCTTAACGGAAGGCGCCGGCAAGCCGGCTGAGATAAGCGGCGACGCCGTTTCCCCCACGGAGGCTCTGTCCGCCCTGTTCGGCGGCTGAATCAAACATTTTGCCGTATACCGGAAAAGCCGGATAACGGTGCTGCGTTCAGATCAAAAAACCGGCTGGATTTCAGCCGGTTTTTTATGAAAGCTTGCGGTCGAGCAGATCGATGAGATAGGCGATGGCGCCGTCCTTGCAGTGGCAGGCGACTATATCCGCCATGGCGACGATCTTATCCATTCCGGATGACGGGACGACGGCGAAGTCGGCTTTTCTCAGCATGTCCTCGTCGTTTTCGTAGTCGCCGCAGCAGTACGTCGTGTACTCTCCGAGCATTTTTTTCAGATACCTCACCTGATTTCCCTTTGTCGCCCCGGGATCGAGCAGCTCGAGCAGCGTGGGGCAGGACATTGAAACCGCGAACCTGCCGCCGCTGTTTTTGCGCACGTATTCGTTCGCTTCGAGTATCTGTTCGCGTGTGCCGATGAGCACTATCTTGTTCCAGCCGTCGCCCGGCATCCGGTCGAACGGGACAGTCATGACGTTCGAAATGTACTGCTTCAGATCGTTGTACGCCGCGGGGTTTATCTCCGGCGTCATATATCCTTTGCCGCGGTTTATGCGTATGCCGAGCTCCGGCATATCCTTCTGAAGCCGTGAAAGGAACGGCAGCGCGAACGACGTGTCGACGCAGATCTCGTTTATCCTCGTATCCGTCTCCTTATCATAAAGATAGCTCCCGTTCGACAGAACGGCAGGCGCGTTGCAAAGGCTGAAAAAGTCCGGCACCACGCTTCTGACGGAAAACTCCACACGCCCGGAGGCAAACGTGAAAAGACCGCCCTCCGATTTGAAATATTCTATCGCTTCGTTGTTCTTCCTGACGCCTTCCGCGGATCCGGTGTACGTTCCGTCGATATCCGATATAATTATACTGCCTTTGAATTTCATTTTATTCTCCTTGATCCATATATATCCCCGCCTCCGCCGCCGCGTAGAGCAGAGCGGCTTTTTTGCCGCCGTCGAGCGGCAAAAGCGGAGGCCTTACCTCATCGGTCATATATCCCGCGGCTGACAAAAGCGCCTTTATCGGCACCGGATTCGTATCGCAGCCGAGCGCTTTTATCAGCGGATACAGCGAATAGAACAGGCTCCGCGCCTTTGCTGCGTCACCCGATGCCGCCGCCTCGGCTATTTCACACGTCCGGTCGGGCTCTATGTTCGAGCAGACGCATATCCCGCCCGCGGCGCCGGACGCGAGAAACTGGCAGAGAAGCGCGTCGTTCCCGCAGAAAAAGTCGAGACCGACCGTCAGCTTTCCCGTGACGGACTGCATATCCGCTGACGCCTCCTTGCACGCGACGATGTTTTCATGAGCCGACAGGATCTCAAGCGTTTCAGCCGATATATCCACTCCCGTGCGCGACGGGACGTTGTAAACGATCACAGGGACGGGCGACTCCTCCGCCACTGTCATGAAGTGACGCAGCAGACCGCGCTGAGACGGACGGTTGTAATACGGCGCGACGACGAGCGCGAAATCGGCACCCTGCGACGCCGCCTCCCTGACGGACCGCACTGTCTTTGCCGTATCGTTTGATCCGCAGCCGACCGTCAGCTCCTTTTTCCCGGACAAAAGCCCGGCCGCGGCTGAGACGATCTCGCCGCGCTCTTTATCGGTCACCGTCGGCGCCTCGCCCGTCGTACCGAGGACGACGACGCCCGCGACGCGCGATGAGAGCTGATCGGAAAGAAGCCTGTTAAACGCCTTAAGATCCGGTTCGCCGCGGCGGAACGGCGTGACAGCCGCCGTGTGTATCCCCGGTGACAGGCGGCGTGTTTTTTTATTAAACATACCGAAACTCCGTAAATATTATATTAAAAATAGCAATGAGGTATTGAATTTTGTAAAATACAGGTGTATAATAACTAAAATAAACCTCACGGTATATAATATGATGAAAGTTCCGGCGGTTCCTTTGAAGCCGAGACGTCCCGATCCGTGATTTTATCACAAAATCGCGCGATTGTCAAGAACCGGATACAAAGCGCCGCCGTATTTTTGAAAATGCATTCTTTACACGATTATTATTACGAGCTTCCGCACGAGCTTATAGCGCAGACCCCGTGCGAGCAGAGGGACGGATGCCGCCTCCTCGTGCTCGACAGAAAGACGGGGAACATTTCTCACAGGCACTTTTACGATATAGTCGAATATCTCCGTCCGGGAGACGCGCTCGTCATAAACGACAGCCGCGTCATCCCCGCGCGCATCTACGGCGTGAAGCGGAGACAGGTCGACGACGGCAATGAACCGAGCCGCGTCGAATGTCTGCTTTTGCGTCAGCGCGAGCTTGACACCTGGGAGTGCATAGTGCATCCCGGCAAGCGCGTGAAGACCGGCGCGGTGATCGATTTCTCCGGGATAATGACGGGCACCGTCGTCTCCGTTTCGGAGGACGGGAACCGCATGATCCGTTTCTCATACGATAAGACCGGCGGCGAGACCGTCTATTCCGTCCTCGAGAAGATCGGCAAAATGCCGCTTCCGCCGTACATAACGGAGGAACTTGACGACAACGACAAATATCAGACCGTCTACGCGAACGAGAACGGATCGGCCGCGGCGCCGACCGCCGGGCTCCACTTCACGGAGGAGCTGCTCGAAAAGATCAAAAATTCGGGAGTCGACGTCATACGCGTCATGCTCCACGTCGGCCTCGGTACGTTCCGGCCGGTCAAATGCGAGAACATAGAGGAACATAAGATGCATTCCGAGTTCTTCACCGTTACCGCCGACGCGGCGGAGAGGATCAACGCGGTGAGGAGGCGGGGCGGCAGGATAATCGCCGTCGGCACGACGTCGTGCCGCACGCTCGAATCCGCGGCGGACGATGAGGGCACGGTACACGCCGAAAGCCGCGATACGGATATCTTCATATACCCGCCTTATAAATTCAAAGCCGTCGACGCGCTGATAACGAACTTCCATCTGCCGGAGAGCACACTTCTTATGCTCATTTCCGCCTTTGCCGACCGTGAAACGGTCATGAAAGCGTACGCGGAGGCGGTGAAGGAGCGCTACAGATTCTTCTCTTTCGGCGACGCGATGCTGATACTGTGATGAACGCGGTGAAAAGCAAGATAGTCATCATCGGAGGTCCGACGGCGAGCGGCAAGACCGCGCTTGCGCTGAAGATCGCGGAGGACTTCGGCGGAGAGATCATATCCGCCGACAGCATGCAGATATATAAGAGGCTCGACATCGGCACCGCCAAACCGACGGCGCAGGAGCGAGCCCGCGCGCCTCACCATCTGATAGACATAGCCGAGCCGTGGGAGAATTATTCGGTCGCCCGCTTCGTGCGGGACGCGAAGACGGCGATAAACGACGTGCTCGGACGCGGAAGGCTGCCGGTGATATGCGGCGGCACCGGGCTTTATATCGAGGCGCTCATACATCCGACCGATTATTCGGAGGATACGGATACGGATCCGGCTCTGAGAGAGAGCCTTTCCGCGATTGACTGTCACACCCTCTGGCTGAAGCTCCGGGAAGTCGACCCGGCGGAGGCGGAGAAAACTCACGAAAACAACAAAAAACGTGTCGTCCGCGCGCTTGAGATATATTACGCGACCGGCAGGACGAAGACGGAGACGGACCGCGGGCAGAAAAGCGCGGAGCCGGAGTACGACGTGCTCCTGCTGCTGACCGGCTTCGGCGACAGACGGGAGCTTTACGACAAAATCGACCGACGCGTCGATCTGATGATCGGCGCGGGCTTGATCGAAGAGACGCGCCGCGCCCTGTCGTCGGGCGATCTGCGTCCCGGCACGACAGCCTGTCAGGCGATAGGCTATAAGGAGCTTTTCCCGTACATAAACGGCGAAGACACGGTTGAAAACTGCATCGCACGACTCAAGCAGGCGAGCCGCAATTACGCAAAGCGTCAGCTCACCTGGTTCTCGCGCTACGGCGAGGGCGTCCGCGTTGCGGACGCGAATCAGGCGGCTGACGCCGTGCGCGGATTTCTCGAAAGGAGCTGATCTTACGGATAAGGAATTTCTCAAACGCGTTGCCAAATACGTTCTGACCTCCGCGCTTGCGATAGCCGCGGCCGTATATATAGTCTACCATATCGTTTCCATGTTCAAAACGGACATGAAGGTGGAACCGGTACAGGCGGCGGAGATATCCAATCAGCTCACGCTCACCGGCGTCGTCTTCCGGGACGAGACCGTCGTTTACGGACAGAGCGGCGGCGCCGTAAGGATGTTCCCGAACGGTGAAAAGGTGCGCAAGAACGCCGTCGTCGTGCGCGTGTACGACACGATCCGCAGCGACGACCGCGCGCTTTCGGCGATAGAGAAAAAAATAGACATCCTGACGGACAGCAACCGCGTGAGCGATACCGGGACCAAAAACACGGACGCGAAGATAAGCAAGCTTTATTACACGCTGAGACTCAAGGCGGAGGAGGGGGATTACGCCACTCTGACCGAGAAAGCGGACGAGCTCCTCGTCCTGCTCAACCGCCGCGAGATCATAACAAACGAACGTCTCAACTTCAACACGGAGATCGCGGATCTTCAGGCTCAGCGCGAGAAGCTGATCTCCTCCTCGGAGGGAGACGCGTATGAAGTGCGTTCGCCCGCGGCGGGGTATTTCTCGTCGTACGTCGACGGATATGAGGGCGTTTTCACATCGGCCGCCGCGAAAGAGCTCGGTTATGAGGAGCTTTCGGCGCTCCTTGACAGCCGGCCGGAGAAGACCAACGTCACGGAGGAAGGATACGCCGTCGGCAAGATAGCGCCTTCCGCCGTCTGGTACATCTGCGCGGATACCGACAGAGACACCGCCCGGAAGCTGACAGAGGGCGCGACGTACCGGATAAGCTTCCCCATGGCGGGCTCCGAGACGGACTTCACGCTCCTGCGCATAGTCACCGAAAACAAGGGCGAGGGCGCCGTGCTCGTGTTCAGCACCGATTACCTCTCTCGCGATATCGGGAGCGTGCGTAAACAGACCGTCTCCGTGATACGTGAGAAGACCGTGGGTCTGCGCGTGCCCGTATCCGCCGTAAGGATGAACGAGGACGGCGAGGTCGGCGTTTTCATACTGAAGAACGATAAAGTGACGTTCAGAAAAATCGAGATAATCGCCGAACAGGACGGTTACTGCATAGCCCGCGAGTATTCTCCGGATGAGGAGGGTTACGCGGATATGCTCCATAAATACGACAATCTGATAGTATCCGGAAAGGGTCTTAAGGAACAGACCGAGCCGGACGGTGAGACCGAGGAATACGAGATCAGGATCTTCGGCTGACGGACGGTATAAAACAACACAAGGAGAGGGATATGGTAGAAAAAAGAGTTTCCGAAGCGGTGCTTCTCAAGGCGATGAGCACCGGAGCGGACTACGCCGAGCTTTACGTCGAGGATACGACGGCCGACGGCGTTTCGATGATAGCCGACTGCGTGGACAGCGCGAGCACGAGCCGCAGCAAGGGCGCGGGCGTGCGCATACTTTGCGGCACGAATTCGGTCTACGCCTACGGCAACGGCACGGACGAGGCGTCCTTGATGGCGCTTGCCGGAAAGGTCGCGGCCGCAGCGCCCGCCGCGTCGTCCGCCGGCATGGATATCGTGCTGAGAGACGTCACTTTCGAGCCTCTGTGCCGCGCGCAGGTCCCGGTGTTCGACGTTGACAAAAAGGAAAGAGTCGAGGCTCTGAAGCAGGCGTATTTCGCCGCGAAGGAGTACAGCGACGAGATAGTACAGGTGCGCGGCTCGCTCAACGCGAGCGTCAAGCGCGTTTACCTCGCTAACAGCGAGGGCGTCATCGGACGTGACGAGAGACCTTATATAAGGCTCGCCGTCAGCGCTGTGGCGTCGGACGGGAGCGAGAACCAGTCGGGCTTCACAGGACCCGGCAAAGCGGCGGGATTTGAATTCATCCGCGGGCTCGATCTCAGGGGCGCCGGACGCGAGGCGTCGCGCATAGCGACGACGATGCTCCACGCCGGCAAATGCCCGGCGGGCAGGATGCCCGTTGTCATGGACAACGCCTTCGGCGGAGTCGTGTTCCACGAGGCGTGCGGACACGCGCTCGAGGCGACAGCTGTCGGTCTCGGAAATTCCGTGTTCTGCGGAAAGCTCGGTCAGAAGATAGCGAACGAAAAGGTCACCGCCGTTGACGACGGAACGATCCCCGGAGAATGGGGCTCGCTTTCGATGAGCGACGAGGGTGAAAAAACGCAGAGGATAACGCTCATAAAGGACGGCATCCTCACGGGATATATGATAGACAAGCTCGGCTCGCGCCGCATGGGCATGCCCTCGACCGGCAGCGGCAGACGTCAGGATTACACCTTCGCTCCTACCTCAAGGATGACGAACACGTTCATCTGCGCCGGAAACGACAAACGCGAGGACATAATCGCCTCGACGGAAAACGGTCTGTACGCCGCGAAGATGGGCGGCGGCTCCGTCAACCCGGTGACCGGTGAATTCAACTTCGCCGTCATGGAGGGCTATATGATACGCGGCGGCAGGATCTGCGAGCCTGTGCGCGGCGCCACGCTTATAGGCAAGGGCTACGAGGTCCTTCTGAACATCGATATGGTGTCGGACGATCTCGTTCTCGGCCAGGGAATGTGCGGATCCGTATCCGGCTCGATACCGACGAACGTCGGTCAGCCGATGATAAGGATCTCCGAAATAACCGTCGGAGGTGAGATAGAATGAGCGGACTGAACAAATTCTGCGACGCGCTGCTCGCGTACGCGAAGGATCATTGCGACGGAGAATATGAGATATACGCGTCGAACGGAGAGAGCTTCCGCGTCGAGGTGCTCAACGGTCAGATCAAGAATTACAGCGTCAACGACTACGCGGGCGTCTCGTTCCGCGTGAAAAAGAACGGAAAAATGGGCTACGCCTCGACGACGAGCGTCGAGGAGGACGGCATACCGGCGCTCGTGGCAGCCGCCGAGGACAACGCCTCGATAATCGAAAACCCGGATGAACAGTTCATTTTCGAAGGCGCGGATTCATACCCCGCCCCGAAGGTGTACGGCGAAGAGCTCGACCTGATCGGAGCGGATGAGAAGATAGCGTTTGCGAAGCTGCTTGAAAAAAAGGCGCTCGAAGCCGACCCGAGGATAATAAAGGTCGAGGGGAGCACCGTAGTTTCGGCGAAGAGTACCGTCGTCATCAAGAACTGCCACGGGCTCGACCTCTGTGAGGATTCGAATTTCATCGCCGCCTACGTTATACCGATAGCGTCAGACGGCGAGCGCATGAACGACGGCTTCGGTCACTGCGGCGGCTTTGACAAGGCGTGTCTCGACGCGGACAAGGCGGTGGCAAAGGCCGTATCCGAGGCGACAGACTTCCTCGGAGCCGGTTCCGTACCGAGCGCGGCGATGCGCGTGATATTCAGAAACAGCGCGTTCTGCGATATGATAGAGACGTTTTCGGGCATTTTCTCGTCCGAGGACGCGCAGAGAGGGCTGTCGATGCTCGCCGGCAAAGAGGACGAGAAGATAGCCGCAGACTGCGTCACGCTGACGGACGACGCCACGCTCGACTTCGGGTTCGGTTCCCGCGCCTTCGACTCCGAGGGCGTTCCGGGCAGACGCACCGTGGTCGTCGAGAACGGCGTTCTGAAAACTCTGCTTTACAATCTCAAAACGGCGCACAAGGCGGGCGTACAGTCGACCGGCAACGCTTCAAAGGGCGGATATTCCGCGCCGATCGGCATCTCGGTCAACAACTTCACCCTCACCCCGGGTGAAAAGAGCCTTGAGCAGCTCTGCGAAAAGATGGGCGGCGGCATAATGATCACCGAGGTCTCCGGGCTGCACGCCGGAGCCAATCCCATGACGGGCGACTTCTCGCTCATGGCGAAGGGTTATCTTGTCGAAAACGGCAAAAAGAGCAGAGCGGTGAGCGGCGTGACGGTATCCGGCAACTTCTACCAGCTTCTGAAGGATATAGAGGAGCCGGGCTCCGATATGTATCACAACATGTTCGGCGCCGCCGTATCGTCGCCTTCGGTCCTGATCGGACCCGCGATGTCCGTCGCCGGAGAGTGATATGATGGAATTTCCGGAAATAAAGGAGCGTATCGGAAAAATACGCTCCGAGATCCCGGGAGTCGATCTGCTCCTCGCCACGAAGACCGTTGACACCGACAGGATAAGATACGCCGTAAAGGAATGCGGCGTCGGGTACATAGGCGAGAACCGGGTGCAGGAGCTGCTTGAAAAATACGACAGGATAAAGGATCTTCCGTGTGAGATCCACTTCATCGGGACTCTTCAGAAAAACAAGGTCAAATATATAATCGACAAGGTGAGCCTCATCCACTCCGTCGGCTCGGTATCCCTCTGTGAGGAGATAGACCGTCAGGCGGAAAAGCACGGCGTCGTTATGAACGTGCTGTGCGAGGTGAACATCGGGCGCGAGGAAAGCAAATCCGGCTTTCTGCCGGAGGAGGTGCCCGCGGCGTTTGAAAAAATGCTCTCATTCAGCCACGTCAGACCTCTCGGATTGATGACTATGGCGCCGGTGTGCGAAAACAGAGAGGATTATATAAAATTTTTCACTAAAACTTACCGATTGTTTATTGACAATTGCGTAAAAAAGGTGGATAATAGATACAAGCCGGTCCTGTCGATGGGTATGTCCGGCAGCTACCGCGAAGCGGCGCAATGCGGGGCGACTGTCGTGCGCATCGGATCGGCGGTATTCGGAGAAAGAAAAACAAAAAACGATACATAAAAAGAAAGGAACATAAAAATGGGATTTCTGGACAGCTTTAAATTCACCAAGCGCTTCAATGACGACGAGGATTACGAGGACGAGAACGAAGCCGTCGATACGTACGACGATGAAGAGGTCATAGAGGCTCCGCAGAAGGCGGAACCGGCGGCGCCGCAGAAGCCCGTGAAGATCAACTCCGGCGTAAAGCTTGACGGAGCGGCGCTCGAGCTCAAGGTCGTCAAGCCCGAGAGCTATGACGTCGTGCCGCAGATCGCGGATCATCTCCTCAACCGCCGCACCGTGGTGCTCAACCTTGAGGCGACGAACAAGGAGACCGCCAGAAGGATAATCGATTTCCTTTCCGGCGTCGCGTACGCGATCGACGGCCTGCTCAGCAAGGTCGCGATCAATACCTACATAATCACCCCCGCCAACATCAACGTCAGCGGCGAGGCTCTGAACGACGAAAAGAACGCGACAGGCTCCGGCGAGGAAGACAGCCTCTACACCGAAGACTGATAACACGGATGGAGAATATATCCGCGCTGCTCTGCAACCTGATATATCTTTTACTGTGGATCCTTGACGCGGCAATATGGGCACGGGTCATCCTCGGCTGTTTTTCAGCCGGGAAGGACACCGTGCTTTCAAGGGTGCTTATTTTTGTCACGGATCCGCTGATCCTGCCGTGGAGGGCGATCCTCGGCAGAGCGAAGAGGACGGGTATGCTCGATCTTTCGGCTCTCATAGGATCCGCCGTCGTCTGCGCGGCGGCGGCGCTTCTGCCGTCCGTCACGCTCTGAGCTTTTTACAATAACAAAGGACCGGGTCATCCTGATGGATAAAAACGAACTTAAGAAGAAGGATTTCACAAGATCCGCCCGCGGCTACAACGTCAAGGAAGTGGACGCGTATATATCTCACCTCGCCGACAGATGCGAGGAGCTTTTGCGTGAAAACGCGGAGCTTGAATACAAGCTCAAGGCGTCGCTTGAAAGGACGGCTGTCGCACAGGCGGGTGAGGAGGAGCTGAAAAAAACGATCGAGCTCGCCAAAAAGAGCGCGGACAGGATCGTCGCCGACGCGCAGGAGCAGGCGGACATGCTTTATTCCGCCGCGAAGGACAACACCGACCGCGTGCTCCGTTCGTTCAGGAGCAGCGTGGCGTCCGAGGCTCTCGTGCTGAGGAAGCTGAAGCTCGCCGTCGCGGATATGCGCAGCATCATATACAAGCAGTATATAGAGAATATCGAACAGCTCGATAAGCTTGCGCCGAAGAGCAAGTATGAGGAGGATCTTTCCGAGCCTGCGACGGCGGAGTACATAAGAGCCGTCATAGAGGGGATGAAGAACGACGTCGAGAACCTCCGCGCGAGTGAGCCTGTCACCGAGGCGGTGCACGACGGCAGAGTCACCATCACCCGTTCTCCCGAGATCGGCGCGGCGAAAAAATACCGCATCGCGTCCGTCAGGGATACGATCAGGGAGCTCAATTCGAGGATACTCACGGGCGACGATATGTCGGACGGTCCGGGCGAACAGATCCCCGGTGACGCGATAGTTTCCGACAACGACGACGTCCGTCAGACGAAACGCGAGATGCCGCGCAGAAAAAAAGCCAAAAAGGAGCTTTTCGATGCCGAAGACGAGTGATATCAGATCAAAATGCCGTGAAAACCTCGGTATGTATATATTATGGCTCGCCGTATCGGCGCTGCTCGTCACACTGGATCAGATAAGTAAATTACTGATAGTAAAGTACCTGCCGGAGGGCAGGACCGTGCGCGTCATACCGTATCTTTTCGATTTCGTATACGTCGAGAACCGCGGCGCGGCGTGGGGGATGTTCGCCGACAGACGGTGGGTCTTCATAGTGATATCGTCCGTCGCCATCGTTGTCATGGCGCTGCTTTTGCTGTATACGGCGAAGGGAAAAAAGCTCTTCGTCATACCGCTCGTCCTGGTTTTCGCCGGCGGAATAGGCAATATGATCGACCGCGTTTCCAAGGGCTATGTCGTCGACTTCATACAGTTCGACTTTTTCAAGTCGTTCCCGGTGTTCAACGTCGCGGATTCATACGTCACGGTCGGCGGTATCATGATATTCGTTTACCTGCTTTTCATCGACAGGAGTTTTTTGTCCGGGAAGAAGAAAGAAGAGAATGAAAGAACGGAAAACGGCGGCGGTGACGCCTGAGCTCGACGGCTCGCGTCTCGATCTCGCCGCCTCGTCACTATTCGGAATAACAAGAAGCGCCGCCTCTCAGTATATAGAGGACGGCGTGTTGACTCTTTGCGGGAAAACGTCGAAGAAGAACGTGCGCGTCACACCCGGCGATGTGCTCACGTTCGATGTGCCGGAGCTGAAGGCGCCCGACGCCCTGCCGGAGAATATACCGGTGCGCATCGTTTACGAGGACGATATGCTCGCCGTGGTCGACAAGCCGAAGGGCATGGTGGTCCATCCCGCACCCGGAAATTATGAGGGGACTCTCGTCTCGGCGCTCCTTTATCAGATGAGGGGAAGACTTTCCGGGATAAACGGCGTCGAACGTCCCGGGATCGTCCACCGGATAGACAAGGACACAAGCGGTCTTCTGATCGTCGCAAAGACGGACGAGGCGCATATCGCGCTCGCCTCGCAGATAAAGGATCATTCCTTTTCCCGCGTGTACGAGGGCGTGATCGTCGGGAGGACGCGCGAAGACAGGGGCTCTGTCAACAAGACCGTCGGCAGAAACCCGAAGGACCGCAAAAAAATGGCGGCGGGAGTCACGGACGGGCGCGAAGCTCTGACGGACTACGAGCTGATTGAGGCGTACAACGGCTTCTCACGCATGCGGTTCACGCTGCACACCGGAAGGACGCATCAGATCAGGGTGCATATGTCGAGCATAGGCCACCCGCTGATGGGCGACACTGTATACGGAGGCGGAAGGACTCCGGTAGAGAAGAAATACGCGGATCTGCTCCGCGGCCAGTGCCTGCACGCAAGGTACATCGGCTTCGTTCACCCGGGGACCGGCGAATACATGGAATTCGATGCCGGAGTACCGGATTATTTTGTGAAAATAACTGAAGTCTTAAAAAATCTTTGATCTCGTTTATGTTATTTAACCGCAGAAGGGGATCTTTGTTAATATTGGCGGAGTATAATAGAAAAAGAAAAAGTAAACCGAAAGGGAGTCTGCGCTTTTATGAACAGCAATAAAAGCAAAATATATATACTTATGGCGGCGGCGCTCATCCTTGCTGTCGGGTTTGCCGTTGTGCGTACCGTCCTGATGATCAACTACTACGACGTTGAGGAGGGGCTGTACCAGCGCGGCGCACACGGTGTTACCGCGGCGCGGATAATGTTCGCGGTATCGCTTGCCGTTCTTGCGGTGACGGCGTTCCTGCTGATAAAGAAGCGTTCGTTCAAAAGCATGCCGGAGGCGAACCACGGGGTAGTCTTCACGGGAGCGTTGTGCGGATTCATGTGCATATCCTCAGCGCTGCTCTCCGCGTGGTATTTCATACCGTCGCTCGCAAAATCGGTGTTCGGAACGTCCGGTAAGTCCGCGGTGCGGACGAACAACACGGTGCTTTTCATAACGCTGTGCCTTACGATCCTGCTCAGCCTTGCGTCATCGCTTTATTACTTCTGGTGCGCCTCCACCGAAACGAAGCTGAAGAAGCTGAATTACAGACTGCTTTCACTCATGCCGGTGCTCTGGGGCGTCGTATATCTGATATACATGTATTTCAGAAAGGATACGGTGATCAATAGTCAGGAGAGGATCATACAGCAGTTCTCGGTTATAACCGTGATGCTCTACTGTCTCGCAGAAGCGCGTTTCCACTTCGGTATATCGCGGTTCAGGATGTACGTTGCGCTTACTCTCGTTTCCGTCGTGTCGGTGATCGTCGCCGCTGTTCCGAGCTTCATACTCACGGCGTTCTGGCTGATGCCGTTCTCCCCCGTCACGGTATTCGCGGTGATGCAGGTCGCGCTTGCCGCGTATATGGTCTGCCGCCTCGTTTCGATCGGATGCGGTGAAGAGAAGAGCGAATAAGAAAGAAATAAAAAAAACCGGATCCCCGCGGGGATCCGGTTTATTGCTTGTATGACGGGCACGCCGTCAATCTGTGGTGAAAGTCCACGTGGGGCGTAGTTGCCGACGAACCCCAAAGCGACTCCCAAGGTTTGCACCGCGA